>CAZTGH010000186.1:0-4868 GCA_964612985.1 uncultured Pirellulales bacterium
AGAAGCTCGGATCATCCTGCGTGCCCATGCCGGGCAACGTGACGACCCAATGATCCATCAGGAAGTCGGCAAGATCGCTCCACAGCATCGAGACGGTATAATCCCCGCTGGCGACGGTGTGCGCCGAAGGATCGGCGCTCCACCACGGCACCCTCTCCAGGAAGGCGAACACATAGGTGTCGATATCCAGGAAGGCATCGATGCCCGTGGCGGTCGCCACCGCGTCGAAGCCATCACTGCCGTCGAGCCCGTTGTCATTGCTGCTGGCGGCGGCAACGAAGCTGCGGATCGTATGCGAGGTGCCGGGGATGGACAGATCCCAGAAATCGAAGGCCAGCAGATCTTCTTTGAATTCGGTGATGTAGCCGCCCAGTTGCTCGAGGAGCGTGCGAATGGCGCTGTCGGCCAGCCCCCCTACCAGATTCCGCAGGTCCGGGGCGGTGATCTCCACCGGGTCCTCACCACCTGCCCCGTCCAGGCCAAACAGATGCAGGAAGACCTGCTCGAGCGCTTCGCTGCCATAGGCGTCGTGATTCGTGCGAATCCACAACGGCTCCGACATGTCGGTCTGGAGACCAAAGATATCGACGGTCAGCGGCATGAACAGATCGAAGCCGCCCTCGACCGTGAAGTTCACGTTCTCGCCAAGCAAGGTTTCGTCGAACCGGTACTTTCCATCATCGGCCACCTCGGAGCCCGTCTGATCGAGCACGAAGGCGACCGAAACGAAGTCCGAGCGATCGTCGGGATCAGCCAGTTCCGGATTGGTCGTCGCGTCCCCGTCGGCATCGATCGTCGCATCGGTGGTGTACAGCACGCCGTCGTCGCTGCCATTTTCGTCGCGGTCCCAGTCGAGCCCATCGTCGTTGGTCGAAAGGCCGATCGAATCGAAGACCTCGAAACTCAGCGAGAGATCCTGGGCCAACAGCTTGAACCCGGCATCCACCCGCGTGCCGGTCTGGCGGGCGTCGTCCCAGTCGTAGAGGAACTTGTCGACCGCCAGCCCTTCCTGCCGTGGCGCCAGATCGATACCGAACTCGATCATGGCCCGCGCGAAAGCCTTGACATTGACGGTGCCGCTGGCGTCCAGGTCAACGAGATCGCCGATCCCGCCCAGGCCCGGGATGCCGGCACCGACCAGGCCGGCCATGGCCGCCAGGTCGAAGTCGAACGGCAGGTCCTGGTCGAAGTCCTCCTCCAGCTTCAGCGCCAGGTGAACGACGGTACCATGAAAGGTCACGCTGAAGATGTCGCTGTCCGTTTCCAGATCGAGTCCCAGGGCGTCCATAACGAACCCGATCAGGGCCTGGACGTCGTTATTCGGGTCCCGCAGCGCACGTTGCACGCTGTTGACCGCCTCGTTGAGCCAGTCCAATACGCCCAGCAGTTGCTGCGGCGTCTTGTTGATGACCGGAATGGTCACCTCCGGAATCAGATCGAAGATGGGATTGTTCGGATCGGTGACCCAGAACGGAAGCTGATCGAACGCCTCCATCACATAGTCGCGCGCCCGCAGAACCGCCGACATGATATCGTCGAGGTGAAGGTACTCGTGAATGGTAAAGACCGCAGGCAGATTGCGCAGTTCCAGCGTCACATAGTCGCTGTCCGACCGGGCCCGCGACAGATCTTCCACCTCCAGGAAGACCTCAGCTCCCTTGCCCACGGGAATGCCGAAGAGGCCGGTATTGACCGTAATGCCGCGCAGGCTCGCGGTCGCCTCGCCCGACAGCAGCGTATAGAGATTATCGTCCAGGACGAGCGTGCCGTCAAGCAGGTCGCCAAGCACGAAGGTCCGGTCGTCCGCATCGGGGTCTTCGTCTTCATCCAGCGTGACGACCCGCATCAGCTCAACGTGGACACCGCTCTGCGTCCCCCATACATCGGCCAGGGTAACCCCGATGAAGCCCAGCCGAGCCGCCACATCCAGATCGATGACGTCGAAGGAGGTCTTGCCGATGAGGACGAAGTTCTCCAATATATAGGTTAGCTCCCCTTCCGTGGGCGTGCCGGCTTCCCCATCCAGGTCGATCTTCAGATCGAAGTCGCCGATCACCTCGGCCGACAGCGACGCCAGGGCATCGGTGGTCATGCCGGTCAGGGTAACGCCATAGTCGGCGGCCAGCGAAACCTCGTGATCCTGCAAGTCGAACAGGTCGGGATTGTGCCCGTCCAGGTCCTGCTCGCCGACCAGACCCATCTGTACCAGTTCGGGCAGTCCCACCAGGGCCTTCCCGTCCACTTCCGTATCGAGAAGCGCGTCCAGGTCCACGTGGTCCTGCGCGTCCACCAGGTGAGCCTCGAACAGGCGGTCGAGGTCGATCCAGACTGGATCGAGCACATCGTAATCCACCTGGCCCAGGGCATCGCAGTCGTCGCGCGTGATCAGAGGCTCGGGGATCAGACCGGCATCCTGCAGCTCGATCTCCGTGGCCAGGCCTTCCGCGACGATGTCGTCAACAGCGATCCGCCCGGACAGCAGGCCCGCTTCGACCAGATCCAACTCGGTGATCGCGATGCCGGTAGCAGTGGTAAAGGCCGGCGCGATGAGATCGTTCTTGTCGATGGTGCTGCCCGCAAAGCCCTCGCGTTCAAGCTCCTGCGCGCTGACCAGTTCACTGGCCAGGAGATAACGCGGATTCAGAGGATCACCGGTGAGACCCGCATCGTCAAGTGCGCTGTCATCGACCAGCGTACTGGCGATCAGATCGGCTCGATCGATGTCCGACGCGAAGAAGGCGTAACAGACCAAATCCTCCAGGGTCACCAGAGTCGAGGTCTCATCCGTCGGCTCGAGCAGCGCTTCCAGGAGGTCCACCACGTTGACCGCCGGATAGGTCTCGTCCTCTAACTGGATTTCAGTCATCAGGCCGGCCGCGACGAGCTGGGCCCCGCTGACCAGGTTGAGAGCGATCAGTTCCTCGGATTCGACGGTCCCGCCGATGAGCGAGCCATCGACGAGGTTCTGCACCGAAACCTGTCCGCTTTCGACCAGTTCGGCGATATTGACACCCGGGTCGAACAGGTCACGGGCAATCAGATCCCCCTCGGAGATCGATAGCGTTACAGCATCGACCAGGTCCGCCTTCGAAACCCGGTCCTCCACCAGATCCAGCAGCGTAACCAGTTCAGAGGCCAGCAGTTCGTCGATGGCCACTTCCGTCCCGACGACATCCGCACTCTGCAAGTCCGCCAGCGTCACCGCCAGACCGGGGGCATCGAGGAACGCCTCCAATTCCACACGACCGGAACGATCGTCGAGCCCGGCGGTTTTGAGCTCGTCGATCGTCACGAGCCCCGAAGCCAGCAGAGCCGTCAGACTCACGTGGGTCCCAAACAGGCCCTCGGTGACGAGATCGGCCTGCGTGACCAGACCCGAGGCGATCAGATTGGCGCCGGACAGCGTCCTGAGACCGTCTACCAATTCGCTGCTCAGTAGCCCTAGAGTCAGGATCTGGTCGAGCGAGGTCAAATCCTCCATGGAAAGGACACCGACCCGATCCAACCGCTCGAGGTCGAAGGCACTGACCGCGATATCGTCGGGCGCAATCAACCCGGCAGAAATCAATTCCGCCAGGGTGGCCAGTCCCTCGTCCACCAGCACGTCTTTGTCGATCGTTGCCGCCGATTCGATCAGTCCAGGGTGAACCACGCCGGTACGGACCAGCTCTCGCAGAGAGGCTATTCCTGAGTCGAGCAGATTGACCGGATTGGATGGGCCGTTGAGTGCAAGATCTTCGTCGTCGGCATCGACCACGAGGCCCTCATCCAGCAGCAGGGCCTGCTCCAGGATGTCGGAATCGTGAATCTTATCAATCTCGAGGCCCGTCGCCTCTGCCGACAGGTCCATGGCGATGACCTGTCCCACAAGGATCAGTTCCGACAGCGTGGTCTGACCCGAAGCCACCAGCGCGTGAAGCGAAACGACGTCCGTGAGCACCTCGTCGATCTCGACTTCCTCGACGAGGTTCAAGGCGTTCAGGTCGGCCATGGTGGCGATGGACAGCGATACCAAGTCGTCGACCAGCAACACCAGATCCTCGAAGTCGTCGATGTCGAGGACGCCCTCCTGGACCCGATCCGACAGATCGCCGGCCGAGGTTACATTGTTGACGATCAGATCGCTCGCATCGAGCAGACCAAACTCGGAGGCCAGATCGCCGATGTAGATCTCGTTGACCAGATCGTAGAGATGGACATCATAAGAGCTGATGTAGTTGTTCAGGTCCCCCGCCTCGAAAAGGATGGAATCTTCCAGGTCCCGGATATCCAACTCGGCGTACGGGATAGCCAGATCCTCGTCGTCTATGAATTCGTCCTGGAACAGGTCGAGCAAGGTGATCTCGTCGTAGTCCAGAGCGATCAGGCTGTGCAGAGGCACCGTCGTGGGGTACTCGTCGTCGATGTCGACACCGTAGTGCGTCTCCAGATCCGAGACGGTCAGGTCAACATCGATGAAGTCGTGCACGTCGATGAACTCCGTCTCCACATACTCGACCAGCGTGACGTCGTAGAGCGGCGACGTCAGCAGCGTGTGGATATCTACCGTCCCGACGTGCACGTACCAGTCGAGTTGGCCCTCCTCGAAACGGGGCACCATCGTCGGAGTCGGCACGCCGCCCACCAGAACCTCCACCTCATGCTCCAGCGCCTCCAGCGCATCCAGGTCGAAGACCTTGTTGACGAAGGCGTCCGCTCGGAGCAGCCCTCGGGCGACCATCTCGCCGAAGGTAACCAAGGGATCGGCCAGGAATTCCGCAATCGAGATCAGTTCATCGCCATCGTCGTCGAGGTGGGCATCGACGATGTACTGGGCACTGATCACATCGGATGCCAGCACAGCCTCCACGCTGAGGATGGTGTCGTCC
>CAZTGH010000186.1:4878-10351 GCA_964612985.1 uncultured Pirellulales bacterium
CCAGACCCCTTCGTCGAGCAGTTCCAGGAGGGTCACGACGCTGTCATCCCACAGATCGTTTGCGTCGACCAGACCAGCCTGGACGAGGTCGTCGGCGGTCAGCAGGCCGGTCGCGACCAGCGCCTCGATGTCCACGGCGCCGGTGCCGGTGCTGTTGAGCCCCTCGTGGGCGAGGAACCGGAGCCCGACGACGTCGGCCGCAAATACGTCCCGCTGGTAGAGCATCGTCGGGACGAGTCCCAGGTCGGCGCCGGAGAGGTGCTCAGCCAATTCGCCCAGGCTGACCAGCCCCAGAGCGACCAGGTCCGCCACGTTGACGACGTCGGGGTCGCCGTCCTGGACGAGATTGTTGTTGTCCAGCAGGTTGGGGGTAACCAGACCCCAGGCGAGCAGGCCGTTTTCGGGCACCGTCACGGCGGCCAATGAGAAATCCAACCGACCGATCAGGCCCGCATCTATAAGATCGGCCAACGTAAGGTAGGGTAGCCCGACCAGCTCATCGATGTCGACCCGATAATCGCCGCGAGCGTCCTGGGCAACCGAAGCGAGAGCGTCGAATATCGCCCCCTCCAGGAGATCGGATGCGAGCAGATCCTCGGCATCCACCTGTCCCTGGACGAAAAGATCCTCAAAACCCACCTCCGTCAGATCGTCGTTCAGATCTTCCGCGTCGATCAGCCCGAACCGAAGGAGATCGGTCAGGGACACCTCGGTCTGTGCGATCAGGTTCGCCAGGGGAACCGCCGTTCCCGGATAGATGAGTGGATCGATGGCCTCCAACATGCTGGCGGAGAAACTGAACACATCCAGGTCGACCAGGGGCAGATCCGCCAGATCGGCCCGTTCCAGGTGCCCCAGGTCGATCAGATCGTCAATCGTGAGATAGCCGGCATCGATGATCTCGCCAAGCGATTGGCTGTCGATCAGGTGACGGTCGATGACCTGAGCCGCATGCAGGTCATCCGCGTCCACCGTAAGCTCCAGCGGTCGCACGTCCTCGTAGTCGAGGAGTCCGAAGTAGATCAGATGGTGCAGTTGGATGGGACTGTGCTCCAGCAGACCGCTCAGATCGATGATGTCCGCCAGGCTGGTCGGAACGGAACTGATGTCCCAGAAGGAAGAGACCGTATCCGCCAGGAATTCCTCCGCCACGATGTCCGCCAGGTCCAACAGGCTCGCATCCGCCAGATCGGCCAGATCGATCGGCAAGGCCGATTCCACCAGGCTGGCGATATCCAGGTGATCGACCAGCAGATCCTGAGCGTCGATCAGGAGGCCGTCGACCAGATCCGTGAGGCTGGCCAATTCCGATGTCAGCAGCCCCTGAAGATCGATACTGCTCGTCGCCAGGTCGGCCACGTCCACCAGAGCAGCGGAGGCCAGCTCCGACAGGTCGGCCAGGCCGGAATCGATAAGATCCGCCAGCGAAAGGGCTTCCGTTTCCAGGTTGTCCACAGCAACCAAGCCTGCATCCACCAGTTCGGACAGGCTGACGAGCCCTGCATTCACCAGATCGTGGAGCGAGACGTCGTCTGCCCCGCGGATCAGGTCGTGGTAATCCAGTTCGAATTGTGTGGCCAGATGCCCCGCGATGAGCGTCGCGGCGCTCAGATCGAGGTCGACGAAGTCCGCCACCGCCAGCAGGTCCTCCTCCACGGCACCCAGGAGAGTGGCGGCGGTGCCGGCGAGAAGATCGGAGACGTCGACCAGCGTGGAACCCAGAAAATCAGCCGCGTCGATCAGCCCAGCGGTCACCAGGTCGGTCAGGTCCAGAGCCGTGGTCGTGAGAAGATCGGCAACATCCACGAGACTGGACGCGACGAAATCCTCAGTGGCGATCAGCCCTTCCGCCACCAGATCGGACAAGTCGGCCAGCCCCCGGTCCAGGAAATCGGAAATCCCCAGGCTATCCAGGCTGATATCACCGAGGCCCAGTACGCCCTGCTGAAAGAGGTCGGCGAGCGTCGCCGTCGAGTGGTCCAGCAGGTCCTGAAGACCCACCACCACCACCGCGTTTTCTTGCCAGAAGTCGCCATTCTGCAGCCCAAAGCCAAAATCGGCGATGTTCGACAGCATGGCGTCGGCTTCACGCATGAAGCCGAGATGGCTAAGCACATCTCCCGCTGAGACGATCCCCGCCTCCGCCAGATCGCCAAGGGTGACCAGCCCGGAGCCAATCAGGGCGTCCACGTCGACGAGATTCCCTGGCTCGACCAGGTCCAGGGTCTCCAGGCCTCTTTGGGAGATCAGGCCGGACTCGATTAACGCAGCCTCGTCCACCCGGTCCCAGTTGGCCACGGAAGCGGAATTCAGCAGCCCCGCCGCGACGAGATCTGCCAGGGAAACATGCCCTCCGTCCAGCAGGTCGTCGGGGTCGATGTACGCAACGATCTGGATGAGCCCCTCGTCTTCCAGGAAGGGCAGATCGATGCGGCCCAAGGCGTCAAGGTCCCGCAGGCTCAGCGCCCCCAGGTCAATGTCGAATTCGATCGGGATCGTCAGGGTGTGGGAATCGGTATCGTAGGTGACGTTCTGACCGCCGGGCAGCAGACCCGACGCCGTCACCGCCGCTACGAAGTCCTGGAGACTGTCCATGGCCCCAAAATCCAGCTTGCTCATCACTGCCAGATCGAAGGCGGCACCCAGGTCCAGGACCTCCCCCAGGGTCAGATCCACAAAGGGAATGTCCACCTGGAAGGACTCGGAGTATTGCAGTTCGTGCAGAAAATCGTCCCGAAGGGCCTCCAGTTGGCCCTTCAGGCTCGCCAGTGTCAGGTCGGCAAAAGGCGTCAGAGCTTCCAGATGGCTGGGGTTGACCGCCACGGCGGTAGTGCCCCTTCCCCCCTCCTCGGTCCCGAACAGATCCCCGTAGATGCCGATCATGGCCGTCTCGTCGGGATTGACGTCGATCCCGGCCAGGAAGGCGTAGATAGGCAATGCAACCGTCACCTCGCTGATGTCGTCGGCGACCGGATCGTAGGTTACAACATAGTCCGATTCGCCAGGATCGTAGGCCAGATCCACGTGCACCGCCAGGTCGATGAACGCTTCGGTCCGCTGCGGATGGCCCGCGGAGGCCTCCAGATCCCCGATTCTGAACGGGATGACCAGGTGCTCGATCCCGGTGTCGACGTCGAATTCGAGCTGGCTGACGTCAAAGTCGTATGTGGCGCCCGTGCTGTCGGACCAGCCCAGGCTCAGGGTAAAGGCGAAGGCCGCGTCGATCGTGACCTCGAGGTCGACGAAGGCCGGTCCAATGCCCTGCACCGCCTCGCTGAGCCCGACGGGAATCCGGTCGGTATAGCTGGCGGCGCCGTCGAAGGCGACGGTGAAGCCCTCCACCCAACTGCCGTTTCCGCTGAACGTCTTGGCACTCCAGTCAATAGCGAAAGCCTCGCCGCCGAGCAGATCGTCCAGCCAGTCGCCTCGCAGGTAGTTCAGGAACTCGCCGATTTCGAAGTCGGTCTCCGCTCCCAGCTCGACGATCGGCGCCAGATAGGCGTCCAGCGTCGGGGCGATATCGAGGTAGTCCGTCAGGCCGAAAAGCTCGTCTACAGTGACGTTGGTGCCAGGGATCGTCTCGCTGATCAGGTCGGGCGTTCCCAGGACGAGGTTGTCCAGGAGTTCGTCGGCATAATCAGCCAGACCCGCGACGGCGTCCTCCATCCGGTTCGTGGCAGCGGTCGTGATGTGGAGATCCTCACCTTGAGGAAGCTCGCGGACGACCAGTTGGAGCCGGTCCTCAAGCGGGTCGAGCTCGAAGTACAGGCCGCTCTCGGCGAAGTCGAAGGGACCTCGGATCTCGTCAAACGAACCCGAGACGGTGCCGAAGGTCAGGATGTCGAACGTCTGGCCTAGCGTCGGCACGAAGTCGTTGATCAGCGTGATCTGGAGGATACCATCCAGAAGGGCTTCGTTGGTGACGTTGATCTGGTCGAAGCCGTTGTCCAGCGGCGTTCCAGGCCCCGGCGTGGTGCCGCCAATCTCTACCTCAAGCGTGGCGTCGGAATCCTGGCTCCAGGAATCGGTGTTGAGAATCGCGGGCGAGTTCCCATAGCTCAGGACGCCGGAATTGCCTACGTAGCCAAAACCCTCGAAATACACAGACGGCTCAAGTCCGTCGAAGGCAACGGTCGTCGTCGCCTGACCGTTGTTCAGCCTGATTGTGCCGGAATCGGGCGTCACGGCGAGGTTCTCTGCCGCAAACGACAACGTGCCCCTGAGGATCAGGCGGTCGTAACCGCCCTTCCCGCCAGAAAAGCTCATCTCGTAAGGAGTTGCGCCAAAACCGTCCAGGTCAACCGTCACGGTCTCATCGCCGTAATCGGTGCCCACAATCACCACTGGCTCGCCGCAGGGCCAGACCGCCAAGAGCGTATCCCGACTGTCATAGAGCGCAAGACGGCCCGAATCGTCAGGCAGCACGCGCAGCGTCACATCGTCTTGCTGGACCGTGACGGGAGGCCCATGGGGCGCACGAAGCGTATCGACCAGCCTCTGCGACATGGGGGACCCTGCAACGGTCGACCCGACCGTCACGTCGTCGCCTGTCTCCAGGATCGGGGATGAACCACCTTCCTGAGACGCTGTCGCGACAGAAAGGGCGATCTCGACAGCCGCCTCCTCGCCGGATGACGCGACATGCGTCTGCTCCGGATCCGCTTCGATCAGAATCGCCTTGACCGGCTCGGGGGACAGCTCGTAAGGTTCGTCGACCGCCTCCCCCTCGGGACCGAAGAGATCGACGTCGATGACGTTCTCGACGGGAAAATCACAGGCTGGCGGAGCGAGTCCAAGGGGCAGTGAGTCCGCACTCAGCAGCAATCGGGGTTCGAGGACCTCGAGATGAGGAGCAGGCGAACGCTCAGCATGTCCCCCGTTGCTCTTCCGTGCAAGCCAGCTCCGGATACCCATCTTCCCGTCCACCGGAAGCGTATCGATTCTGTAGGATCCATCCGCACCACCCTCGTCCATGAGATGAGACATCCGCCGGGACGACCCCATAAAGGTCACCCCGCGGCTAAGTCGCGACGCTCTTGCCGCACGTCATGCCAACGCGCACTGAGGAGCTCAGACGGGTTGCTAATGGCAAATGCTGCCTATGGGGAGATCCATCTCTCTACTCTCTCGGCGACCCAGTCATGAACCGCACAATTACCACAGTGTATCCAGCTCGTCGTCAAAATCCTATTGTGGAAACTACGTATTTTTTCCGTTTTTCTCAGTCAACGTTTGATACCGCCATGTCAGGTAGCCCGACGGGACAGTCGCCGTATGCCCCAGGTGCCGTAACTACTTCCTCCTGCGAAGCTTAAGCCCCGCCGCCCCGAACCCGAGAACGCCCAACAAACACGCCCCAGGCACCGGCACGACGGAAATGTTCACATTGTCCACGTAAGCGGTCGTGGTATACCCATCGGCCCAGCCCAAGAGATCGAAGGCCAGCAGTGCATCGCGCCCGCCCAAAGCCGAT
>CAZTGH010000187.1:0-10320 GCA_964612985.1 uncultured Pirellulales bacterium
AACCGGTGCAGGTGAAGGGGCTGCCCAAGTAGCGCGGCGGCCACGCCTTGCCTGGCGTGTCCGTACGCTTTTCTGGAGGGGAATCATGGCACACGCGGGCGGCAAGAAGAAACGCGGACTCCGCCGCGATCAGTATCGGTATGTCCTTCTTAAGATCACATCGAAAGACCTGGATCCCGCAGAGGTCACCAAGGCCTTGCGGGTCGAACCAACGTCGTCGCATTGCAGAGGGAAATGGATTGCTCCAAACGGGGCAACGCGCAAGTTCGACGAGGGTTCCTGGTCGCTCGCCTCTCGTTTGCGTCGCAACTGCACGTTGGAGAACCACATACGGGATGTTTGGGAGCAGGTTTCCGGACGAGAGAGCGCGTTGAAACGTATTCTGAATACGGCAGATGGCTTCCTGCAGATAGCGGTTCAGCCGCACCGTGATGTAGTGGATTGGAACTATGCCTTCCCGGCCGACCTGCTGAAGGAATTCGTGGATATAGGCATACATATCTGGCTCTCCTTCTGGGACCCGTGTGCCTGGGATCGTATTGTCGTGACCAAGGCGGACGGCAAGAAACCCGTTCAGACGAAGGGGCTGCCGAAGTAGCGCGGCGGTCACGCTTTGCTTGGCATGTTCGTGCGCTTTTGTGAAGAGGAATCACGGGACGCACAGGCGGCAAGAAGGGGTGCGAATTTCACCGCGATCAGTGTCGGCATGTACGTCTCAGGATCGCATCGAGAGACGTGAACCCTGCCCAGGTCAGTAAGACCCTGCGGGGCGAACCGACGTCGTCATATTATCGAGGTACATGGATTGCCCCAACCGGCGCAACCCGCACATTCCCCGAGAGTCCCGGGTCGCTTACCTCTCGTCTGCGCGGCAACTGAACGTCCTTTCGGCCGGGCTGTATGGAGTAATGTGCGCTCGTCGATATGTTGGGTTTTGACCCGCATGTTCTGCGTCATCGACGGTTCATGTGACTGCCCGGCATTCCCCATAAGCCAAGTCGCCCATATGAAGGGCCAGTAAAGGTCTTATAAGCTATCAGGGTTTCCCTTGTGAACACGCCTTGACGCACACGAATATAATCGTGCTGCGGTTGTAGAATCCACTTTTCTATCCGTGAGTTACAAAGGAGATCACGATGAACAGAACCACTATTTTAACCCTTGTGACAACAGCAGGATTATTATCTGTAGTCTCGGTTTGTCTTTTTGCCCAGCCGGAAGCACCGACCAGCCCATCCAACTCATCGGCGGTTGTCGTGAATGGTCTCGATACCCACAAGCTGAGTGGAATGGTGAACATGTTGGAGAACAACCCTGACAAGGGGCGGGTGACGTTCTACTCCAACAGCCGGTGGCAGGATGGTATGCGTGCCTTTACGATCTTCAACGGTTATAAGATCGATGGGCAGATGCATCACCAGAAAGAGCGCAAGTTTGTTCTTCTGGGCGATGAAGGCGTCGAACTGAGCGGAACAGATACGGCCCCGGGAGCTGTGGAAGAGATGATGTATGCGCTCGGCACTTGTATCGTTGCCGCGGCAAACGCGAATGCCGCTCTGATGGGCGTCACACTTAATCGTCTTGAAGTGAACCTGGAGAGCGATTTGGATTTGCATGGGCTATTCGCTGTGGATGAGGACGTACGCGCGGGCGTGCAGACTCTGCGTGCAACCATTATCATCTCCGGAGATGCTGATGACGAAACCCTGAACAAGATCGCCATGGCCGGATACCGATATTCGCCTGTATCTGAAACGCTTCGAAATGGAATCTCGTTTACGCCGTCCATCGAAGTCAGCAAGCCTTAGCGAGAATTCCGGCGACAGTGTTCGGCTCATCGCATACGGCGGAGGTGGGCGGCGTGCGTGGCGCTGAATTGTCTCGGGGTAGCGCAGTGGCGTGGCTGAACCATGAAAGGGACAGTTTGCTGCATACGCTATGGAGGCGCGCCATGTATGGTTTGTTGTTTGCAGGGGGGCGTAAGGGGCTGTTGGATTGCGGGAGCGATCAGAGGCTCAGGTGGGGGCAGGCGCCGGTGAGCAGTTGGGCGCCGTGGTCGGTGATGAGGAGGTCGTCTTCGATGCGGACGCCGAGCTTTCCGGGGAGGTAGACTCCCGGCTCGATGGTGACGACCTGACCGGCCTGGAGCGCTCCCTTGGCGTCTTCGCGGAGGAAGGGGTCCTCGTGGACTTCGAGGCCAAAACCATGACCGGTGCCGTAGCCATAGACGGGGAATCCGCTGTCGCGGACCACGTTGCGGGCGGCCAGGTCGACCTCGCGGAGCGTGGCACCGGCGCGTGCGGCGGCGATGGCGGCGGCCTGGGCCTCTTCCGTCACGCGGTAGGCGCGGCGGTAGGCGGCGGTGGGTTTGCCGAGTACGAAGCAGCGCGTGATATCGGCGCAGTAGCCATCGTAGCGGGCGCCGAAGTCGATGAGGATGGTGTCGGTCGGGCGGAGCTTTCGCGGTCCCGGTTGATGGTGGGGGCGGGAGGCGTTGGGGCCAAAGGCGACGATGGTTTCGAATCCGGGCTTGCATCCGAGGCGGCACATCTCGAGGTCAAGGATTCCGGCCAGCTCGATTTCGCTGATGCCCGGCTGGAAGAAGGCCTGGGTCTTTTCCAGCGCCTGGGCGGAGAGGGCGGCGGCCTTCTTGATCCTGGCGATTTCTCCGGCATCCTTGATGGTGCGGAATTCCGCGGTGATGCCGCCGACGGTCTTGAGGGGCCCGCGCAGGGCCTTCTTGAGGGCCTGGTAGGCGGCGAGCGAGACGGAAGTGTCGATGGCGACGGTGCGGACGCTCTTGAGCTTCTGGATCAGCATCGCGCTGGCGTCGGTGATCGGGCCCTGGCGCTGGACGACGTTGGTCCGGACGCATTCCTTTTGGGCTTGCTCGATGTAGCGGCTGTCGGTGATCAGGTACACCGCGTGGCGGGTGACGAGGGCCCAGCTATCGTGGCCGGAGAAGGCGGTGAGGTAGGTCACGTCGACGGCCTTGGTGAGAATCAGGGCGTCGATCCGGTTTTCGCAGAGTCGGCGGCGAACATCTTTGACGCGTTGTCGAATCGGCTCGATCTTCATAGCGGTCCTGCGAATCGTCGTTTGCTTCGGACGTCGGCGGACATACCGCCCGGGCATCATACCTATCAGGAAATCGTCGCGGAGGGAAGATATTTTGGGGTGAGCGTTTGGCTGCACGGGTGCCAGCATATATATTCACACCTTCGTTTGGCGGGGGGCGGCAGACTTTCTATGTTTTGGGTAGAGGGCGAGTACCATGCGGTAGAGGGCGGCGGCCTGCACGGGGCCGGCGATGTTTTCCGGTGACGGCAGAACCGGCTCTTCTTCAACGATTCATCTCCACGAGGAGGACGGCTGGGGCCGTCCTTTTTTCTGTCTTGCCGGGCGGGGGGCGAGCCAGTAGAATGACGACCCGTCTCGATAGGAATTGGAACTCTGCAACAGTGGACCGTAGACCGAAAGTCCATTCTTGCCGGACTCTAATAGGAATCCCTGATTTTTTGATCGAGTTGTTTCGGTTATGCTGCTTCCGATTCGGGTGAACATCCAGCCGCGACGCACGCCGTATGCGAACTATGCGCTGATCGCGATGAATCTCGTGATCTTTTTGCTGGAGTTCCGGATTCACCCGACGACGGGGCAGCTTGCGTTTCGACCATGGGTGGCGGATTTCTTGCTGGTGCCGACGATATCACCGTGGTGGACGTTCGTGACGTATGCGTTTCTGCACCACGATTTCTGGCATATCCTGGCGAACATGTTCTTTCTGTATTTGTTCGGGCGGAACGTCAACGACAAGCTGGGCAACCTGCCCTATATCGCCTTCTACATCTGTGGCGCAGTGGTCAGCGGGTTCGGACAGGCTCTGCTGCACTCGGCGGTTCCGACGCCCACGCTGGGGGCCAGCGGGGCGGTCGCGGCGGTGACCGGGGCATACCTGGTGCTGTTCCCGCACTCGCTGTTGACCGTGGTCTATTGGTTCTTCTTTATTGGCACGATCGAATTGCCGGCGCTGTATTTCATCGCGCTGAAGCTGATCCTGCTGGACAACATCCTGGCGCGCGGGCAAGGAAGTATCGCGTACGACGCACACCTGGCGGGCTATGCGTTCGGCAGCGTGGTTACGTTCCTGCTGCTGGTGACGCGGCTGGTCAGCACGGACGGGCGCGATCTGTGGACGATGGCCAGGCAGTGGAACCGTCGGCGACACTACCGGGACGTGGTGGCGGGGGGCTACGACCCATTTTCGGGGACCGGGGCGGGTCGGCCTGTCGAATCGCGGGAGGTGAGAAAGACCGTGGCCCAGATGCAGAAAGAGGAGGACGTTCGCGATCTGCGCGGCGAGATCGGCCGGCGGATCGAGGAGCACAATCTTCCGGCGGCGGCTGATCTGTACGTGCAGTTGATGAGCATCGACAGCGAGCAGATTCTCCCGCGGCAATACCTGCTCGATATCGCCAATCAACTGGCCAGCAGCCAGAGGGCCTCGGAGGCGGCGTACGCGTACAGCCAGTTTCTGTCCTACTACGGCAGCTACCAGCATGCCGAGCAGGTGGAGCTGATGCTGGGGCTGCTGTACGCGCGGTATCTGCACCGGCCACAGGAGGCGATTACGCATCTGGAGCGGGCGGCCGAGCGGCTCTCGGACCCGGCGCAGATCCAGATGTGCCAGGAGGAACTGGAGAAGCTGCGGGGCTGAGGGAAGATCCTTCTCTGGTGCTCCTAAGAACATAAGTCCGACGAGCGAAGAAGCAATGACACATAACGGATGCGTGGACTTCTGCAAAAGTGGACAGTAGGCCTATATTCTCCAAGGAAATCGGTTTCACGATTTCCTTGGAGAATGACGGAAGTCGGGTATAACCAAGTCTTGGGGAAGACAATTCTGACCGGGCGGTAGGCAGTTGAGGGTTGACAGGGCCGCCTAGAGTCGGTAATTTCACACATGAAGGATCGACCTGCCAGCGGGCCGTTTCTGAGGCATCGATGGAAACATCTGTATAGGAGGCACTTAGGATGCAAGCTCGCATGAACTCTCCAAGAGGTGCGGTGCGCATAGCGTTCGGGGGGCGTTTGTCGCTGATTGCTCTGCTGATCGCGGTATTGGCTCTGGCGAGCCCGGCGTGGGCCCAGGCGGACATCAATCTGCCGACGACGACCCAGGGAGTGCGCGCCGCCACCGAGGCGGGCGGACCGTTCGTGGCCGACGTGGTGGGCAACGACGTGTACGTCCGTTCCGGTCCCGGGACGAATTTCTACCATTGCGGCAAGCTCTACAAGGGCGACCGCGTGCAGGTGGTCAAGAGCCAGCAGGGCTGGTCGTGCATCGTGCCGCCTCCGGGATGCTTCTCGTGGGTGGCGATGCAGTACGTCAGCATCAACATGGAGAATCCCACGCAGGGCATTATCACGGGCGACAAGGTCGGGGTGTATGCGGGGTCGGACTACGTCGAGCCCATCCATTCGACCAGCAAGCAGGTCACTCTCCATCGCGGGCAAAACGTCAAGCTGCTGAGCGAGGAGAAGGACGATTACTACAAGATCGCGCCGCCCGAAGGGGCGTATCTGTGGGTGAGCAGCCAGTTCCTCCAGCCGGTGCGGTCGCCGATGGAGACGGCGCCCGCCGGGATCGAGGTGACGACGGCGGCGCCCAACATGCCGGCGGCGGAGCCGGCGACCGAGGAACAGAAAAAGAGCGAATCGGATCTGCTGGATGTGTATTATGCGATCAGCAAGCAGGTGAAAGAGGAACGCAACAAGCCCATCGCTCAGCAGGACTATGCCGAGATCAAAAAGCAGCTTCAGGAGTTGGCGGAGAACGAGGCGGGCGGTCGTGCGGCTCGGTATGCGGATTTCACGCTCAAGCAGATCGACCGGTTCGAGCTGGCGGCGACGGTCTCAAAGGAGATGGAACTCCAGAGCAAGGAACTGGAGAAGGTCAATGAGAAGATCGGCGAAGCCCGTCAGGCCCGGCTGGCGCAAATCGAAAACATGGGCAGGTTCGCGGTGATCGGCAAGCTCGAGAATACGAGCATCTACAATCTGCCGGCCGGTCAGGCCAAGCGGTATCGCGTGATCGATGATACAGGCAAGACGATCTGCTACGTATCCCCGACGGGTGCGGCCGCGGGCAAGGACCTCAGTGAGTTCGTGGGGCACAAGGTCGGGCTGGTCGGCGAGATTCAGCCGCACCAGGCGACGGCTCGGGCCTTTATTGAATTCTCCGATATCGTCCTGCTCGATTAGCGGCAGTAGACCCATCCCGGCTATGAGCGGGATGGATGTTTCGCGACGACAAAAAGAAGTCGCGTCCCGAAAGGACGCGACTTCTTTCTTTAGGACTCTCTTGAATGATCCGTGGGCCGAAGTCCGGTCCGGATCAGGCTCGGCCCGGAACGGCGGCGATCTCGTCCGGTGGCGCGACGACTTCGCCCTTCTCGAAATCCTCGGGCGTGGGCTTGAGCGTGAGGTTGTAGTAGGGGGAACTCTCGTTCTCGACGACGTCTTTCCAGCGCACCAGCTTTCCGGTGTAGGCGGAAATGCGGCTCATGATGGCGGTCAGTGTGCTGGTGGCGACGTTATGGGCCTCGTTGATCGGGTTGCCTTCCATGATGCTGCGGAGCAGATTGACGTGCTCCTGGACGTAGGGATTGCGGTCCTCGAACTCGGGGACCTGGACGTCCTTGGCGGCCTTGAGCCCGCCACCGCCCCAGGTTTCGCCCTGGGTGCCACGGAAGAACTCGCGGACGCTTCCGTCGGTGCCGTTGATCTGGCGGCACATGCTGTGGATGCGGAGGCCATCGCCGTAGTCGAGATCGATGCTGAAGAAATCGAACTGGTTTCCGGTCTTGCGGCGGGCGCGACCACCAAAGCCGAGGGCGGAGGTGGGGGTGCGTCCGATGTACCAGTTGGCGACGTCGAGGTTGTGGACGTGCTGCTCGACGATGTGGTCGCCCGACATCTCGGTGAAGCTGACCCAGTTGCGGACCATGTAGTCGGCATCGCTCTCGTTGGGGTCCTTGGTCTTGTACCAGAGGGCGCCGCCGCACCACCAGACGGCGCCGCCGGCGATGTCGCCGATCGCGCCGCGTTCGAGGGCATGCTTGATCCGCTGGTAGGGGGCCTGGTGACGGCGCTGGGTGCCGGCGACGACGGCGAGACCTTTCTGCCTGGCGATCTCACCGGCGGCGATGATCTTGCGACCGCCAGGGGGGTCGACCGCGACGGGCTTTTCCATGAAGACGTGCTTGCCGGCACGGACGGCGGCGTCGAAATGCACCGGTCGGAAGTTGGGCGAGGTGGCCATCAGGACGAGTTCGACGTTGGTGTCGAGCAGCTTCTTGTAGCCATCGGCGCCGGCGAAGCAGCGGGACTCGGGGACGTTGTGCTTCTTGCCGGCGTTGACGGCGCGGTCCTTGAACCAGTCGGCGGTGGCGACGACTTCGAGTTCGACGCCGAGGATTTCAGCGGCTTCGAAGCAGTTCTCGAGGGCGCCGGTGCCGCGTCCGCCGCAGCCGATGAGGCCGACGCGGAATTTCTTCCTGGCCTGGGCGGCAAACAGCACGTTGCTGCCGGCGACGACGGCCGCCATGCCCGCAGCCGAACTCCGGAGGAAGTGCCGACGGGAGAGGCTCCCGAGGCGATGGGATAGATGCTGATTCATAGAGGTTCCTTTCGTATGACGAATGCTTCTGCGCCTGTGGATTCGACCGAGGGATCAGACCTCGAAATCGTCGCAGGCCCGATAGGCGTCGACGACGGCTCGTTCACCTTCCTTGCCGCCTTTGCTCTTGCCATGCTCCATGCAGAGCACGCCTTCGTAGCCCTTGCGATGGATATGGCGGAAGATGTTCTTGTAGTTGATTTCCCCGGTGCCGGGTTCTCGGCGGCCTGGGTTGTCGCCCAGGTGGAAGGCGCCGATCTCGCTCCAGGCCATGTCGATGTTGGGGATGAGATTGCCCTCGGTGATCTGCTGGTGATAGAGGTCGTTAACGATCTTGCACGAGGGGCTGTTGACGGCGCGGCAGATCAGGTAGGCCTGAGGGATCTTCTGGAGGAAGAGGCCCGGGTGGTTGGCCCACCAGTTGAGCGGTTCGAGGACGATGACGACTCCGGCGGGCTCGGCGATCTCGACGCAGCGACGGACGTTGTCGATGAGGTTGGCGGTCTGGTAATCGGTCTCCATGCGCTGGCTGATGCAGCCGGGGGCGATCAGGGTCCACTTGGAGTTGGTGCGTTTGGCGACCTCGACCGCTTCTTTCGTCCGGTTGACGATGTAGTCCTGGAACTCCTTGTCTTGGGTGACGAAGGTGGGCTTGCCGAACTCGGCGTACATGACGTAGGGTCCCATGGTCATGTCGAGTCGGTCCATTTCCTTCGCGATCTTCTCCTGGAGTTCCGGCGGCTTGCCCATGAGGCCATTGTCGAACATGGCGGAGAAGCCTTCGTCGGCCATGAACTTGAGCTGGTCGATGGGGTCCTTTCCGGCGTGGGCCTGGAAGGCGCCGAGGCTGGGGGCATACTTGAGTTTGAATTTCCTGCCGCTTCCGGCGGCTTGGGCACTGGAGGGCATGGCGCCGGTGGCCATAGCGGCTGCGGCGGTGCCGAGGAAGGCACGACGTGAGACGGAATTATTCATGGTGATGCTCCTGAATGCTGCGATTGAAACGCACCCCTCCTCCGCGAGGTCGAACACGACTCGCGGCAGGTTGATCTGGCCGGGAGCGATCATCGCTCGACGCACCCGGGGTCGGGTGCGTCGAACGATGAGATCAACTCCAGGTCTATAGCGTGACGTGTCATTTCTTCATGGGTGTCCATTTCTGCTTGCTCTGGCTGCTGGCGACGACGGTCTCGATGAAGAGCATGCCGCGGACGCCTTCGTTGACGCCGGGGAAGTCGGTGGCCAGGGCATCGGGCTTCTTGCCGTCGATGACGCTCTTGACGGTTTCGGCGAAGTTGCGGTAGTTGTTGGCGAAGGCCTCGAAGAAGGCTTCGGGATGGCCCGAGGGCAGGCGGGTGTTCTTCGCGGCGGCCTTGCTGTAGCTGGCGACGTAGTCGTTGCCGCGTTTCCAGACCTCTTCGGGCTTGCTCGGACGGCGGACGTACAGATAGTTGGGGTGTTCCTGGTGCCATTCGAGACTGGCCTTCTCGCCATGGACCCAGATGGCCAGGTTGTTTTCTTCGCCATGGGCGATCTGGCTGGCGTGGAGGACGCCCTTGGCGCCGTCTTCGAACTTGAGCAGGCAGTTGCAGTCGTCGTCGAGGGGACGGCCCGGGACGAAGGTGGTCAGCTCGGCGCAGATGTCAGTGATCTTGAGGCCGGTGATGTACTCGGCGAGGTTGGCGGCGTGGGTGCCGATGTCACCGACACAGCCGCCGGCGCCGCTCTGCTTGGGATCGGTGCGCCAACTGGCCTGCATCTGCCCGGTTTTCTCGAGCGCGGTGGCCAGCCAGCCTTGGGGGTACTGCACGACGACCTTGCGGATCTTGCCGACGTCGCCCTTCTTGACCATGTCTTTGGCGAGCTTGACCATGGGGTAGCCGGTGTAGTTGTGCATGAGGCCGAAGACGAGGCCCTTGCTCTCGACGAGCTTCTTGAGCTCCTTGGCCTCTTTGCTGGTGAGGGTCATGGGCTTCTCGCACATGACGTGGAAACCCGCCTTGAGGAAGTCGCGGGCGATGGGGAAGTGCCAGTTGTTCGGGGTGGTCACGGCGGCGAAGTCGATGCGTTGGTCCTCGGGCAGGGCCAGCTCGCCTTTGATCATGTCCTCGTAGGTGTCGTAGACGCGTTTGGGGTCGAGGTAGAGCTGTTTGCCCATCTGCTGGGACTTTTTGGGATCGATGTCGAACGCTCCGGCCACCAGCTCGATTTCCCCATCCAGACGGGAGGCTTTGCGGTGCACGTCACCGATGAATGCCCCGGGGCCTCCGCCAACCAAACCCATTCGTAGCTTGCGGTTGATTGCCATACCTACTCCTTTCCTTTCGATTCTGCTGTGGACGAAGTTTGTTGCGTGAATATTCCTGCCTGTACCCTGTGCCAAAATGCGGTGTCTCCCATAGCGAAACCAGTGCCGATTATAGGGGTTTGGGCGGGGCATGCAAGCGCCAAAAACGGGGGTGGCGGGTGCATTTGACGCCGGCAGGCGGGTCTTTGCGGAGTGCGGCGCATCGGTGTGTGATCCGGGGCGGAGCGGAGAGAGCTAAATGTCGATCAGGTGGATGCCCGGTCGTGGGGGAGATCCTTCGCTGACGCTCAGGATGACAGGGGGGAGGAGGGCAGGGACGACGGGGACGGTG
>CAZTGH010000188.1:0-10141 GCA_964612985.1 uncultured Pirellulales bacterium
AATGTCGGCAAGGCCGTCTCCGTTGGCGTTTGCCAGCTTGACGCCATCGGCGCCGCGCGAGGAATCGTCGATCGCATGGAGTCGCCACCGCTCGGCAAAGCACGAGGTGGCGGTCGCAGTCAGTAGCAGCAGGGCCATCACTTCAGATCGCATCGCAGTCCCCCTTCGAATCGGTTCAGCGCGGGTCGTTCCGGAGCAGTCGCAGCGAGTTGCGGGCGGGGGCGGAATTCGGATCGATTCGCAGAGCGGTCTCGAACTCCGCAACGGCTTCGCTCCGTTGTCCCTGCCGCGCCAGCAGCGTACCCAGACTGCAATGCAGCACCGCGCTGTCGGGCACGAAGACCAGCCCCCGTCGGCAGATCTCCGTCGCCTCGTCCAGCTTGCCTTCACCCGCCACGATCTTGGCCAGGTTGTTATAGGCGGGCATGCAGTCGGGCTCCCACCGCATGGCCTGGGCGTAGTGCTCCCTGGCCTTGTCGAGTTTGCCCTTGTTGTGCCACTGCTCGCCCAGGAAATAGTGGGTCCGGCCCGAGGTCGGCTGAAGCCGCAGCGCCCGCTCGTACAGTTCGATCGCCTCGTCCGGACTGCCCAATGCCGCCATCATGGTCGCCAGGCTGTGGTGGGCGAGCCACGAGTGGGGCAGATGCTCCCGCACCCAGCGAAACTGCTCGGCGGCGCCGCGATAGTCTCGGGCGTACTCGGTCAGGAACTGCCCATACTTCCACCGCAGCAGCCAGTCGTCTGGATCGTTCTCCACCGCGTGGCGATTCTGCTCGGCGGCCTGCTGATACGTCTGCGCCGTCACAGACGCCTTCATCGTCGCCAATTCCCGCTCCAATCGTTCGATCTGTTCCTGGTCGTAGAGCCGCCCATTGAATGGCGGACGCTTCAGGAAGTCGTTGAGAATCTTGTCGGCGATTCGGACGCGGTCCACCTCGGTATACGCCAGACGCTTGGCACACTCGCTCTCACTCAGTGGTTCGTCGTCTGCTGCTGGCGCCTTGCTGATACGCTCGGGCAGTGCTGCCTCCACCTGCGTCAGGACCGCCCGTGCCAGCCGATAGTTGCCTTGAAAGTTCAGATGCACGTGCTCGTAGAACAATTCCTCGCCTACAATCGCATGGGGACTACTCTGCCCGAGGGCCTCGACCGCATCGACCAGATAGACGCTGTCGGAGTGCCGAGCCGCTACATTGCGGATCGTCTCGCAGATCTGCTTGTCGGCGCGGAAACGCAGCGTGTCCATCTCCCTGGCCCGCTCGTACCGCTCCAAGGCCTTGTCGTATTCTCCCTGGCGCTCGTAGCAATGTGCCAGGCGGAATTGCAGATCGGCGAATGAGCCGTCGATTTCCGCCGCCGCCAGATAGCTGTCGATCGCGTCGGTCAGGTTGCCCGCCTCTTCCTCTGCGACCGCCTCTCGGTAGGTCCGCTCCCACCACGACAAATCGGCTTCGCTCAGGTCCTTTCGATGCAGAGACCCGAAGGGCGGATTGTCCTTCAGATTGCTCGCGACGGTACAGAGCACCACCTTCGCTCCGCCGTTTCGACCAGCCTCGATGATGTCTTCGAGATTATGCCTGAAGTGCCGGTACACCGCCTGCAGGCCCTCATCGTCGGCTCGCACCTGCTTGTCCACGAACATCTCCAGGCCGCGCCACACCTCGGGGGTTCCGTCGTCCGCCCGAATCGCCCCGAGCGTGTTACTCATCCACTGTCCCAGCCGCGTGCCCTTGACCGCAATCGCCGCCCGTATCACCGAGAGATTCCCCGCCAGCGGCGCAAACACGCTGCCCGCTCCATACGGACCGGTCACCTCGTTGTTACCCAGGTACACGACGAACACGTCGGGCTCATAGCGGGCGCAGTCGCGCGCGATCGGCACCACGACGTGCGAGTTGATCGCCGCCATCGCGGTGTTGACCACTTCGAACCGGACCCCGGGATAGCGGTCCGCCAGCATCACCCGCAGCATCCGGGCGAAGCTGAACGCCGGCTCCGGCACCCCCATCGCCGCCGAGGCCCCCAGTACGAAGATTCGGCACGTATTATCGGGCTTGGCTTCGGGAAAGACGTACGGACTCGCCTCGCGAGCCAGGTGTCGCGGAAAGAACCGCCACGCGAATCGGCTGTTGTCGCACGCATAGCTCTGTCCGTCGATCTTTGTCTCAATGAGGGCGCTGGGAGCGTGCCCGTAGCTCGCCAGTCGCAGACCCAGTTCGCCTGCCGCCAGCACGAGCACCGGGATGCCGATAGCTGCGATCAACCGAAACGCCCATAGCTTCCGCCCAGTCGGCGCTGCAGCCGAGACGGTTTTTGCCTGCGATGTCTGCTTACGCTTCTTGCGTTGGTTGGACACCGGTGCCTTCCTTCTTCCATCGTTGTGCGTCGGTTGAGGACCCACCCTCCACTATAGCGAAAAAGACGCTCCGTTTCCTGCCTTTTCTCGGCGAAGAGGGTTGATGGCGACGGCTCTCGGGACTAGCATGGGGCGCTGACAGCGTGGTGTGGAGATTAAAGGGAATTTTCTTGAAGGGGCGATGGTATGGAGACACGCAACGAGCAGGCCGAGACCGGGTGCTGTCCGCGCTTCGATCCGAAACCCTGGGATGACAAGGAAGTGGTGTTCGAAAACAGGCGGTTCGTCAAGGATCGCGTCCGCAGCTTCCTGCACGTCCCGTTGAATTTCGGGCAGGTGATGGTGCGCAACATGGAGCGCATCCAGGCGGCCGATGCGCTGGCCGCGCCACCCATCGTGCTCTCCGACGAGAATTCGCTCTGGGGCGCCGATGTCTACATCGCCGTGACCAAGGACGTGCCTGGCGCCGAGATGGCTGCCATCAGCGGGACCTTCCTGTCGCGAACCTTCGAAGGACCTTACAAGAACATCCGCCAGTGGGTGCGCCAGATGAAGGACTACGTCGCGTCGCAGAAGAAGGCGATGAAGAAGCTGTACTTCTTCTATACGACCTGTCCCAAGTGTGCCAAAGCCTACGGGAAGAACTACGTCGTGCTGTTGGCCAGGGTCTGACGGCGCGACTGCGCCGATCTCAGTGCGTGATGCTGAAATCGTGGTACTGCGGACGATAGGAGATCGGTTCGACCTTGGCCTCGCGAATGTATCCGGAAAACGAATCACGCACGTCGTCGATGCAGCGGTCGACCTCGTCGGGCGGGCCCTGGGCGAGCATCTCCACTGTCCCGTCGGGCAGGTTCCGCACGAACCCGGTCACCTCGTACCGTCCGGCAATCCGGTGCGTGGTATAGCGAAAGCCCACGCCCTGGACGTTGCCCCGAAAGACGATGTGTTTGGCCGTCTGTTCCATTTGCCGCCGCCTGTTTGCGGTTGACGAATCGTTTGCTGCCGTTATCCTTTGGCCGATCTTTTGCGTACGTCGCGATTGTAGCGGTGGTTTCGTCCGCTTTCAAGAAATCGCCCGGGCGGATTGGACGCACCGGAAGCCTCTTCGGTCGTAGTCGAGCACGTGAGCTTTCATCGGATGGAACGCTACGATATATCGAGGCAGGATGGCCAGGTATGCCTCGCCGAGCCGCCCGCAGGCAAGGTGCTGCGGTTTTCGGCGCGCGCCTTCGTTGCGCGATGGCTCGGGTCGCGATATGTGCCTGCGGTTCTGGTCCTGGCGGCGGTTCTCGTTTCCCTGCCTGCCATCCGAAAAGGACGACTCAATGACGACTACATGCAGCAGGCGATCCTCGCCGGCCCTTCGCCTTTCCTGGAGCGCCTCGACGCCAGAGGTTTGGCCCCACCCGACTCCGGGAGGCTGGGCCCGATCCTCTCCGATCTCTACATCGCGGTGGCTCCAGATCGAAATCTCGAACCGCTCCGCGCCTACGGTGCACTGCCCTGGTGGACGTATGAAGGCTACCGCGTGGCCTTCTTTCGCCCGGTCGCGGCCCTGACCTACTGGCTTGACTATCGACTCTGGTCCGACTCCCTGGTCTCAATGCACCTCCACAGCCTCTTCTGGCTGGCCCTGCTCGTCGGGCTCGTCGCCGTGCTGTACCGTCGGTTCATCGACGCGGTGCCCGTAGCCGGACTGGCGGCGCTGCTGTTCGTGCTCGATGATGCTAGTTATTTCCCCGCCATGTGGCTGGCCAACCGCAACCTGCTGATCTGCCTGTCCTTCGGGGTCCTGACGATCCTGCTGCACGACCGCTGGCGGCGGAGCGGCTGGCGGTCCGCCGCGGTCCTGGCGCCTCTGTGCCTGCTGGCTTCGGTGCTCTCGGCCGAGGCGGGCGTCGCCACCATGGCCTATCTGGTCGCCTATGAGCTGACGCTCGCCAGCGGCCGCTGGACCCGTCGGTTTCTCGCCTTGGTGCCGGCCGCCGCCGTGATCGTCGTTTGGCGTCTGCTCTACAACGCCCTGGGCTACGGCGCCTCCGGCGGCGGATTCTACTTCGACCCCGTCCGTGAGCCTGTCGGCTATCTCCTGGCGTTCCTCCGGCGCGCCCCGTTCATGGTGGCAGGGCAGTGGACCACGGTCCCCCCGGAACTGTACAGTTTTTTGCCACCGGCGAGCCGGAGGCTGCTCTGGCTCGCACTGACCGTCATAACCGTTCTAATCCTGCTGATCCTGTGGCGCTTCGTACGGTCCCAGCGGCGGGCTCGCTTCTGGCTGCTCGCGATGGCCCTGGCGGTGGTCCCGTTCTGTGCAACCCTGCCGATGAGCCGCTCGCTCCTGTTTGTCGCCATCGGAGGGTTCGGTCTTATCGCCGAGTTCATCGCGGGCTGGCTGGCCGATGCCTGGGACGATACTGGTCGGGTCGTGCGTGTCCAGCCGAGCTACGCCCGGCCCTGGTGGCTGTGGGGGTCGGCTCGCAATCTGTTCGTGCTGTTCGTGGTGGTGCATATCCCTCTCGCTGCTGCCGGACGTATCATGGCGCCGCGCGTGGCCGATCGGATGGAGCGGCGGGTTGCCCGGACGATGGACCTAGGGCCCATGGAGGGGCTGGATGGGCGGGACCTGGTGATTGTCAACGCCCCGAATCCGGCGTCGTTCCTATATGAGCCGTTCTTCCGAGCCACCCACGGGCAGACCCTGCCCAGGGCCCTTCGCGTCCTGGCGCCCGGCTTCGATGCCGTCGAAGTGGCGCGCCCGGCCTCCAACGTGCTCACCGTCCGATCCGTCGCGGACAGCCTCTTCGATTGCCAAAGAGAAGGCGAGCGGATCGATTTCGTCTTCTTCTACCGCTTCCTCAGCGATGTGCGCGGTCCCGGCAACCCCCTCCGAGCAGGCGACCGCATCCGCCTCGACCGCATGACCGTCGAAGTCCTCGCCGTCGACGCCGCCGGCCTGCCCCGCCAAGTTGCCTTCGAGTTCGATGTCCCCCTGGAAGACGCCTCGCTCCAGTGGCTGTGCTGGAACTGGGACGAGCACCGCTACGAGGCGTTTACACCGCCGGCGGTAGAGCAGGCGGTAACCTTGGTTGGACCGTTCTAATCCGGAGAATACCTTCGTTGCCCGCCCTCAGATGCCTTCGCACGTCACGAAATCGGTCACCCCCCCAGTTTGGGATTCGCGCCGGCGTCATTGTCGCTTATAATGCCCCGCTGAAAGGGTGGAATTGGCGTAGTATGGGTAGAACCAAGAGAGACATAGAACGAAACGAGCAGGTCTATCAGCTCAGCACGCTGGTGGCGGGGGAATTCTCGCTCCAGGAGGTGCTCGACAAGCTGGCCGAGGCGGCGGTCAAGATCGTCGGGGCCAAGGCCTGTTCGATCCGCCTTCTCGACGAAGAGACTAATGACCTGAAGATGCGCAGCACCTACGGTCTCAGCGAGGAATACCGCAACAAGGGCCCCGTGACCAAGGACGACGCGGTGATCCGCGCCGCCTTTGCCGGCGAAGCGGTCGTGATCGACGACATGCGCGACGACAGCCGTATTCAGTACAAGGATAGCACCCTCCAGGAGGGCCTCGTCAGCCAGTTGACGGTGGCGATGCAGTTTCGTAACCGCCCGATCGGCGTTCTTCGCCTCTACAGCCCCCGGCCCAAAGGCTTCAAAGGCGACGCCGCGATCGTGGCGCGCGCCGTTGCCTCGCAGTGCGCCGTGGCGATCAACAACGCCAAACTCTATAACGAAGCGATCGCCGGTCAGCGCATGGCCGAGCAGATGCGCCTCGCGGGCCTAATCCAGAGACGCATGATCCCCGAAAAGGCCCCCGTTATCCCGGGCCTGGACATCGCAGCTACCTATATCCCCTGTTTTGACGTCGGGGGCGATTTTTATGATTTCCTGCCGCTCAGCGACGGGCGCATTGTGATCACGATCGCCGACGTCATCGGCAAGGGCGTTCCCGCGGCCATCATGATGAGCTGGTTCCGCGGTGCGGTCCAGGCCTACACCGAGGGCTTCCGCGAGGTCCTCAAAGATATCGCGCCGATCACCAGCGACTTCAACAGCGGACTCCGCGCCGCGGTCCGCACGAAGAACGCGATCGAGAATTTCAACCGGATGGCCTGCATCGAATGTCGCGAAGGCGAGTTCATCACGCTGTTCTATGCGACCATCGACGCGGTCAAGAAGACGATGACCTATTGCAGTTGCGGGCACGAGCCGACGGCGCTGATCCGCGATGGGCAGGTGGAGGATCTGGCCAAAGGTGGCCTGGTGCTCGGTGTCGATCCGCTGGCGAAATACGAGATCGATACGGTGCAGCTCGAAGACGGCGACTGCCTGCTGTTTTATACCGACGGGTTGGTCGATGCCATGGACTTCAACGGCGTGCTCTGGGGCCGCGACCGCATGGTCGAAGCCGCCAAGCGGTTTACCGACTGTCCCGCCGACCACGTCGTCCGTAATGTGCTCGCCTATCGACGCCGGTTTGCAGGGCTCGCCCGGCAGGTCGACGATACCAGCCTGATCGCCGTCAAGGTCGGCCCGCCGCGCCGTACCGAGGGCTGTTGCGACTGCGGGCCCTCGACCGATCGTGCCCGTTCGGGCGACGGTACCCGGGGCTGAGGCGGACCATGGCGCCATGGATCGTGACCATCGATGGTCCCGCCGCCAGCGGCAAGAGCACCGTCGCTCGGCGTCTGGCCCGCCGGATCGACGCTGCCTTTCTCGACACGGGCGCCATGTACCGCGCCGTGACCTTCGCTGCGATGCAGGACGCCGCCGATCTCAACGACGAATCGCAGTTGGTTGCCGTGATGGATCGTCACACGTTCGAATTCGAAGCCGTCGGTGAAACCATGCGCGTCCTCGTCGACGGCGCCGAGGTCACCGATCGCATACGAACTCCCGAACTGACGGAGAACGTTCGCTACATCGCTGCTTCGCCTCCGATGCGAACCAGACTCGTCGAGATGCAGCGCCGGTTCGCTCGGCGCCACGGACGCGTGGTCACCGAAGGCCGCGACCAGGGCACCGTCGCCTTTCCCGACGCCGACGTGAAATTCTACCTCGTCGCCGACACGACCGAACGGGCCCGCCGGCGCCAGCTAGATCTGAGGGCCCAGGGCGTCGAGGCCGACCGGGAGGCGCTTCGCCAAGCCATCGAATCGCGCGATCGCAGCGACGAGAGCAGGGCGGTCGGCCCGCTCAAGCCGGCCCCCGACGCCATCCGCGTCGATACGACCCGCCTGACCATCGAGGAAGTCGTCGAGCACCTGCTGAATCAATTGCCATGCTGAAAGAGACGATCAAAGTCAAGTGGTACTTCGTGGCGCGATTCCTGTGCCAGGTCTTCACGCTGCTGTTCTTCCGCTACCGCGTGTACGGACGCAACAACGTCCCCGCCGAAGGCCCCTTCATCATCGCCGGCAACCACCAGAGCTTTCTCGACCCGGTCTTCATGGGCATCGGCGCCCGTCGCCGGCTGCTCTTCATGGCCCGCGACACGCTCTTTCGCTCGCGTCTCTTCGGCGGTCTGATCCGCTCGACCAACGCCATCCCGCTCTCCCGCGACAAGGCCGACATCGGCGCCATCAAGCTCGTGCTCGCTCAGCTCAAACAAGGTCACGGCGTCTGCCTCTATCCCGAGGGCACTCGCAGCGCCGATGGACGGATCACCGCCTTCAAGCCGGGCTTCGGTCTGCTCTGCCGCCGCTCCCAGGCCCCCGTCGTGCCCGCCCTCGTCGACGGCGCCTTCGAATGCTGGCCCCGCCACCATAGGCTCTTCTCGCCCGGTCCCGTCGTCGTCTGGTTCGGCAGACCCCTGTCCCCCGACGAAATCCGCGCCATGAGCAACGAACAGCTCGCCGATTGGCTCACCCAGACCCTCCGCCAGATGCAAGACCACTGCCGCCGCAAACAAGGCAAGCAACCCTACGATTACACTGAAGAACCCGCCGCCTCTGTCTGAGCATCGTTCGAAGTGGTGCGAGTCCGAAGCGATGCTACTGAGGCGATGAGGTGGGATCGCTCACACGCCCGGTGAACAGAATGCTGCCGGTCCGGTTCTCCTGGATCAGGAACAGGAACGGATGGTCCGCGCGGAAGATCGGGCAGGGCGCGGGCATTCCCCCGAGCATCATCACCACCGCTGTCGCTGCCGCCGCCTCCGTACCCCGTTCGTCCACCTCGATGTGGGCCTTATGGATCACTTCGCCGATATAGAACCAGTCCGGATCCCCGTCGAAGCCAGCAAAATTCGCGCCGGGCCACGTGAACGCTTCCACCATGCCCATGGCCTTCAACGTCTTGCATAATGATGCCGCAAAGGTCATTGTGAATCTCGGCAGCATGACATTAACCCTTTGCTCCGTCAGCGCATTTCGCCACGCATTCAACCTCGCCACGGACAGACTCGCTTCGAGCGAGCCAAGCCCCTCGATCTGCCTGGGCAGCACCACCAGCATCGACACCTCACCACCGCCATAAGGCAGCTCGACGATCTGCACGGAATCCGTCTCGACATACTTGAAGTATTCGGTTTGGTCCATCATCGTCACTTCGACGCACTTGCGCGCCGAGCGGAAGAAAAGGGCCTCCTTCGACCGTTCGGGTTTGAACTCGTCCTCCCATCGCCCTTTGAAGTAGATCGCGTTGGTCAACACCAGGCGCGTCCACTCGTCCAGATTCGTCTCGCGGATGAGGTTCGAGATCCGTCCTTCCGTTTTCTTTTCGACCCACATGTTGATCGTCTTGCAGGTGGCCTGTCGTGCCGTGTCGGTCCTGTAATCGACCGCCGTGATCGAGACCCCGTAATGCCGCTCGATCAGCGAAAGGTACTCAGCCAGAAACGGATATCCCTCCTGGGGCCATAACGAATTCGCCTGGCTCAGCCGAACCTCGCCCGCCTGTTGGATTTCCTCCAACAACACGTACAGCTCCGAGAAAGCTTCGTGCAATCCGTCCTGGCCCAGCGTGAAATGCAGCGTGCGCGCCATCTGCCGCTCCGTGTCCTCCCGCGCGCCGGCGAAGGTCATCGCCAGAGCGGTCGAGATGCTGTACGGCGAGAAAAACAGATTGCCTTTCTGCGTCCGCAACTGCCGGTACAAGTCCAAGGCGAATGCCGTGTTGTCACGCACCAGGACCTCCAGAGGAGTGTTCGGTTCCGGGAGGGGCGACTCGATCCCCTCCCCCTTCAAATCCCTTGCTGTTGACCCCGTTTTAGCTTGAGCGGCAGGGGGCTCCTGCGCCAGAATCGCCGCCATTTCCGGCCAGGCCGTCTCAGGCGCCAGATCGAGGGGCGTCTTGCCCTCGCCCGTTCGCGCCGTCGGGTCTGCGCCATGCGCGATGAGCAGGGCGGCCACATCGGCGCGACCCATACGTACCGCGCTGTGCAGCGCCGTATAACCCGCATTCGTAGTCGCATTGACGTCCGCGCCGTGGGCCAGGAGCAGCTCCGCCAACTGGACGAACCCCTTGCGAGCCGCACAGTGCAGCGGCCTCGAGCCCGACGAAATCGCCAGATTGGGATCGGCCCCATGGCTCAGCAGCAGATACGTCCCCTCGCCATGCCCTCGCACGACCGCCGCACACAATGGCGTCCGCCCGTTGCTGGCCCGTGCATTGACATCGGCGCCCCCGGCAATGAGACATTCGATGCTCTCCCCCTTCCCCGGTCGGCCGCCAGATGCAGCGGGGTGCAATCCGCCCAATCAACCGCATGGACGTTGGCTCCGTGAGCCACCAGGACTCGCACTACGCCAGTGTGGCCCTTCTGGGCCGCCA
>CAZTGH010000189.1:0-10120 GCA_964612985.1 uncultured Pirellulales bacterium
GGAAGAGCCAGAAACGAGGCTCTTCCTTCCCAAAGTAGGCCTAATGTCCATTTTTGCAGACTCCAGTTAGATCTTGATAAACGTTCGTTTGCGATACATATAAAACAGGATGAGCCAGATGACCGCCATGCCGGCGACGGCGCGGATGAAGTCGTGCCAGTCGCCTGTCCAGCGGGCGAGACCTGCGACGAAGATGTCGCCGATGTGGCGGAAGTCGTAGACGCGCGTGACCATATAGACGGCGATGGCGTTCATGCCGATGACGACGAAGGGAAAGGCCAGGAAGCGAAGCGGGAGCACGTCGAAGAGCAGATAGAAGATCCCGAGCAGGGCGAGGCTCCAGCCTCCGGCGTAGAGGACCATGGAACTGGTCCAGATATGCTTGATGATGGGGAAGCTCAGTCCCCAGGCCCATCCGATCCAGATGCAGGCGACGCCGGCGGCGAGCAGGTAGAGCGCCTTGCGGACCTTGCGGAAGTCGGCGCGGAGCAACTGTCCGGCCAGGGCGCCCATCATCACGGTACAGGCGAAGGTCATGCTGCTGAGGATCCACGTATAGGAGGTGCCGTCCTGGTAGGGTCCGAGAATCAATTTGTCGATGTAGATCGCCAGGTTGCCGTCGGGCGTCAGTTGTCCGGCGCCGTATCCGGGGACGGGGACCAGCATCAGCAGCGCCCAATAGAGCAGCAGCAGAGCGGTGGTGACCGCCAACTGGCCCCAGATGCGCAGGTTCAACAGAATGATCGAGGCGATCAGGTAGCCTGCGGCGATGGCCTGGAGCGTGTTGCTGTAGAGGCGCAGTTGGGACAGGTCATATTGAAGCAGGCGGCCTTGGGCGATCATGCCCAGAACCCAGAGGACGACCACGCGAAAGAAGATGTGCACGTAGAGGCGGCTCTTGGGGTGCCCCTGTTCGAGGCGTTTGGCGAAGGAGTACGGCATGGCGGCTCCGACGACGAAGAGGAACAGCGGCATGATGAGATCCCATGCGACGAAGCCTTCCCAGGGCACGTGCTCAAGGTGGGGCATGATAACCTGGTTGAACCAGGCGTTGTCGAGACCCCTGGCCAGGCCGGCGATGATCCAGCCGCCGCCGATGATCCAGAACATATCGAAGCCGCGCAGGGCATCGAGCGAAACGACCCGTCCTGCGGTGACCGCGATGGGTCTCTCGGGAGGGAGGTCCATGACGTCTTCTCCATTGCAGGTACGAAAAAGCGCCGGGACGGCCATGTCGTCCGTGACGCAACGACACCATACCGTGCATCGAACGTGAATGCAATTCCGATCGGATGTCTCCTGGTTGCGGCCGGCCCAGAGGTGTAACCAGCGGGTGGCCACTGGACTTCTTGATGGCCGAGGTCTCGCACCAAGAGGCGTCAGGGAAATAGTGCGCAACCTGGATTTCAATGCAATGGGGGCCGAAGCCATTCCGTCTGTACTTTGCCCCAGAGCCGGCAGGCTGGCCCGGGTGTTCAGTCCGCGGTGGGGGGGGCAAAGGCGCTTTGTTGTTGACGCCGGGCGAGGAAAAGAAGAAACTGAAGTATTTAGGCGCATCTATGGATCATGGGTATCACAGACGAGGCAAGCTTGGGCCCGGCCGGTGGCGCCGCACGCTGCTGGGTGTGGTTGTGCTGGGTGCGACGGGCGGGCTGATCGGCTGCAAGTCGCCCGAGGAGTATCGGCACGAGGCGAACGAAGTGGCGTCGGAGATCATCGACCAGAAGCAGGTCGAGGCGATCGGCGAGACCGAGCCCTTCGGCATTCACCGCCCGAGCGACATTCTCCGGCGGCGTCTCTTGGAGATCCAGGATCTGCCATACTCCAGCGCGGCCTCGCTAGGGACCGATGCGCTGGCGCCGATCGAACACTGGCCGGAGGAGAGTTACCCGCCCGAGAGTTCGGCCAACGGTCCCGACGTGGTGGTCGAGCCCAACGACCCCGTGAAGCTTACGCTGGTCGATGCCCTTCAGGTCGGAGCCAACAACAGCGACGAATTCCAGTCGCGCAAGGAAGACGTTTTCCGTGCGGCGTTGAGTCTGGATCTGGAGCGAAACGAATTCCGGAACATCTTCGTGGGCGGAGCAGACGTCGAGACCTACCGGGACACCACGGGAGTCGATGAAGTCACGGGGGTTGCCACCGGTGGCTTCGCGGGGGTCAGCCGCACGTTCAAGAACGGGCTCGATGTCAGTTCCGCGCTGGCGGTCGATCTGCTCAGCATTCTGACCCAGGGCGGCAATTCGTCGCTGGGTTTCCGTTCCGATACTTCAGTGACACTTCCGCTGCTGCGCGGGGCCGGGCGGCACATCGTGACCGAGCCGCTGACCCAGGCGGAGCGAAACGTCATCTATGCGATCTGGGAGTTCGAGCGGTTCAAACGAACTTTTGCCGTTGGTATCGCTCAAGACTACTTCGGGGTGCTGCGTCAGATGGACGCGGTGATCAACGCCCGGGACAATTACCGCAGCGCGATCACTTCGGCTCGCTGGACGCGCAGGCGGGCGGACGCTGGACGGATCACACAGGTCGAAGTGGACCAGGCACTGCAGCGCGAGCTGGGCGCCCGCAACAGTTGGATCTCGGCGCAGGAGCAGTTGAAGAACCGTCTCGATTCGTTCAAGAGCCAGGTCGGGTTGCCGCCGGATGCGTTGATCGATTTGGACCCCAACGATCTGTCGCAGCTCCGGCAGCGGGCCGACGAGATCGTCGAGGAGATGCGAGCGGCGTCCGATCAGTTGTCGGAAGAGGCCCCGCCGGCCGATGCGCCGGTAGAATTGCAGCCGGTGACGTACGAGGACGCCGGGCCGTTCGAGATCGACGCCACGCAGGCGATCCGTCTGGCGTTGGAACGTCGGCGGGACTTGCAGGTCGCCAACGGGGCGGTTTACGACGCCCAGCGAGCGGTCGTGGTCCGGGCCGATGCCCTGGAGGCGGAACTGACGCTGGGAGGCAGAGTGACTCTGGCGGAGGATGACGAGGACGGCAGCCTCCATCTCGAGGGCGGACGGTACGCGGCCTTGCTGTCGCTGGATCTGCCGCTGGATCGGACCGCCGAGCGGAACGCCTATCGCAACAGTCTGATCGATCTGGAGCGGGCGACCCGCAACGTGCAGCGGCTCGAGGACCAGATCAAGCTGTCGATTCGCAGCCAGTTGCGGGCGTTGCTGGAATCGCGCGAGAGCATCCAGATCAACGCTCAGCAGGTCGTGGTGGCCGAAAAACGGGTCCGCAGCGCCCAATTGTTCCTGGAGGCGGGCCGGGCGCAGATCCGTGACCTGCTCGAGGCCCAGGACGCGTTGCTTTCGGCGCAGAACCAGCTTACGGCGGCGGTCGTAAACTACCGTATCGCAGAACTTCAATTGCAGCGCGACCTGGGCTTGCTCGAAGTGAATGAAAAAGGTTTGTGGCAGGAATATTCACCAGAGGACAATCCATCATGACAGTTGAGAGTACCAACGGGATGACAAACGGCAAGGGCAAGCCATTCAAGCTCATCGGGTTCCTGGCGATCATGGGGGCCATTGCGCTGGCGGTGATCTGGCTCAAGGTGGTCCGCGCCGGCGATTCGACCGCTACCCAGATGGCCATATTTGAGGCCAAACGAGGCAATTTGACGATCAGCGTGCTGGAATCGGGTACCATCAAGGCGCGCGAGCAGATTATCATCACCAATCAACTCGAGGGGCGGACCTCAATCATCTACCTGATTCCCGAGGGGACGCGGGTCAAAGAGGGTGAGTTGCTGGTCGAACTGGACGCCAGCACGATGCAGGACCAGCGGATCGACCAGGACATCGACGTGCGGAATGCGGAGGCGGCATACGTCAATGCCAAGGAGAACCTCGCGATTATGGAGAATCAGGCGCAAAGCGACGTCGAGGTGGCTGAGTTGACGCTGAGGTTCGCCAAGCAGGACCTGGATAAGTATAAGGAAGGGGAGTATCCCAACGAGTTGGAGAAGGCCAGGAGTGAGATCCAACTGGCGGAAGAGGATCGGACGCGGGCCCTGGATAAGGTGGAGTGGTCGCGCACGCTCCACGAAGAGAAGTACCTCAGCAAGACGGAGCTCCAAGCGGACGAACTGGCGTTCAGCCGGGCGGAGGTGAATCTGAAGGTGGCTCAGCGCGATCTGGAGCTTCTCGAGGAATACACCTACAAGCGGCAGATCGACCAGCTCACCAGCGACGTGCGCCAGGCGGAAATGGCGCTGGAACGCACGAAAGCCAAGGCGCGGGCGAACGTGGTCCAGGCCAAGGCGGAACTGGTGGCGCGGGAGCAGGAATTCAATCGCCAGAAGGACAAATTGGCCAAGCTCGACGATCAACTCAGCAAGGCAAAGGTTTTTGCCCCGGCCGAAGGGATGGTGATCTACGCGACCAGCGCCCGCAGGGGTGGCTGGCGGGATAACCGCGAGCCTCTGGACGAGGGGGTCGAGGTATACGAGCGGCAGGAATTGATCTACCTTCCGACGGCGGCGTCTTCGATGGCAGAAGTGGACATTCACGAGGCGAGCCTGGAGAAGGTTCAGTTGGGGTTGCCCGCCGTGATCACGGTGGATGCCTTGCCGGGCAAGAAATTCATGGGCACGGTCGGTCGGATCGCACCGCTGCCGGATCCCCAGAGCATGTGGATGAACCCCGACCTGAAGGTGTACAATTCGGACATCTACCTGGAAGGGAACGATCCGTCGCTGCGCACCGGGATGAGCTGCAAGGTGGAGATCATTGTCGCCCAGTATGAGAACGCGATCTTCGTCCCGGTTCAGGCGGTGATTCGTGTGGGCGGGCGGCCGACAGTGTTCGTGGTCCATGAGGACGGCATGATCGAAGAGCGCGTGGTGGAGATCGGGCTGGACAACAACAGCATGGTCCGGATCGTTGGCGGGCTGGAGGAAGGGGAAATCGTTTGGCTGGCACCTCCGCTGAAAGCCGCCACGATCGGGAATGGCGACGAGGATCGCGAGTCGGATGCGGCCGACGATTGGCAGCAGATCAACCAGCGGCTGGAGGACATCAACAGGCAGCCTGGTGGAAGAGAGCAGGCTGGCGACGCCAGCATGTCAGGCGGGCAGGATGAGCAAGGCCAATCCGGGCGTTCCCGTCCGGAAGGCGGATCGGGTGGCCCCGGCGGCTCGGGTTCGAGAGGCCCGAGACAGGGAGGGGGGCAATAATGGCCGCGAAGCATTCGGCAGGCGGCCGTCGCGGGATCGTGCGGCTGGAAGAGGCGCGCAAGATCTACCAGATGGGGACCGAAGAGGTGCGTGCGCTGGCCGGCGTGAGCGTGTCGTTCGAGAAGGGCAGCTTCTGGGCGATCATGGGACCAAGCGGGTCGGGCAAGAGCACGATGATGAACGTGCTGGGCTGTCTGGATCGGCTGACCAGCGGCGCCTATTACCTCGACGGCAAGGATGTCAGCAAGCTCGACGACGATTCGCTCAGCGAGTTGCGGCTGTCCTATCTCGGCTTCATCTTTCAGAGCTTCAACCTGATCCCGCAGTTGACGGTGCAGCGGAACATCGAATTGCCGCTGTACTATCTGGGCTGGGATGCCAATCGCAGCGCCGCGCGGGCGAAAGAACTGGCGGAACTGGTCGGTCTGGGCGGTCGGCTCAGCCACCGTCCGACGGAGCTTTCCGGAGGGCAGATGCAGCGGGTGGCGATCGCGCGGGCGCTGAGCAACGATCCGCAGATCATCTTCGCCGATGAGCCGACGGGGAACCTGGATTCGGCCACCGGCGAGCAGATCATGGAGTTGTTGACCAGCCTGAACCAGCAAGGCAAGACCATCATTATGGTGACGCACGAGGCGGACATCGCCGCCTGCGCGGGCAGCCGCCTCCACATGATGGATGGCTTGATCGACCGCATCGAGACGGAGAGTTATGAGACAGACGAACCTTATCAGGAATATCTGGCTCGGCGTTGAGAACCTGCTGCTGCACAAGCTGCGGTCGTTCCTGACCATGCTGGGCGTCGTGTTCGGCGTCGGCAGCGTGGTGGCGATGCTTTCGGTGGGAGAGGGCGCCAGCGCCGAAGCGCTGGAGCAGATTCGCAAGCTCGGCAGCAACAATATCATCATCAGTTCGGTCAAACCTGCCGAAGATGAGCAGGCGAGCACCACGCGCACCTACATGAGCATCTATGGGTTGACCTATCCCGACCTCGATCGGATCGGGTCCAGTTTCGCGAGTATCAGCGAGGTGGCGCCGGTGAAGCTCATGCGCAAAGAGGCTCGTTTGGGTGACAAGGCCATGGAGTTGCGTGTGGTCGGCACGACGCCTGCCTGGTTCGACCTGGTGCCGCGCGAAGTTCTGGCCGGGAGAGTGATTCTGCCGTCCGATCGAGAAAGGCACGCTCCGGTGGCGGTTCTGACGGAATTTGGCGCGCGAAAGATCCTGGCGACCCAACACACCATCGGACAGACGATTCGCATCGGCGGGGACGCTTTCGAGATCATCGGCATCGTCCGGAACGAGACCAGCCAGGGCGAAAGCATGCAGATCCCGGATCAGAACGTCGATATCTACATTCCCATCGAGGTTGCGCGGAGGTACTTCGGGGATATGATCGTCCGGCGCTCCGCAGGCTCTTTCTTGCGGGAGAAGGTGGAGTTGCACCAGATTATCGTTCAGGTGGACAGTGCCGACCGCGTCGAGGCGACGGCGGCGGGAATCGAGAGCATGCTGGCGCGTTTCCACCGGAAGAAAGACTACGGGATGAGCGTGCCGCTGGCGTTGCTCAAGCAGGCGGAGGCGACGAAGCGCACATTCAACATCGTGCTGGGCTCGATCGCGGGCATCAGTCTGCTCGTCGGGGGCATCGGGATCATGAACATCATGCTGGCGTCGGTCACGGAGCGGACGCGCGAGATTGGCATCCGGCGGGCCGTCGGCGCCAAGCGCAGGCAGATCATCGGTCAATTTCTCATCGAAACGGTCGTGCTTTCGACGTTCGGCGGCCTCATCGGCCTGGGCGTCGGCGTTCTGATTCCGTTCCTGATCACATATTTTTCGGGCATGGTTACGGTGGTCACCTGGAACGGAATTCTGTTGCCTCTGGTCATCAGTATGGCGATCGGCATCCTTTTTGGGCTGTACCCGGCGATGAACGCCGCCAAGGTCGATCCGATCGTTGCGTTGCGGCATGAATAGCCTCGTCGCGTCCGAGTGCCCGGAGCTGGCGTGCGAGGTCGGAATACAGAGGCACCTCTACCTGAGACGTGGCAGGCCCGTCCGCTTTGTCGCTGCGGTCGCACGCGGAGCTGCCCGTGGGGGAAAACAGGCCTGGCGTTGGATCGGGTTTGGCAATATCATGGTGTAGTTCCATCTGATGGTTGCCATGATTGGGAAGGACAGGAATATGTCACACTCCAGGGTGATCTTGTGGATTTTCGCGGGTATCGTTCTCGTATCGGCGGCGTCGGGCGCCGCGCCGTCGGACCCCGATCCGAATCGGTTCGCCAAAGAGATCGAGGCGTTTGAAGAATGGGACAGCAAGAACGCGCCACCGGCCGAGCCGATCCTGTTCGTGGGTTCTTCGAGCATTCGCATGTGGCGCACGGCAGAGGGCTTTCCCGATCTGCCCGTGATCAATCGCGGGTTTGGCGGCTCGCGTGTTTCGGATGTTCTGCATTTTGTCGATCGTATCGTGCTGCCGTACAAGCCGAAGGTGATCGTATTCTATGCGGGGGACAACGACATCGCGGGCAAGAAGTCCGCTCAGCGGGTGCTCGAGGACTACCGCAAGTTCGTGATGCGGGTACGTGGTGAGTTGCCCGAGGTGCGGTTCATCTTCGTGACGATCAAGCCGAGCGGGCAGCGCTGGGAGTTGTGGCCCGAGATGCACGAAGCCAACGAACTGATTCGGACCTTCAGCGAGACGGACGATCGGCTGTTCTTCGCGGACCTGGGGACGCCTCTGCTGGATGGCGAAGGCAAGCCGGACGACGGTTTCTTCCTCGACGATCGGCTGCATCTCAACGCCAAGGGCTACGTCGCCTGGAACAAGGCTTTGGCGCCTGTTCTGAGGCGGGCTCTCACGTTCCGTTAGCCAGCCAGGAAGCGGTAGGACCGATGAGACCGGGGGGAGCGGTGGGATGAATGTCCGTGCACCCTTCGGCACGTGACGATGGGTGAGTCGAGAAAAGGCGGCTGCGGAGCGCTCACCGCAGCCGCCGGAATCGCAGGGTTCTGTCGTGCTCACAATTCGGCTGATGAACTCAAATCACGTGCTCGTCATGAGGACTACGGCGTTACGGTCTGACACTGGAATGTGCCACCGACCCCGCGGGACGCTGTGATAGCAACTCCGCCAAAGGTCGTCTGTGTGCCGCCGATAGCAACGGTCGCGTTCTGCCTGGCCATCGCGCCATAGCTCAGACCCCACGGTCCACCGATGTTGAATCCCTGGGCCGCAGACTGGCTTGCGGTGACTCTGCCGCCCCAGGCGCTATAGGTGTTACCAAAGCCGATCGAACCTCCACCAGTGTTGAGGGAAGTTCCTTGCGATTGGAAAATGGCCCCGAACGAGGCGCCTGATACCAACATTAACACAACAGCAATAAATAGGATCTTCTTACCCATCTCTGACTCTCCTTTCTGTCTGTGACAAGCATCCCTGCGCAGAACCCTGCCGCTACGGGCCGTGAAGAACGAACGAAGTGCGGGGGACAAGAACGTGCCTCGCTGATGCGGAATGGAATGCTGACGCGATCTGGCATCTGGCCTCCGTGCCCCACAGTGCATCGGTCCTACGACCGCTGCTGTAATCTGATACCGCGACCTCCGGTCGTTCGTCATGCGATTCTGGCTTACAACCTTAGCGGGTCGCGCAGGGCGGTCAATTGTGGCAACTACGTAATTGTTGTCATTTTTTTTCCGGGAACGCAGGTGACCGGCACCATGCCTTGGATGGCCTCTTTGTTGCACGTGAATAACCCTTTGTTAGAACTGCGCCTCCCTCTCGTCGTACAGCAACAACAATGTTCTTCAGGGAAGACCAAGAATAGCGACATTGGGCTTAATCCGCTTAGCTGCGTGCCCGGAACATTTAGGTGCACAGGGGCAGAACGCGTCGACCGGTGGTGCAATGGTGTTCAGGACCGAAGTGGATACGATGGGACCGGTGGAAGTGCCGCAGAGCGCTTTTTATGGCGCCCAAACGGCGCGCTCCCTCGAGAATTTTGATGTCGGCATCGAGAAGATTCCCGTCGAAGTGGTGCGCGCCTTCGGGGTGCTCAAGAAAGCGGCGGCACTGGTGAACGCCGAACTGGGCCTGCTGGCGGCAGACAAGGCGACCCTGATTGTCCAGGCGGCCGAGGAGGTCTCTGAGGGAAGTCTCGATGCCCATTTCCCTCTGAGCGTCTGGCAGACGGGCAGCGGCACGCACACCAACATGAACGCCAACGAGGTGATCGCGAATCGGGCGATCGAGTTGGCCGGCGGTGTCCTCGGCAGTAAAGACCCCATCCATCCGAACGACGATGTCAACCGATCGCAGTCGTCCAACGACACATTCCCGACGGCTATGCACATTGCCACTGCGGCAGCGCTGGTGAGCCGGCTGTTGCCCGCGGTCGGCCTCCTGGAGCAACTTCTGGAGGAAAAGAGTCGCGACTTTGCCGAGATCGTTAAGATCGGACGGACGCACCTGATGGATGCGGTGCCGCTGACGCTGGGCCAGGAGTTTTCGGGCTACGCCGAACAGGTGTCGCGAGGCCGGCAGCGCATCGAGCAGTGCCTGCCCAGGCTTCTCGAACTGGCCTTGGGCGGCACGGCGGTCGGAACCGGTCTAAATGCGCATCCGGAGTTCGGCGAGCGGGTCGCGAGGAAGATCGCAGAGTTGACGGGCCTTCCGTTCGTCACGGCGCCCAACAAGTTCGAGGCGCTGGCTGCTCATGACACGATGGTCGAGACGAGCGGGGTCTTGAAGACCCTGGCGGTCTCCCTGATGAAGATCGCCAATGACATCCGCTGGCTGGCGTCGGGGCCGCGCTGTGGAATCGGCGAGATTTCGCTGCCGGCCAACGAACCCGGCAGTTCGATCATGCCTGGGAAGGTCAATCCGACCCAGTGCGAAGCCCTGACGCAGATCTGCGCGCAGGTGATCGGCAACGACAC
>CAZTGH010000190.1:0-9888 GCA_964612985.1 uncultured Pirellulales bacterium
GTCGCCGGTACGCCAGGTGACCATCCGCCAGTCCTTCTTCATGGCCGCCACGGAGGTCACCAATGCACAGTACGAGCAGTTTGACCCGACGCATAGCCGCTATCGGGGCGTCCGGGGTGTCTCTCTGTCCGACGATGAGGCGGTCGTCTACGTGAGTTGGCACGAGGCGGTCGCCTTCTGCCGGTGGCTGACGGAGAAGGAAGGTCGGCACTATCGGCTGCCAACCGAGGCCGAATGGGAGTATGCCTGTCGTGCCGGGACGACAAGCCGCTATCATACCGGGGAATCTCTTCCGGAAACGCACTGGCGAAACCAGCCGCAAGAGGGGGATTGGTCCCGCCTAGGCCGGCGAAAGGACGACGATCTTCGCCGCCGCAAGGGCAAGGTGCCAGTTTCACTTACCACCGGCCAGATGCCAGCCAATCGCTGGGGGCTCCATGAGATGCACGGCAATGTCGAAGAATGGGTCCATGACTGGTACGGGTCCTATCCAGCAGGCCCGCAGACCGATCCTGTGGGGCCGTCCGACGGGATGTTCCGCGTCAGTCGGGGTGGGAGTCACAATACCTACGTACGTCACCTGCGATCAGCCAATCGCCATGCCACCCTGCCCGAAGACAAACACTGGCTGATTGGCTTTCGTGTCGTCCAGGGGCCGATACCCGACAGTGAACCGGCAGAAGAACAGCCCTTCTCGATGAATGATCCCTCCGTGAAGACGAAATCTCTGGCTTGGGTGGCACCGGCGAACGAGCCGATCTTCGAGACGCCGATCCCCTTTGTTGTGCCGGATAAGGGGCACCCCCATCTGAAGAATCTGCCACATCATCATCATCCTTCGGTCACTTGGTGCGACAATGGCGACCTTCTGGCGGCTTGGTACAACACGCGAAGCGAGATCGGACGCGAGATGGTGATCGTGGCGAGCCGACTGCGGGCTGGAGCCGAAGAATGGGAAATGGAGCGTCTCTTCTTTGCACCGGCCGACCGGAATACCACAGGCACGTGCCTGTTCAATGACGGCAGGGGCCGGCTCTTCTTTTTCAACGCCATCGGCGAGTCGAGCCACCATCGGGATCAGTGCCTGGTCATGAGCATAAGTGAGGACAGCGGGCGGCTCTGGAGTCGACCGCGAATTATCAGTGACCTGGCGAACCGACACAAGTACACGCCGCAGGACAGTGCGTTCGTGGCCTCCGGCGGAACGATCGTGCTCGGCGTGGACTACGCACCGCTCGGGCACTCCGCCAACGAGGCCGGCTCCGGCGTGTTCCTCAGCGTCGATGGGGGCAGCAGTTGGCTCGACCGTATCTCGGGAAAAGAGGCGCCCCATATCTACGAGGGCGGTACGGATGGCCTGGCGGCGGGCTTTCACATCAATGTGGTACAACTGCGGGACGGCCGTCTGATGGCTATGGGCCGTACAGGTCATATTGACGGCTGCCTCACTCAGAGCTACTCCAGGGATGACGGCCGGACATGGACGTACCGCAAGAGCCCGTTTCCCGGGATTGGAGGCGGACAGCGATTGGTGTTGATGCGGTTGCGCGAGGGGCCGCTCCTTCTCGTCTCCTTTACCGACGCAAAACGCCGGGCAGGCATGGGTTTTCGTGACGCCGGCGGGGAGGAGTTCCTTGGGTATGGCATGTTTGCCGCCCTGAGTTGCGATGAGACCGAAACTTGGCCGATGCGAAAGCTCCTGACCCCCGGCGGTCCCCGGTGTCAGGCTTACGGCGGTGGCAACACTGGATCATTCTTTTGGAATATCACCCATGCCGAGCCGGCGGGGTATCTGGCGGCCACGCAGACGCCGGACGGCATAATCCATTTGCTTAGCAGCCGGTGGCACTACCGCTTCAACCTGGCTTGGCTAAAGAAACCTGCCGACGGCGAAGAGAATTGAGCGTTCGCGTGGAATTTCGCTGTCTGAAGCATTCATTCTGATGAGACGGTACCAACAAATGGAGAAATGGACATGCGAAGGTCGACGGTAATCATCGTGGTGTTGAGTGGCGTGTCAGTGCTTTGCGGGGCGGAGATGCCGAGTGGGGACCGCTTTACCAATTCACTGGGCATGCAGATGGTGCGGATTGAGGCCGGCGAGTTCGTCATGGGCAGTGAGGACGGCCCGTGGGATGAGCGTCCCGTTTGCGAGGTGACGATCTCAAGGCCTTTCTATCTCGGTGCAACGGAGGTCACGAACATCCAGTACGAGCAGTTCGATCCGGACCATCGCGCTCTGCGGGGCAAGCTTGGATACTCCAGGGACGACGACGAGGCCGTCGTGTTCGTTTCGTGGGAGGATGCCATTGCGTTCTGTGACTGGCTGAGCCGCAAGGAAGGGCGGCCCTATCGCCTGCCGACGGAGGCGGAGTGGGAGTATGCCTGCCGCGCGGGGACAAACACTCCCTACTCTACCGGCAATGAACTGCCCGATGCGTTCCGGAAGAACGTTCATAACAGCTGGTTCCCGTCCCGTCGGGGGTCGGGTGAAGTCGTCTCGCTGCATGTCGGCAAGACACCGCCTAACCCGTGGGGCCTGATGGACATGCACGGCAATGTCGAGGAATGGTGCCTGGACTGGTACGGCCCGTACGAAGCGGGTGACCAGGTGGACCCCGTCGGGCGGTCCGAAGGCGATTTCAAGGTTACGCGCGGAGGCAGCCATTCGACGACGCTGGAGTATCTCCGCTCGGCGAATCGGTCCGGGACCCTGGCGAAGGATGAGAGCTGGTTGATTGGTGTTCGGGTCGTCTGCGGCCCGATGCCAGAGACGCGGCCACTGGCCCCCGAACCGCCGGAACGGTGGGCCCGGAACGTTCGGCAGCACCAGGCCGACTGGTCCGGTGGCCCCGATCCCGATGCGCCATATTTCCACGGTCCGATCGAGTATGTGAAAATCCCGCCTGGTTCCGAAGGCCCCCTGTACTCTCGTCACAACCACTGCCCCGCCCTGGTGGCCTGTCCCAACGGGGACCTGCTGGCCGTCTGGTATACGTGTCGCACCGAGCCGGGTCGTGAACTCGGCATCGCTGCCAGTCGGCTGCGGCAGGGCAGCGATAATTGGGAGGAGGCTGCGCCCTTCTGGGACGCCCCGGACCGGAACGACCATGCGTCGGCCCTTTACTTGCATGACGATGGGACCCTATACCATTTCAATGGTCTGGGGGCCGCCGGTACGTGGGGAGCGCTGGCCACCGTCATGCGCACGAGCACCGACAACGGCGTGACCTGGTCGAATGCCAGGCTGATCATGCCGGAGCATGGCCTGCGCCACATGCCGATCGAATCCGTGTTCCAGACGCATGGGGGTGATATCATCGTGCCCTGCGATGCCGTGACCGGGGGCAGCGGCGGTTCGGCGATACTCATTGGTGCCAAGGGAGGCAAGACCTGGACCGATCCCGGCGAAGGGCGTGAGCAGCCGGTCTTTGCCGAAAGGGCCACGGGGGCATGGATCGCCGGCATCCACGCCGGCGTGGTGCAACTCGAGAACGAGCGGTTGATGGCCTTCGGTCGGGGGGACAACATCAACGGGCGGATGCCGATGAGCATCTCTTCTGACATGGGCCGGACCTGGACGTACGACGCCAGTCCGTTTCCGCCGATTGGCGGGGGGCAAAGGCTTGTGTTGATGCGTTTGAATGAGGGACCGATCTTCTTCGCTTCCTTCGCGTCGCGCATGGAGTTCGAGGATTCACAGGGCGGGACATTCACCGGTTCGGGTCTGTTCGCGGCGCTCAGTTACGACGAAGGAGAGACGTGGGACGTACGCCGCTTGATTACTCCCGGCGGTCCTCCCCGGCCCATCGATGGCGGGGGCAACACCGGCATGTTCATTATGAGCGACACATCGGCTGAGCCGAAAGGCTATATGTCCGTGCACCAGACGCCGGACAATATTATCCACTTGATCGGCTCCAAGCAGCACTACGCCTTCAACCTGGCGTGGCTGCAGCAGGATCCCCCGCCGCCTCTCGAGCCACCCTCACCCGTCGAGCTCGAATCCAAGGCCCGACTGGAGACCGTCTTCGATGCCGACAGGCTTCCTACGCGGGCCGGCTGGCGGTGGAACGGCAGCGCCGTATCCGAGGAACAGGCGGTGAAGGGTACCGATGGATCCCTGCGGATCACCACGGGACCAGGACAACGGGCACGCTGGGTGGGTGACTCCTCCGGCAATTTCGGTGGTGCCGAAGGGGCGCACACCGCTGAGATTACCATGCGCGTGACCCGGAGCACGTCGGGCAGCCGGGGGATCGACTTCGAGACATACGTCCCAGCGGTCGGGCGTGCGTTTCTGACGGTAACCCCCTCCGCCGTGCATTGGTATAACGGCGGTTTCGAGCCATTGGCGCAGGATCTTGACAACGCGTCGGCCATGCATACCTACCGACTTGCCGTCGATGGCAGCGGGCATGTCCTGATCTTCCGCGATGGAGAACTGCTTGGCACTGGCCAGGCGCACGCCAGTCGCGACAATGTCGGGGCATCCGCTGCGTATCTCCAGTGGGGCGAAGGAGCCGGCGCCAGTGAAGCGGACGCCATAATTGACGCGGTTGCTTTCGATCTGTACGGTGCATTTCGACCGGGTGATTAGGCGCATCGACCCGGGTTGCGGATAGGCGTATAGTAGAAAGGCAGGCATGGAGAGACACTTCAGTGGCATCGACTGGGCGGTGCTCGCCGCCTACTTTGTGGGCACGATGGCGATCGGTTTCTATTTCTATCGCAAGAGCCGGTCCACGGACGGTTTCACCGCCGCAAGCCGTTCGCTACCGGGCTGGGTATGTGGGCTGTCGATCTTCGCGACGTACCTCAGCAGCATCAGCTTCCTGGCGCTGCCGGGCAAGTCGTACGCGGCCAACTGGAACCCCTTCGTCTTCAGCCTGTCGCTGCCCTTGGCGACCTGGGTGGCAGTGCGATACTTCTTGCCGTACTACCGCCGGACCGGTGAGGTCTCCGCCTACGCGCACCTGGAGAACCGCTTCGGCCCATGGGCCAGGATGTACGCCAGCGTGTTCTATCTGCTGACCCAACTGGCCCGGATGGGGGCGGTGATGTACCTGATGGCCCTGCCGCTGAGTGTGCTCCTGGGTTGGGACATCCGCACGATCATTCTGATCACCGGTATATCGGTCACCATCTATGCGCTCGTTGGCGGGATCGTGGCGGTGATCTGGGCCGATGCGCTGCAGTCGGTCGTCCTGATGGTCGGCGCGGGCGTCTGTGCGCTGGTGATGCTGCTGGGGATGCCCGAGGGACCGGGACAGGTCTTCTCGATCGGGGCGGCCAACGACAAGTTCAGCCTGGGCAGTTTCGGGCTCTCTTTGGCCGAACCGACCTTCTGGGTCGTTCTGATCTACGGCGTCACGATGAACCTCCAGAACTTCGGCATCGATCAGAGCTACGTTCAGCGGTACATCGCCAGCCGGTCGGATCGGGAGGCACGCAAGAGCGTCTGGCTGGGCGGTCTGCTCTACGTGCCGGTCTCGGCGGTGTTCTTCTTCATCGGGACGAGCCTGTTCGCTTACTACCAGGCCCATCCGGCGGCACTCGAAGAGGTTCGCACGGCGGTGGCGGTGCAGAACCTCCAGGCCGAGGGGGTGGATCCGTCCGCCGATCCTGCTGCCGTGGCGGCCGAGCGGGAACGCCTGACGCAGGCGGACATCGGCGACAAGGTTTTCCCCCATTTCATCGGGGCCAGACTGCCGGTGGGCGTGACGGGCCTCCTGATCGCCGCCGTCTTTGCGGCGGCCATGTCGACCGTCTCGACGAGCCTGAACTCCTCGGCGACACTGCTGATGCGGGACTACTACCAGCGATACGTCAACCGGAGCGCGACGGAGCGCCAGTCGATGCTCGTCCTGTACGGCGCGACGGTGCTCTGGGGCGCCCTGGGTACGGGCGTCTCGCTGCTGCTGGTCCAGGTCACCAGCGCGCTGGATGCCTGGTGGACGCTGTCGGGCGTCTTTGGCGGTGGCATGCTCGGCCTCTTCCTCTTGGGGATGATCTCGCGCCGGGCGGGCAATCCCGCGGCGATTACCGGCGTTGTGCTCGGGATCCTGCTCATCGGTTGGATGACGCTCTCGCAATATCTGCCGGAGGAATGGGCGGCCCTACGCAGTCCGCTGCACGCGTTCATGGTCCCCGTGCTCGGTACGCTGACGATCCTGCTGGCCGGGCTGCTGGTCAGCCGTTTTACAACCCATGTACCGGCTAGTGACCACATCGCCAATGTTGCGGGGGAGGAATCCTCATGAGTGCTTCAGACCGATCCCTGCTGACCGAACGGGATGATCCCCTTGTCCAGTCCGCGTCGACACGTTGGGTGGCGAAGATGGCACCGACCGTCGTTGAACGAATCATGCTTCATGACCGGTTCTGGCAAGGTGATGGCTCGAGCCTGATCTTGATCCCTGCGGGTGATGTGCCCCTGTATGACACGACGGAGTACACCGCTCGATTCTCCGACCCTTTTAGAATGTGGGAAAGCGAAATTGTGCGGGCTCGTTCCGCAATCGACTGGCCCACGGACGGCATTCCCACCGCACGACCCAATCTGGGGACGATCTTTGTGCCGGCTCTGGCCGGGCAGGAATACCTCGTCCGAGATGACCAGATGCCTTGGGTCGGTATGCCGTTGTCGCGGAAGGCGATTGTCCAGTCGCGTGGGGTGGGGCTCGCTCAAGCTGAAGTGATGCAACTGGCTGCGGCCTTCTATCAGATCCATCAGGATTCGCGGGAGGTCGACGTGATTGCCTATCACCCTGACACCCAGGGAGTGTTCGATGTCGCTCATCTGCTGTACGGGGACGCCATCTTTCTGGATATGATGGATCCCGACGCCGAGGCGTGGATGGATGAGTTACTCGAGATCTGCCTCGGCCTGGTCGTCGAGGCCACCCGTCACATCAAACGACTGTTGGGTGAGCCTGACACGGCCATGATCCACGGTCACGCCACGCCTCAGGGGGTATACTTTCCCAATGCCGGGGTCCGCATCTCCGAAGACACCGCCACCCTCATTTCGCCCGACAGCATCGAGCGTTTCGTACTGCCCAGAATCGAGAAGGCGGCCGCTCCATTCGGCGGCGCATTCCTCCACTTCTGCGGGCGACATGCCGATTTCTTCACGATGCTGTGCCGTATGCCTTGCGTCCAGGCGATCGATCTGGGGAACCCCGAGATGTACGAGACCCGATGGCTGATGGAACGCTGTGCAGAAACCGGGACAGTCTTGCATAGTCGCCTGGCGCCCGAACCAGGCGAGAACTGGGAGCAGTACACGCGGCGGCTGGGCCGACTCGTCCGAGAGACCGGCGCTCGCTGTATCCTGCGGCCCTTGGTATATCCTAACCGGCGCAAGGAATGTTTGGAAATGAAGGAGTTGTGGCATGACCTCACCGTCTGACCCGGTCAACCGAATCTCTGCGGCGCAGACCCAGCGCCCTCGCACGGAGTCATTGGCCTGTCCCCTGCGGGGGATCATTGTGCCGATGGTCACACCGCTGTGCGCGCCGGATACGCTGGATGTGGCGGGGCTGGAACGATTGATCGAGCATATCCTCAGCGGCGACGTCCATGGTCTGTTTGTGCTGGGCACGACCGGCGAAGCACCAAGCCTGGGCTATCGGTTGCGCAGGGAGCTGGTCGAACGAACCTGCCGTCACGTCGACGGCCGGGTCCCCGTGCTGGTCGGGATCACCGACACCGCATTTGTCGAGTCGGTGCACATGGCTTGCGTGGCGGCGGAGGCAGGTGCCGCAGGCGTGGTCCTCGCGCCGCCTTACTACTTTCCGGCCGGTCAGGCCGAACTGATCGAATACCTGGAGCACCTTGTTCCGCAAATCCCGCTTCCCCTTTTCCTCTACAATATGCCCAGCCATACCAAACTTTCCTTTGAGGTCGAGACAGTGCGCCGAGCGGCTGACTTACCAGGCGTCGTAGGCCTGAAGGATAGCTCAGGAGACATGATTTACTTCCAGCAAATGATCTCACTGTTTCGGAACCGGCCCGACTTCACACTGCTTGTCGGCCCGGAGCAGCTTCTGGGCGAGTCCGTTTTGTCCGGCGCTCACGGCGGTGTCAATGGTGGTGCAAACTTCTACCCGCGGCTGTATGTGCAAGTCTACGAAGCGGCGCGGAGCCGTGACCTCGATCGCCTGGCCGTACTGCAGCGGCGGGTTATGCGGATCAATAGTGGTCTTTACCGCATCGGCCAGTTCGGATCGAGCTACCTGAAAGGGCTCAAATGCGCCCTTTCCATTCTAGGCATATGTGATGACTTCATGGCCGAACCTTTTCGGCGGTTCCGACAGCCTGAACGTATGCGCGTGGAGCGGGAACTGGCGCAACTGGGGTTGATGGAAAGCAGGGGAGGGTAGGTATGTCAAGACAATCACTGGTTAGCTATATCGCTCCGAGCGCTCCGGCGACACGACGACTGGCTAAAGGGGACGAGCCATTCCTTCGCCCCGAGGTTGGTTTCACTCCCCGATGGTATCGTAAGGCTCTGGGGATCGATTTCGGCCTGCGATGGCATTCGGATGTCTGGTATCGTCGACAAAGTGTGCTGGCCATGCGGAGCGAGTTGCGACGGCGGTTCCCCGATACGGCCATCGGCGAAGACGATGGGCCCGATGCGCCGCTCGATCTATTGACCGGCGTCTTTGGAACCTGCACCGTGGCAGCCATCTTTGGCCTGCCCATCGTCTACGCGGCAGATAACTGGCCCGATGTGGAGCATCAGTATCTGACGCGGGAGCAGATGGCTGCTCTCGACGTACCAGACCTCAGCACGAATCCGATTTTTCAAGATCTCCTGCGGCAGATCGACGAGATCGAACGGATCCAGAGACAGGCGAGCGGTTATATCAACTGGCAGGGTGTCCTCAATAATGCCCAGCGCCTGCGGGGACCGGAACTCTTCATTGATCTCTATGAGGTTCCCCGACTTGCCCATCATGTTTTTGACGTCATCTGTGAGACAATGTTGCAATGCATTCGGCGCCTGTACGAGCGACAGAGCGCCGGCGGCGTGGATTATTGCTTCGGTACCATCAGCAACTGTCTGGTGAATATGATTTCACCGGTCCAGTACGAAGAATTCTTCCTGCCACGCGACCGGCGGATTGCTGCTGCATTTGCCACGCTTGGCATTCACAATTGTGCCTGGAATGCAAATCCATACATGGAGTTCTATGCAACCGTGCCGAACCTTGGGTATATCGATATGGGAATCGAGTCCGACCTGAGAAAGGCTCGGTCGCTGATGCCGTCAGTTCGTCGGGCCCTGATGTACACGCCCATGGATCTTGCAAATAAGCCGACGGAGGACATTTTCGCCGATCTTGAACGCATTGCGTGCGAATATGGACCGTGCGATGTTGTGCTGGCGGATATCGACTACGGCACCCCGGATGAGCGTATTCTGGAGGTGGTCCGGCGCTGCGCGGAATTGAGTGACAAATTCGAGAGGGAACATGTGCATGTCGTCAGCAAGAATGAGACAAAGAGGTCTCTGGGTTAGGAGACGATTTCGGTTCCGAGCAGCTTGGCAAAATGCATCCTACGCCGCTGCCGATGTCGGGCAGTTATTTGTTGGATGGACTGAAGACAGCGCCTCAGGAGCGATGTTCGGCAATGGCAAAGAAGGGGCAGCGTGATGATTGCGCCAGGAGAGACAATGACAGGTAAGGAACGAATCATCAGAGCGTTGGCCTGTAGCGAGGTGGACCGTGTGCCTTGGGTCCCCTTTGTTGGCTGCCATGCCGGAGCCTTATTGGATATCCCGGCCTCGCAGTTCCTGCAATCTGAGGACCATATCGTCCAGGGCGTCACGCAGGCCGTGAAACTCTATCAGCCCGACGGTATTCCTGTCGCTTT
>CAZTGH010000191.1:0-9836 GCA_964612985.1 uncultured Pirellulales bacterium
CAGCTTCCACCCATGCTGGCCACCGTACCGGCTGTTGAGGTAGCTGACATGCTCGATCAGCCCCAGCCGAGCCAGCTTAGCCCGCGTCCTCTGGAGGATACGGCGGGAGATTTCGTACTTCGTCTCCAGGTAATTCAGATTAGGCACCATGGAGTCAGCCCACTTGAGCTCGAAGAATATGCACGCCGCAGCGTACTGCTGATTGCGATTCCCGGGAACGAGCATCGCGATCAGCTCCGTGTAGTCTGAGAGCTGGCTGACTCGCCTGTGATGGAAATCGATCTTGGTTGGTTCTGGCATGCATTCTCACCCCCAGCCTTTTCGTGCAGGATATGGCATTCGACGCGCGACCTGAGTGTCGAGGCCATGTTAAAAAAGCAGACCAGCTATAAGTACTTTTCGGTGCTGCACCGAAACCTTGGCGAACATGGGCTTGTGGCACACAGGAAAGCAGGTTGAGCGGGAGGAGCGGCTGCTTCGATGGGTTGCGCTATATGGCTCGACGACGTCGATTCGGAGGGTAAATCCCTTGTCATTTGGGCGCCCTTTCCGTGGACCGATCACAGATACGTTTACCGACGGACTGCAATGATTTTTGCTCTTGAAAGCCATCGCATGGGTCGTCACAATGGACACCTGTGAACAAGTCAATGCCACAACAAGAAGAGCTGAAGGTATTCATCACCTCGCGGGAATCCACATGTGATGAGTGCAGGGTGGACCTTGGCAGTAAGGCGTGGATCACCTTGAAAAGAGATAAGGGTGCCTTGTGTCTCTCCTGTGCCGACCTGGATCATCTCGTCTTTCTCCCCTCCGGCGATGCCGCGGTGACCCGGCGTGCGGAGAAGCACTCGACCCTTTCGGCCGTTGTTCTGAAGTGGAGCACAGCCCGAAAGCGGTATGAACGCCAGGGTTTACTGGTTGAGGAAACAGCTCTCAGGCAGGCTGAATCCGAGTGCTTGGCGGATGAAGATGCACGGGCCCAGCGACGCATCTGTGAGGCGGACCGGAGGGCTGAACTCGACCTCGCATACGTTGAGCGTTTTGCCGAGGCAGTCCGACAGCTCTATCCGAAATGCCCTCCAGAAACCGCAAGATCCATAGCGGAACACGCATGTACCAAGTACAGCGGCAGAGTGGGCCGGTCCGCCGCGGCGAAGGCTCTTGATGAACAGGCCGTTCGGTTGGCCGTGGTGGCCCACGTGCGTCATGTAGAGACGCCGTACGATAGACTCCTGATGAAGGGTTGGGACCGATTCGATGCACGCGTCAATGTGGAAGATGAGGTCCGGACCGTGCTGGCGAAATGGCAGCAAGAGCAAGATTGGTGAAACGACGTCGCAACGGTATATCTTGATACAACGGAGCATGAGACGCGGAAACGTGCCCCATGAGACTAACGTGGATCCGGTATCGCCAGCACTGATTCACATGTCTTTCCGACCCGATCATGACAAGACAGCGTGGACATCATTGTAGGATGTGCGGTAGCCGGAAGTCAAACGAGGCATTCTCCGGCAAGGGACATCGAACGCATATCTGTAAACAGTGTGCTCGTCTGCCAGAAGAACAACGGCATGAAATGGAGTACACAAATGAGATCTTCGACTACATGCGCCAGTCACACATTACGGATAGAAACGTGACGCAGCTGAGAAAACTGGCCGTATCACCCAACCCGCGGGTTGCGGAACTTGCGCGAGTTGTCCTCGACGTTGCCGAGATTACGCCATACAAGAAGAGGAGATTGAAAGAGCTCACCAGAAAGAACCGGGAACTCCTTCACAAGCTCGAGCAGACAGGTTTAATCCTGGTGCATGGATCGTAGAGGATCGAGGACTGTAATGCTGAGGCCAAGGTTTTCCGGACGTGAACATGGGGACAGTACGACAGACGTGTGGCACTGTCGGAGACAGCGCGGAACAATACTCTGTGGACTCGATGAGAACCAATGATAGCCAACCGTCGTTACAATTCAAGGTTCACCAACCGATACGGTGAAGAGTGGGAATTCGAATACGATCCACTGAAGAAAGAAGGGGTCCTTCGTGGTTCAGACGTCAACTGGCGGGACTGCCGTGTGATTGAAGGCCGAGTTCCAGGACTGATTCTGAACGAGGAAGAAATACGGTGGCTACGAAGGGCATCGGTAGCATGAAGGCCATGTTCCACTGGGCCAGAAAGAATGACATTCTCGAAAGCATCCCGAACATCGATGCCGTCTCGAAGGGCAAGGTCGTCTATCAGGAGAGATTCACCTTCGACGCGGAACAGATTGACAGGATCCTGTCGGCGGCGAATGCGAAGATGCAGGCGATGATATGGTTGGGGTTGAACTGTGGATTTGGGTGTACGGACTGCGCGCGGCTGGAATGGAAGGACCTGGATCTGGACCGGGCCAGAGTCGTGCTTGCCAGGAAGAAGACCGGCGTGCCGAGGAATCTGCCGCTGTGGCCCGAAACCGTTGAGGCGTTGAGGCACGTGCCGAGATCAGGAGCCCTGGTGTTCTACACGAGAGAGGGGCATCCCTGGATCAGAACGTCCCTCAAGACCGCCGCTGATGGAACCGGCAAGTATACGACGGTCAACGCGATAAGCTCGATGTTTTCGCAGGTGTTGAAGAAGACCAAGATGTGAGATTACAGGCAACTGACCGGGCAAGCAGACGAGGACGTGCAGCGCCATTCGTTATCCACGTAAGGGCTCTGTGCCCTCATCGAGGATTCGGACGTATCGGTCGTAGATATAGATTCGATCGCGCTGCTTGCCGGTGATCTCTCGGACGATACCGAGAGCTTCAAGGCTCTCCACCGCACTGCGAATGGTCGGTGGGGTAAGGTTCAGCTGCGGCGCTGCGTTCGGAATGGTCGTCAGGGGATGCCGGCGCAGCATCTCCAGCATGCGATGCGCGGACCCAGCCTTGCGACCGAGACCTTCGACCTTGCGGCGGTCTTCCTCAAATAGCTTCAGGATGTTCCCCGCTGTGTCGGTGGCCTGTTGTGCGGTCTGCTCCACACCTTCCAGGAAGAACCGCAGCCACCCGAGCCAATCGCCCTTGAGACGGACTGCGTCGAGGCGGTCGTAGTACTCCTGTCGGTTTTGTTTGAAGAACAAGCTGAGGTAAAGCAGTGGCTCGGCAAGCGCGTCCTCAGCACAGAGGATCAGCGTGATGAGAAGCCGGCCGAGCCGGCCATTGCCTTCCAGAAACGGGTGGATCGTCTCGAACTGAACGTGTGCCAGTGCGGCCTTCATGAGGACGGGCGTGCGCTGCGGCTGATCGTGGAAGAACTTCTCCAGGTTGCTCATGCAGGCGCGCAAGCGGTCCGGAGGTGGGGGAACGAATCGGGCGTTGCCGGGGCGAGTGCCACCGAGCCAGTTCTGGCTGCGACGGAACTGGCCAGGCGTCTTGTCACTGCCGCGACCCTTGGCCAGCAAGACCTTGTGCATCTCCCGGATCAGGCGAAGCGAAAGAGGGAAGTTGTCTTCGCGGAGACGCCGCAATCCGTGGGTCATAGCGGCCACGTAATTGCTGACCTCCTGCACATCGTCCAGCGGCACCCCCGGGACCAGTCTCTCCTCATGCAGCAAGAGATCGGAGAACGACGATTGCATGCCCTCGATCTGCGACGACAACACGGCCTCTTTTCGGACGTAGAAATACATGAACAGCGAGACATCCGGCAGCAGTGTACTGACGGCATCCAGTCGCCCCAGGGCGCGGTTGGCTTTCTCGATCAGATCGTGATCGCGCCCGGTCAGTTGGACCAGTGGATCGGGGGGCAGCGGATCGGGCACGAACGCCCGGAAGGATTCGCCCGCCGTCGAAGTCGTAACATAGGTGCCGGTCGCTTTCATAGCGGCTGTTCCTAACAAAGTCCGCTTTCTTAACAGAACTTGCTAAGAAAATATAACAACACATCCTTTGTTAGTAAAGAGGCCCTCAAAGAAAACGCCTGGCCACCCCTTCGGTCGAGCGTCTCGTCACACATCAGGCCGCCTGCATAAACCCGACGAGAGCATGTCCTATGGCCTGACCGCACGGTTGTCGATGCGGACGTCGTCGCTCAGGCTGGCGAAGACGGTGCCGGGGGCACTCTTGCTGTAGCCGACGTTTCGCACGTCGGAACGATTCTGGAAAGCGCGGGCCTGGGTGTCTACAACGCAGGGACGAATTCGTCACAGCCGATGTCGGGACGGTCGCCAACGGCGCGCGGATTGCCGTCGATATCTGTCGTGAGCCATCCGAAGATCGGTTCCGCAACGCCCCTATCCACACAGGGTGAGTTCTGTTGTAGATGGTAGTCACCCGGGACCCAGACGGCTGTCATGCCATCGCCTTTAGTGGGTTCATTCGAATCGTCGGCGAGGGCCCAGAAGCCCGGCGCGACGAAACCCGGCTCAGCGTCGACATTGCCCGCCCCAGGATAGCCGCCCTCTACGTTGCAGCCGCTGACCGTGGGGGCGTGGGCGCCGATCTGGGGGATACCACCCCCGAGACCGTTGGCGTACACGATAGAGTTGACGACAATCGGATCGCCGCCCGAGATCCCCTCTTCCGCGTTGCCGACAATGGTGCAGTGCAAGACCGTGGCGCAGTTGTACTTGGTGGATCGACCACCAGAAGCTGACCCCATTTCGATCCCGGCTCCGCCGTTGCCGGCAATGATGCAGTTGGCGAAGGTCGGGTTGGCGGCGTCCGTCTCCCAGAGCTTGACGCCAGACTCAACGTTGTTCACGATCTGGCAATTGTGGATCGTTGGAGAGCTGCCACAGCAGTAAATGCCATAGATGGCGCCGGTCACCGTGAAGCCTGTGAGTACCGAGCCGGTACCCTCGCCAGCGGTGAAGGTGACGGCCTGCACTCCGCCGTCAATTACCGTCGCGGCGACAACGGTTGGGTCATTGGGGTCCTCCGATCGTACGGTCACGGCCTTGCCAGCGAAGTTGACGCTCTCTTTGTAGATGCCTCGGGCTGCAAGGATCACATCTGAGTCGTTCGCCTCTTCAATGGCTTGGGAGATGAAATCGTACCGTGCACCCTGCGTCACGTTCCGCACGGGACCGTCTTCACTGGCAAGCGACGGCGCGACCAGTTCGATACCGCCGCCGATACCGAGGTTCCGGGAGTACTTCCTCTCCACGGCGTTGTTCCAGTGCTCATGAACACCCAAACTTGTCAAGGGTATGCCGTCACGTTCCGGATCATAGAAGGTCCCGGAAGGAGAACTGTCCGCCTGTGCCATCTCGTGCAGGTAGTTCTCGGGCTGGCCGATGACCTGGGTGCATCTCGGCTCATTCCGCAGGAAATCGAACCCCACCGAGTCGATCGCCACCGGGTCCTGCGAGGCGAGTATCCCAGAGAACCAGTCATCGCCGAAAGAGGCCCATTTCATAACGTTAGCGCTCTCATGCTCGGCCGGATACAATCCATCAATGAAATACAGAAGGGTCTTACCTGCCAAATGCCTATGGCCGTTGAGCTCGACCAGGCAATTGTAGGTGTCCATGGGTTTGCTGCGACCCCCATAAGGATGCAGCGGTTCAGGTGTCCAACCTTGATGTCTCGATGCAGAAAGGAAACGAACCGAGCCCAGATGGTTCTTGCCACACAGAGTGATTCCGCAGCCGGTGTGAGGTCTGAGCAGCGCCATGTTGACCAGGTACTTCGCCTCGGTAACGCAGCGGGGCAGATACGCCGTCCCCCCCTTCGTGTGGACCGGCTGGTCCGGATCGTGTACGGCGGCCACCCGTCCGTTGCGGGCCAGGTCCGGCGCGACGACAAAGCTCACGGACTGGAAATTCGGGTCGGGGCTACTCCGGACCTTGTTATAGATCGGATCGCCGATGTACCGGGAAGCATCGTAGACGGTGATGGCCGAACCGGGGATTCCTGCCACGTTGATGAGTTGATCCAGAAAGGCGTACACGACGTGGGGACTGGGCATGCCAACGGCTCGTCCCCAGGCGCCGCCGGCATCTTGATTGAGGTTGATCTTGATGGCGATCTTCTCTCCTTGTTGGTAGCCGATATCCCCAAAGCCTTTTGTCTGGTTGAAGTGCCGGAACAAGGCATCCCATGCCAGTACATCATCGGATTGACCGGTCAGGGCTCGAACAGCTTTGGATACCATGGAATCGACGACGCTCTGATTGGTGTTGTCGTCATCCCACCAGCTACCGGTGGAGCCGTCCCAACTCGTTGCCGCGGGATCTCGGACCCATACGACACGGCCCGGATGAATGCCCCGGGCAATACCCATTGGGCTGTTCGCCGGCTCGGCAGTGACGCACCCCGCCCCCACAGGATGGCTGCTTGTCACACTCAGAGCCCCCCAAATCAGCATGACCGCTACGGCGGCGCAGAAGCCTGCCATGAGGTACCTTGATTGACTCAGCAACCTCCGTGCCCGCCGATACGCCAACGATGACCCGGCGAGCCCGAGGAGCCAGACGACGAAACCGCTGGCCAGGGGCGCCGCCATCCGCTGGCAGGGATAGGTCGCCCGCGACGGCTTGGGAATCACCCGGACCAAGAACCAGATAAGAGAAACCAATCCAGTCACCGGCAGGAACCAGCGAACCCAGCGATGTCCCCCAGCGTTGATAGAACGGCCCGTCCTTGGGCATGCGCGTACATCGTTTGTCTTCTTTTTAGTCGCCATCGTTGGTCTCCTTGAATCATCTCTTTACGGGAGAGTACGCCTTTTGTATTGTGGCTTTCCGGTGCTGCGTTTCGTGCAAGCCTGTTGCCAGAGACGATTCCACAAGAATCGAAGCACGGCCTGACCTTCACCTTCCTGCTAATCCGCAAGGCATCAGGGTCCGCTGCGCGGCAGGCCAATTTTCTTAAGGAGAAACCCCGTATCCAGAGGATTTTCCAGTATAATGGACGACCAGATTGGGGCCGAGTATGTGTTGAGGAGTGGATGCCATGGCTCTTCACGATCAAACGGATATGGGCGGGGCAGCGGAGAGCTTTCTGACGACCCATTGGTCCTTGATCGAGGGCATCCAGAAGCAGCAGGACCCTGCGCGGGCAATGATCGGGTTGCTCTTAGAACGATACTGGAAGCCCGTCTACTGCTATCTTCGGCGCACCGGTTGTAATAACGAGCAGGCCAAGGACCTGACCCAGGGTTTCTTTCACGAGGTCGTGCTCAGCCGCAACCTGATCGAGCGTGCCGACCCGACCAAGGGCCGTTTTCGGGCCTTTCTCCTGCACGCGCTAAAGCAGTACGTCATCGACACCCGGCGCAGGCAGTCCAAACAGTCGAACATCCCGCCGGAGAAGCTCGTTCCCCTGGAGGTTGCTCATGTACCGGTCTTACCCCAGACCGTCGCTCAATGGAACCCGGACGAGTGCTTTACCTATGCGTGGAAATCGGCCATTCTCGACCAGACCCTTGCAGCCGTGAAAGAGGATTGCCTCCGCGCCGGTCAGGAGACACACTGGCAGATCTTTCGGGACCAACTCGTGCGTCCGACCCTTGACGGCCGTGAGGCTCCATCGCTCAAAGAGCTTTGTCAGCGCCATGGCCTTGCCTCGGAAAAAGTCGCTTCCAACATGGTCGTCACCGTCAAGCGGCGGTTCCAGAGGTTACTCCGAAAACATCTTCGCAGTACCGTCCGTTCTGAAGCGGAGGCCGAGGAGGAATTGCAGGATATTCTGGAGACCTGGCACTTCGGCGCGCAGCAAGGCGAGTGATATTGCGGATCTATAGGCAACGTACAGGCCTCTGCTGGGATGGGCGACGACCATGTGTGAAGAGGAATCGACATTTGGCGCCGAGCCGCAGCATATCGACCGATTGATTTCGCTGGGGCTGGAAAGCTGCGCAGATGAAGCTACCGTCGCGGCTGGACCGACGATTGAAGGTCCGGGCGGGTGGGTTGGCCGCTACAAGCTCCTGCGCGTCCTGGGTGAGGGCGGCATGGGGATTGTCTATCTGGCTGAACAGATCGAGCCAGTGAGGCGACAAGTCGCCTTGAAACTCATCAAGCCCGGAATGGACTCCAGACGAGTACTTGCCCGGTTCGAGGCCGAGCAACAAGCGCTGGCGATGCTGGAACATCCACATGTAGCTCGTGTGTACGATGCGGGACTGGCCCCCAGTGGACGGCCCTATTTCGTCATGGAGTACGTCAAGGGAATCGCCGTTACAGACCACTGCGACCAGTATCGGTTGACCATTGTGGAGCGATTACGACTGTTCCTGCACGTCTGCGAGGCCATCCAGCATGCCCATCAGAAGGGGATCATCCATCGGGATCTCAAACCTTCGAACATCCTGGTAGTGATCCGGGATCAGGAGATGATCCCGAAGGTTATCGATTTCGGCGTGGCACGGGCTATCAGCCAGCCGCTGACGGAACGGACACTTTATACCGAGCAGGGCCAGATCATCGGCACGCCAGAGTACATGAGTCCAGAGCAGGCGGAAATGAGCACCCAGGACGTCGACACCCGTTCGGATATCTACTCTCTGGGCGCCGTCCTGTATGAGTTGCTGACAGGCGTTCTGCCGTTCGAGAGCCACACCTTGCGCCAGGGCACACCAGACCATCTGAAGAAAGTCCTCCGGGAGCAGGATCCAAAGACCCCCAGCGCGCGCCTGAGCAGCCTGACGCCTGAGGATTTTACCCAGGTGGCTCATTGCCGCCAGGTGGACGAGCAAGCACTCCGTCGCACACTCCGGGGCGACCTGGAGTGGATCGTCATGAAGTGCCTCGAAAAGGACCGGACGCGTCGTTACGAAACCGCCAACGAATTGGCGTTGGATATAAGGCGGCACCTGGCTAACGAACCAGTTGGGGCACGACCTCCGACTGTGGCGTACCGACTGCAGAAGGCTTGGCGCCGCAACCGACTGCTGTACAGCGCTGCGGCGGCCGTCGCGGTGGCACTGATCGCAGGTCTGGCCCTGGCAGCGGCTGGTTGGCGGCAGGCATCGCACGAGCGCAACAGAGCGATTCTCGCGAGGAACAATGCGGAGGCTGCCCAGGCCAGCGAAGCGGCCCTGCGTCAGCAGGCCGAGCGACAAGAGCTGATCGCGCGTCGACGCGCCTATGCGGCTGACATGACACTGGCGCAACAGGCACTGGCGGAGAACAACCTGGGCGGCGTATGGAGGCTACTGGACAGCCAAAGACCGGCACGGGATGAAGAAGACTTGCGGGGCTGGGAATGGTGTTATCTCTGGAGCCAGACCCGCCCGGATGAGCATACGGTGTTCCTCTGCGGTGCCAAGCGTTTGCATAGCCTGGACTATAGTAGTGATGGCCGCTTCCTGTCATGGCACACTCAAGGGGAACTGGTGGTGACCTCTGTCAAGACAGGGCAGCAGGTGCTGAGCCGGATCGATTGCTGGCCAGCAGCCTTTGCCAGAAGAACACCTTGGCTGGCGTTTGCACGGCAACATGATGAGCGAGATGAGATCGTCGTATGGGACCTGGTTGCCTCGCAAGAGGTGGTTCGCTTCGACTCGAAGGCAGATGTGCGTTGGCTTGGATTCACCTCGGACGACCGTCTGCTATTGAGTATCTCCTGCTATCGTACCGTTGATGATGAGCCTCGATGGACGCTGGCAACATGGACGGCGTCCACTGGAGAGAATGTGCAGCAGCATGCCATTGAACCACCGATTCTTGGCCGTCCCCGAAGAGTCGCCATTTCGCCGGACGGTCGACTGGTTGCCGTTGCCATCCCAGGCTCCCGTTTCCAGGTGCTCCAGATAAGTGACGGAAGCGAACGTTTTTCGGGAGGCGTTGGCGATGATACCGTCACGGCACTGACCTTTTCTCCAGACGGCGCCGACCTTTTCGTGGCGTCGGGGTAC
>CAZTGH010000192.1:0-9814 GCA_964612985.1 uncultured Pirellulales bacterium
GGCCGCGTGGACCTCGCGGTTCCCGGGCTGGAGAGCATACTCCGCGTGAGCTCGGACGTGGCCCGGGGGCAGCGGCTGGCCATCGAGGGGGCCGACCCTCTGGCGTCCGAAGCCCTGCTCGCCGTGAACGGACGCGACCTCGGCCGCGAGATCCTCGGGGACGTCGGGATCGTCCAGCGATACCAGCGCCTCCTCGACGACGCGCGGCGCGGCACCCGGGACGCGCCGAAGGCCGAGCAGGTGTTCCAGGCAGAGGACGCGGCGCTCACGATAGCGCCCTTCCGTTGCGACGACGCAGAAGACGCCGGCGGCGGGAAGTTCCTCTGGATGCCCGGCGAGCCGGGCGGCAAGGGAGGCAGCCGCACGGCGCGGGCACTGTGGCTCGTCCACGTGCCGAAGGCGGGCCGCTACGCGCTCTGGGGCCGCGTGCAGGCCCCCACGCCCAGCGACGACTCGTTCTTCCTCCGCATCCTCCAGGGTGGAAAGACCGTGCTGCCGCGGGCCGACTGGCACACGGGCACGCACCCCGCGTGGGCGTGGGTGCGGGCCACGAGCGGCTCCGAGCGGCGGGAGGCCGCCGCAACGCTCGAGCCCGGCGTGGCGCTCATCGAGCTGTCCTGTCGCGAGGACGGCACGAAACTGGACGCACTCGTCCTCACGGCCAGCCGGGACTGGCAGCCGCCGGAGCCGACCCCTTGACAAGACGTGCCTCTGTCCGTACGCTTTGGACGACCCTGCCGGGCCCTGGAGGGAACACCTGAACCGTGCGCCGATTTCTTCACATCCTGCTGCTCATCATCATCTCCGCAGGCATCGTGTGCGCCATCGTGGCCATCGTCGGGTTCGAGAAGACGGGTGCGGCGCTCGAACAGGCGGGGATCGGGGCCTTCGGCGCCGTTGGGGGCCTCACCTTCACGTTCCTCCTGCTCCAGACCTGCGCGTGGGCGGCGCTGAACCGTCCCGTGGGCCACGACGTCCCAGGGCACACCCTGTTCGGGGCTGTGATCGTCGGCGTCGCGGGCAACATCCTCACGCCGTCGACCTACCTGGGCGGCGAGCCGCTCAAGGTGATCTACGTGGGCCACGCGAACGGGCTGCCCTACCACGAGGTGGCGGGCACGGTCGTGCTGAGCAAGTACATCGAGGGGATCAGCTTCGTCTTTCTGTTCGGCACGAGCACCATCGTGGCGGCGATCGTCTTTCGCGACCTGCTGTTCGGCCCCTACCTGGCGGCGGGGATGACGATGATGGTCATCGCGGGCATGCTGCTCGCGCTGGGCGGGATGCTGTGGATCTCGCTCTCGCAGCGGTGGCGGCCGCTGACGGCGATGATCGGCACCCTCGCGGTCTTCCGCCTCGGCCGCCGCTTCCTCGCGCGGCTCCGCCAGCGCACGCGGAAGATGGAGGACCAGGTGTCGCGGATCTTCTGCGAGGAGGGCACGGCTTCGCGCAAGGCCTTCGGCCTGCTCCTCTTGGGGCACCTGGCCATCTTCGTGAAGCCGGCGGCCTTCTTCTACCTCGGCGCCGGGCTCGGGATGAACCTGGGCCAGCTCTGTCTCATCTTCGTGGCGAGCCAGGCGCTCCTCGCCTTCCAGCTCACGCCCAGCGGCGCCGGCACCCTCGACGGCGGGCTCATCGGCACCTTCGCGCTCATGGGCCTCGACGAGGCGCAGTGCATGGCCCTGCTGCTGTGCCTGCGCTTCTGGGACCTCATCCTGCTCCTCGCCGGCGGGCTGCTGGCCGCCAAGGCGGGCGCGGCGTTCTTCGCCGCACAGCCGACGCCGGGCACGACCGAACTGCTCGAAGGAGCCGATGGCGAGGTCCCGGACGAGCCGTCAGCCGAGTTGTAGCCCCGTTGCATGGGATTGTCTGGCGAAGAAATGCAGCCCACGAGCGGCGCTACTCAGCGATTCGCCGGAGGACGGCGTAGCCCTCGGGCGCGGGCAGACGCTGCCATCGGGGGCTGGCGAGGAGCGCCTCGTAGGCCGCCCGCTGGCCCGGCTGGTCGAACAGCCACCGCTCCTCGAGGTCGATGGCCACGTGGTCCGCCGGGCCGCGATGCCCGTCCGAGACGCCGGCGGGGAAGATGTAGCTCGCCTCGTGGTGCGTGAAGTAGGTGCAGAGGAAGATGCTCGCCGAGACACGCGCCTCCCACGGGATCGCGGCCACGACCTCGGGCCGGCGAAGGGCGTGCTCCGTCGCCACGTAGAGACGCCCGTACCAGGCCGCTGACTTCGGGTCGTAGAAGCGAAAGGACAGGGGCGACTTCGAGTAGGCCACGTTCGTGCCCACCGCGCACAGGAGCGCGAACCCCGCCGCCAGCCCGGCCACCCGCCGGCCCGCCCCCGAGCACACGTCGCCCCCGGGCACGACCCGCCGCACCAGGTTCCGCACGCCGTAGACCGTCGCCGCGAAGACGACCGGCACGATAGGCGCGTGGTAGTGGAACACCGGGATCCACATGTCCGGCCGCCCGCTCAGCATGCACACCGCCAGCGCCGGTAGCGCCACAAGCATCAGCAGCGGACTCAGCAAACACAGGAATCCGACGGGGAAGAACAGCACCTTGTAAAACTCGTATTTCGGCGCCTCGCGGGGATCCGCCGGGAGGAACTGGCGGATCGTGCGGACGGGCTGCGACACGGTGTTCCACGCGATCTCCCCCCACGAGTCCCCGAGGTGGCTGTAGTAGCGCACCGTGTGGGACGGCCCGCCACGCAGAGCGGGGATCACCAGTCCCATCGCCACAGCGACGTACACCACACAGAAAAGGGCCATGCCCAGGCCCAGCCGCTTCCGACGCCCCCGCACCGCCAGGTAGAGCCCGAGCATGCACAGGGTCAGCGCGAACTCCTGCTTGCACAGCAGCACCAGCCCCGCGAAGACCAGGAACAGACGCATCCGCCCCACCGCAAGCCAGTAGAACGCCCCGAGCAGCAGCGGGATCGAGAATGCGATCGGACGGAACGTGTTGTACGCCCCGCCCCCCTCGATGTTCACCATCTGCATCGGCGTGTAGAGCAGGTACCCCACGGCGAGAGCGCACGCGGCCCACCGGTGCCGCAGCACCCGCGCCGCGAGGCCGTAGACCGGCAGCGCCCCAAGCGCGAGAGCCGCCGTCGCCGCGACCATCAGAATCGGGAGCCCGGGCGCCAGCACGTAGACGGGCAGCAGGGACAGGTGGATCACCTGGATGTGCTCGCCCAGAAACGTGTGCGGGTAGCCCGACGACATGAGGAACTCGCCGTGCAGCGTCCGCCACAGCGTCTCCTCGAACGACGCCGTGTCGGTGTACGTGATGCTGCCCGCGCGATACATCAGGAGCTGCATCGCGGAGAAGGTCGCGGCGTAGACGGCCATGGCCCCGCAGACGATCCACAGCGGGAGACGAGAGCCGCGCGCGTCGGACGGAGTCGCAGTCACAGAACCCCCTGTCCACAGAACGGTGCGGCGCGATTCTACGCCGTCCGCCTCGCGGAGGCAATCGCGGGCGCGGCGGTCCCGTCCCAGCCCGCCGCAGCCCCCCCCACGGCGCCCCTCGCGCCGCCACAAGTCCAGAAAAACCGTGCCCGCCCCATCGACGTAAGTCCAATAACTTCGTTCCGCCGAAATCGACGTAAGTCCAGTAACTCCGTCCCAACCCGATGCGGCAATCGTTGCCGCCCCGGTTTCGGCCGTTTCTTCGACGTAAGTCCAATAACTTCGTTCCCACGCCATCGCCATAAGTCCAGTAACTCCGTTCCCAACCCATCGACGTAAGTCCAATGATTTCGATCCGCCCGGATCGGCGAATTCCGGTCGCCGCGATGCCGGATTCCCGTGCGCGCCCGGGCCGGCGCCGGGGCGCTGAACGTGCGGCGCGGGGGACCCGCTCGGGGTGGGACCGATGCGACCGGCGGGACCCTCGTCGAGCGGCGCAGGCCCCAGCTTCGCGGGCGTCACGGCAGGCGCCCACCACTCTCGGCACGCCGCCCACCGGAGTCCCCTTCTCTCTTCCCACAGGTCGCATCGGTCCCATCCCTCCCGGACCTGCCCCCGAGGCATGCCGACACGCGTCGGCCCGCCAGGCCCGGCGCCCTGCTCTGCTCGGTCGCGGACGGCGCGAGGCCTGACCCGCGCCGTTGGGGGTTCGCTGGTCTCTCTTCGCGCCTTTCCGTGACGACCCGGGGGTGGAGCGGAGAACGACGCTTCAGAAGTCGGGGCCGGGCCGGTCGGCTCCGTTTGGGGGCGCCTGCTTCCCGCCATCCCTCCCGCGCGCCTTGCCAGCCCTGTTCAGCGTCCTGAGCCCTTCCTGTATCCGCTCCATGTCCTCGTCCGACAGGCGGAGCAGTATCTTCCAGCCGTCGGCTTCCCGGACGAACTCGATGGGTGTCATCATCTCGGCTTTCTCCGCCCTTCCCGGGTGGACGTGGACCCCGGACGCCGTCTGGGCTCCGACGCGGAGGCGGACGAGCCGGTCATCTTCGTGGCACAGCCTCGCCATGATGGCTTGCTTGGTCATGGCCGCTGCTGCCGGGTTGTCCACGCCCGTCGAAGAAGCTCGGGTTGGCCCCCATCACCGTCTTCCACTGCGCCTGCGTGACTTCGTGCTTGCCGATCCAGAAGGGTTCCGCGATCCGGACCCTGTGGTGTGGCTTCTCATTCTCGCACGTGCCCGGTTTGGCCATGAACCGGCGGTACCGGTTCGCCAGTTCCTCGGGACTTTCGGCGCTGCCCATCAGGAACTCGCCCGCGGGGATCAGCGCGAGGATCATCTTCACGCCGCGCTCCAGGGCGACTTCGTGCTCGACCTCGGTGCCGAGGGCCTGCGCCGTCTCCTGCTGCCGCCGCTTCGCCTGCGCAGCATCGAAGGGCCACTGGGTGTAGACCTCGGGCTGCCCACGGGTGTCCTCCGCGGCGCCCGCGGTCACGCTGGACAGGATGATCGCCACAGCCAGAGGGATGGTGCTTGCTGCAGCCTTCATGCTTGTTCCTCCTCTCTGCACTGCGGCAGACCAAGCGACGTGCGGCGCCACCCGCGCGTGTCAGCAACGCCCTTGGCGCAGGCGCGAACGAAGGCTCCGACCGCGGCGCCCACCGGACGCAGGGCTCACACCTGAAGAACGGTCTCAGGAATCCAGGTCGCGCCCGTGCCACGCAGGAACGCCCCGGAGAGGCCCCGATGACCATCGCGCCCGGCGCAGGGCCGTGCCAAGACCCCCCCGACCGATGGGACACGGCGGGTCACTTGCCGCGACTGGCGCGGTCGATCTCGCGCCGGACCTCGCGGGCCGAGACGCGCTTGCCGAGCAGGATCTCCCGCGGGGTCGGCGCCGTGCCGGATCAGGCAGCGGATCTTGGCCCACGCGCCCCGACTCAGCTTGCCGTCCCGCGGCTTGATTCCCTCGACGTAGAAGTGGAGCGGGGTCCTGCCGTCGGGCGTTCGCGCGTCCGCCTTGGCGCCGTGCTCGAGGAAGGCCTCGAGGTCGTCCTCGCTCACGTACCCGCTCTCGAGCCAGGCGTGCAGCGCGGTGCGGCCCTCGTTGTCCACGGCGTGGATGTCGGCGCCGGCCTCGAGGAGGAGCTTGGCCGCTTCTCGCCTGCGGCAGGCGCGGCAGAGCGGGGTCTGCCCTGCGTTGTCGCGGGCCATGGGCTTGGCTCCGTGCTCGAGGAGGAGCTTGACGCGCGCGGTCTGGCTGGTGAGATGGAGCGGGGTGCGTCCGCGGGAATCGCGGGCGTTGGGGTCCACGCCCTGGCGGATTGCCCAGAGGGCGAGTTCGTCGCGGAACCTGGGCTCGGTGCAGTAGACGTGGAGGATGGTCCTGCCCGACTCGTCGGTGGCCTTCGGGTCGGCGCCCTTGGCCACAAGGAAGTCGATGACGTCCTTATGCCCGAAGATGGCGGCGTGGGCGAGCGGGTGGTCGCCGCCGTAGAGACCGTCGTTGTGCTGGAAGGGCGAGCGGAAGGGGCTGACCCGCGCGCCGCGCGCGACGAGGAGCTTCACGACGTCGAGATGGCCGCACTGGGCGGCCGCGTCCAAAGGGGTCCGGCCGTACAGGTTGGCGACGTTGGGGTTGGCGCCCCGATCGAGCAACTCCGTGACCGCGTCGTGGTCGCCCTTCCCTGCCGCCTCGTGCAGCCGCGTGCCGTCGGCCCCTTTCACGGGCGCGCCGACCAGCGCCTTCAGATAGTCGCGCAACTCGCCCTTCGCCAGGTTCAGCGGCGTCCGGCGGTCCTTGTTCCACGCACACTGGAACGCGCCGGCGTCCACCAGCGCCGCCGCGCAGTCCCTGGAGCCCGCGAACGCGGCGTGATGAAGCGCGGTGTTCCACGCCGAATCCTGCGCGTAGATGTCCGCCTTCCGGCCGAGCAGCAGGCGCAGGGCGTCGGCCTGCCCCGCCGCGGCGGCGCAGAGCAGCGGCGTGCGGTCGGCCTCACCGCGGGCATCGACCTCCATGCCGCGGTCGAGCAGCAGGCTCAGCACGTCGCAGTGCCCCCCTTCCGCGGCACCGTGGAGCGGGTAGAACCCGCGCTCGGGGTCGGCGGGCGGGAGCTTCGCCCCCTTGGCCAGCAGGGCGCGCAAGGCATCCGCCTGGCCGGCCGCGATCGCGAAGGCTGCGGGGGTTCGGCCCCTCTTGTCCTTGCCTCCGACCTTCGCTCCCTGGCTGAGCAACGCGGCGACCACGTCGCGGGCGCCGCTCGCCGCGGCGAGATGGAGCGGTGTCCTGCCCAGCGCGTCTGCTGCATTCGGCCCATGGCCCTTCGCCAGGAGGGCGCGCACGAGCGCCAAGCTGCCGGAGCGCGCGGCGTCGTGCAGGGTCATCGCGCCCGTGGCGTCGGCCGGGCGCGCGCCCTTGGCAAGGAGGGCGGCCACGACCGTCTTGTGCCCCCCGGCGGCCGCCCGCGTCAGCGGCGTCTTGCCGTCACGTCCCCGAGCGTTGGGGTCCGCCCCCTTCGCCAGAAGGAGCGTCACCACGTCCACGTGTCCCTTCGCAGCCGCGAGTGCGAGGGGCGTGAGGCCCTCCTTGGTGGGCGCATCTGCGGGGCCACCCTTGACGAGCAGGGCCTCGACGAGCTTCGCCCGGCCGGCTTCGGCCGCTGCATGGACCGGCGTCGCACCCTCCGCGTCGCGAGCATCCGAGGGCAGCCCTTTCCCAAGGAGGAGCGCGACGTTGCGGGCCGAGCCGCCCCGCGCGGCGCTGTGGAGCAGCGTGCGGCCGCCCTCGCCAGTCGCCTGCGGGCGGGCGCCGGTGCGCAGCAGTTCGGCGAGCAGGTCGTCGTCGCGCGCGGCTGCCAGCTCGAGCGCGCTCGGGCCGAGGGTCGACGCGGCAGCCAGATCGAGGCCCAGGCCGGCGAGGAAGAGGGCCTTCTCCCGGTCCCCGGCCCGAATTGCTGCGGCCAGTCGGTCGGCCGGATCGCGGCTGTCGGGCTCGAGGTCGATGAACTCCTCGCGGCCATAGCCCTTCAGCCTCGGGCCGGCCACCTTCTTCCAGTCGGCGGCGTAGACCAGCAGCGGCTTCGTGCCGCCGCGGTAGGCCCGCAACGAGGCGGCGGCCCTCTTGCGGTAGTCCACAACCTGGAAGGCCGGCATCTCGGACTTCTCGGGCGGCCGGTTGCACTTCAGGAAGAGATGCACGTAGCGGGGGTTGTCGCCGCTCTCGGAGAAGTCCAGTTGGAATCCGCCGCCGCCGGGCGCGGTGTCGGACCGCATGACCTTCGCGACCGTCCAGATCAGCTCGTCGGTCTTGGCCGCGGGCTGCGGCCGCTCGGGGGACTTGGGCCGGGCCGGAACCGTCGGGCGGACCGGCGCCGCGGGCGCCTTGTAGGTCCCGTTGCGTTCGACCGACACGACCTCCGACCGGGCGAACCACTGCACCTTGTTGCCCACTTTGAAGCCGACCTTCGTGCGGCTCGACCCAAGGAGCCGTCCGTAGAGGACGCGGCCGTCATCGAGCCGGAGCGTGTCGGCCTGGACGGCGGCACCCGCGGCGAAGAAGAGAAGCAGGGCTAGGGAAGCCCCCCAGGGGACGACGCGCTTCCAGGACAGCGCCGCTGCCGGGCTCACAGCCTTCCTCATCGATGTCCCCTGCGTTTTGAAGTCCTCGAATACCGGGGCACGCCGCCCAAGGTGTGCGATGCATCGCGTTACAGTGCGCTTGCCGATCATCCGCATAGCCCCCTCTGGCTCTTGACGTGAGGACGATTCTATCCCGCGCTGCCGCTCTGTCAACCCTCCCGCTGTGGAACTCGGATTCCGCGGATCCCTTGGGCGCTTCATTGTGATTTGGTGTCAGGTCTTGACGTTCGATTCTGCTGAAAAACACCCTGTTGCAGCCAATGGACCCCGCACGGAAGGCCGGATTTCCCATTCCGGAATAGCCTCTGCGCGCGAAATCTGCCCATCCGTGAACTGCCCACTGTCGTTTCTCAGCAGAATCGACATTTGACATTTGGCCTCGAGGGCACTTGCCGGGCCCGCGGGGCGGGCGTGGCACGTGGTAAGGGGTGCGGGCGGCACGGACTGCCGCCAGGATGGCGGCGAACCGGGACGAGGAAGACCGCCTGAAAGGCGGGACTACGTGCAAAGACGGCGCGCTGCTCAGTGCCGTCGGGTTCTTCCTGCCTCCCTGGCTTCGCGCGAGGATCGGTGCGAGCCCTTCAGGCTCGAAGGCAGGGTGGGGGTGGGCAGCTTACCCAGGGCGTCGCTTCGCTTGCCCTGGGCTATCGCATCTCAGCCCGTTGGGCTGAAGAGGGGCCGGTCCTTGTGGTCGTCTTGGGCTTGCGCTATCCGCGTTCATCTGCGTTCATCCTCCTTCGCCGAGGCTTCGGCGGACTGGTCCTCCTTCGCTGGGGGCCTCGGCGGACAGGTCTGCGGTTCCATCCTTTTCTTCCGAGGGGCTTCGCGGCCTCGCGTGAGGCTCCTGGGTCGCGGAGCCGCCTGCGTGCTGGCTGGGACCTATGGGACGAATGGGACAGAGAATTGGGCGTGCGGGTCTTCGCCGCGCCAGAGGATTCCGCGCGCAGGTTTGCACGCCCTACGGCCCGGTTCTGGGGCGCCCAGCCCAGGCTTCCCAGGCCCGCCTATCCCCGGGAAGACTGGCAAGACTGGGAAGACTGGGCGAGTCTGCAAGGAACTTCCGACCGGTGTGAAGCTGGCTTCCGACTGATGTTGCCGATTCGCCACATGGAGGGCTTCCTTCTCCCCTTTCTTCCCGGCGCCTATCCCCGGAAAGAAAGGGAAGAAAGGGAAGATAGAGTCTTTCGTCGAGTCTTGCGCGCCGTTTGCGCGCATGTTGGCGGCTCGTAGGGGCAGCCCTTGTGGCTGCCGGACGAGGGCAGGGACAAGCCCTGCCCGGCGATTGACGCGCGGGCGTCGCGAGCGTAGAGTCGGGGCTGGACCGCGCGGCCGGCGAGGCCCGTGGACGCACGAGCGGGAGACCGACAAGGGGCTCCCGAGTCCAGGAACCCAGAACCAAGGGAAGGTGACTGCGATGCATTTCGCGAATCGAGAGACGACGGAACGGGAGCGGACGAGGAGCGGAAACGCGATCTGGCGGCTGCTGCCCGAGTCGACCGGCGTGCCGGGCTTCGAGCTGCGCTACTTCGAGATCCCCGCCGGCGGCCACACGTCGTACGGCCACCACCCCTGGGAACACGAGGTGTTCGTGGTCGAAGGCCAGGGCACGGTGAAGGGCCGCACGGTGGACGGCGAGGCCGTCGAGCGGGCCGTCGCGCCGGGCGACGCGGTGTTCATCGCACCCGACGAGGAGCACCAGTTCGTGAACGGTGGGGATGCGCCGCTGGGCTTCATCTGCGTGTGCCCGAAGGGGTGTGA
>CAZTGH010000193.1:0-9773 GCA_964612985.1 uncultured Pirellulales bacterium
AACGATCGTATTGGCGGTATAGGTCGCCTTGGCCGTCGCCTGGTTCAACTGCACCTCGCCCAAGGTCATCCAGTCGGCCCCGTTGGCGGAATACTCGACCGTGACATCCTTGAGCCCGAAGCCAAGGATCAACTCGAACTGGCTGTTGTAATTCCACACCAGCATCTCGTGGAGTTTGTAAACCCGATCGAACTCATACTGGAGGTAGAAAGGTTCTTCGGCAGGCGGGTTCGCCAGCCACATGTCAGCACCTTCCGTTGAATGCTGATCGGCTTCGTTGAGGCCGGAGCCATCGACCGTTCGCTGCGCCGTGGAGGCGGCGTCCGAAGTTCCGTTGCTGGTGGCGATGACGTTCTCGACCGGATAGGCGAACGGCTCGGTGGTGAAACTCCAGACTTCGCCCTTGAAGATCGTGTTATCGGGCGCGGCGTTGACCTCATCGATTCGCCAGTAGTAGGTTGTCCCGAAATCGAGGATTCCGGCCGGATCGTAGCTGGTTGCCGCCTGGCCCTGGCTGACGAGCACATCCATCGGATTGGCGCGGCTCGCATCGTTGACGTCTTCGAAAACCACTCCGAAGTAGACGTCGTGCGTCGCGGCGAACTCACCCGCCGTCCAGCTCAGCGCCACCTCGCGCGGCACGTCGATCGACTGGTCGGCAGGGCTGGGATCCTGCGCCAGCGACTGATCGGCCAGCCCTGACATGATCTTCTTGACCTCGCCGTCGGATAGGGCCTTGTGGTAGACCTGTACGTCGTCAATCATGCCGTTGAAGTACTGGTTGTTACTCCACATGCCGATATTGGTGGTTCCAGAAGTGCCCAAATACGGCGTCGATGTGCCTTCGTCCGCTAATTCACCATCAATGTATATTCTCTTCTGTTGGGCATCGATATCATAGACGAAACCAAGGTGATACCAAGTGTTGAGTTCCAGCAGGCCACCGCCGGTCACCAGGTCATTGCTGTAAAAGCCAAAATTGATGCCACCGGCCGCCGGGTTTCCCGTACCTCCCAGTCGTAAATGGAGGCTCGTGTTGGTAGCGCCGGCTTGTTGCTGTCCGAAAACAACATGTTCCGCATTGTTTTGGGCCAGATTGACCCACATGGCAATGGCGAAGCTTCGGTTGTCCAGGGGAATGTGCGGAGCCACCACAGATGAATTCGTCCCCGCGAAGTCCAGGGCGCCGTCAAGCGGCCCCGTGACCCACGAGGGGCCACCATTCACGACACCGTCGTTGCCGTTGCCGCTGGCATCCATCGCCACGGTCCCCTGGCCTTCGTCAAACGGCCACCAGGCGACGAGGGCCGGGTCGAACGCGGCCGAGGCCACCCCGCCCAGGACCAGCATCACGCAAAAAACCAATAGAAGAGAAGATCGCCTCAACATGACATGTCCTCCTACACGTAGACAGAGTCAACTCTGTGATGTGCCCTCGGCCACATACCGAGAGCCCTCTCGCTCCGCTCTGCGGCGACGGGCCCAATCCCATCGCGCGGGCGGCGCCGGCGCTGCCGGCCCCAGGTCCCTGGACGGACCCGTGATGCATGTGGTCGGTTTCGCTCCACCTCCTTCCTGGAAGAACCCGGTCAGAGGACGCAGAATGGGCGCGGGACGATACGCTGTGGTTCCGATGTGCTTCGACGTGCAGCTGCCTTCCCGGCCATATCCGCTCCTCAGTCAAACCAAGATAACGCATTTGCAAGGCCTGATGTGAAAGCCAACCTCTAACCCTCTTCCCTCATCTTCTTTATACCACAACCTGCCCCCACGATTCAACAGGAATCCGCGTGCCAAACGCCGCCAAATCGGGCGCAGCACAAAGAAAAGGCCTGGTCCGACGGGCGTCGGGCCAGGCCCCTGGCAAAATCCAGTACTACCGCAGGCAACCCGCCGTCCGGCGCCGCTGGGACGGCAGGACGCCGTAGCCGAGGTCGTCGGAGGCAAGGCTTCCCATGCAAATGGCGACGCCTGAAGCACCTCGCCCGATCCACCTGCATACCACCGCGTCTTCCACTCAGAAGGGCTTGTGCAGCGGCTCGGTCCGACCGGCCAGTCCCGCGATCTCTTCCGCAGACAGCGCCCGATCGTAGACGCGGACCTCATCGATCATGCCGAGGCACCACTGGTCCCAGTGATTATGGCCGATCTCAAATGCCCCGGCATCCGCGACCAGAGCGCTGCTGCTCACGGTGTCCGTCGCGACCCCGTTGACGTAGAACGTGCAGCCGTCGGCCTGGCCTGCCACGAAGGTGACGGCCACATGTTGCCAGGTGTCCAACTGCAGGAGCGAGTTATTCCCGTCATGATCCATGACGCCAGGTGTGGTGAAACGCAAATGATCGTTCATGGACTTGAATGCGTAACCGCCCTCGGCGGCAGAACGACCGGCGAAGGCATGGTCTCCCACCAGGTCGGACGGATTCACCCACAGCGTAATGCTGAGGGCCTCGGTGAAGGCGAGCTGAGGTGCGTCCCCGCAGTTTACACGACTGCTGCCGTCAAACTGCAACGCAGCGCCCGACACGCCCGCTACCCACTGTGCAGCACCCTCAAGCGCACCATCATTTCCGTTTCCGCTGGAATCTGCCGCCAGGGTACCGCTACCCTCATCGAGGTCCCAGTATCCAGCCAAATTGGTGTCATCCGCCTGCGTCGGCACCACGAACTGCGGCGCCTGGGGGTACAGCCGAATGTCGTCGATATACAGCGTGCCGGTGGCTCCCGCCCCTTCGATGCCGATCGTCAGCGACGTGACGTTGCTCAGGTTGCCGCCGACAGTGGACAGATCGATGTTCCAGGGCATCCACATGGATTCGGCAATATCGCCTGCCGCGCCGTCGTAGGGGACTTTCGTATCGTTGATCCTGACGTACAACTGGCCGTCATTGCCCGCCTCGCCACGGAAGTAGAGCGACAGGCTGCGAATCCCATAGAGGGTCCAATCCTGGTCCAAGCTGAATTCGGCCTCGGAGACGGACGCGGTCGTGTTGTCGTAGAACAGCGGCATGGACTGATTGCCGCCATGGACGATCGTCTGCTCGGCAAAGGGGGCGTCGAAATACCCGACGGTCGAACCGGTGTCGTTGACCCAGCCGTCCACCCACGTGTCGAAGATGGCCTCGCCGGCGTCGATATCGTCGGTGTAGCTCTCGAAGTCATCCACTACGAGATATTCCTGCGTCGCGAAGCTCCAGACGGGCCCTTCCCATGTCGTCACGGCCTCCGCCTCATTGACCTCGTCGACCCGCCAGGAGTACGTCGTGCCCAGATCGAGAGCGCCGGGATCGAAACTGGGTGCATCCGCCATGCCGGTCAGGGTCAAGGCGTTCGGGTCTGTGCCCAGGTACACCTCGTGCGAGACCGCTTCGCGACCACTGCGCCAGCTCAGCGTGGCATCCGGGTGGACATCCGTGGCTCCGTCGGCCGGCTCGGGCTCGCGGGCCTGTACCGGGATGTACAGGAATCGCACCTCGCTGAGCCCAAACTGGCCCATCATGCCATAGCCGCTGTGGATGGTCAGACGCACGTACTGGGCAGGGACGCCGCCAAAGTCCACGGTCGTATTGGCCTCGTACGTCGCCGTCGCCGTCCCCTGGTTCAACTGCACCTCACCCAGCGTCGCCCAGTCGGCGCCGTTCTCGGAATATTCCACCATCACGTCCTTGACCCCGAAGCCCAGCAGCAGCTCGAACTGGACGTTATAGTTCCACACCAGCATCTCGTGGAGCTTGTAGACGCGGTCGAACGTATACTCGATGTAGAGGTCTTCTCCCTCCGGCTGGCCGGCCAGCCACATGTCGTCGCTGACCGTCGAGTGTTGGTCGGCGGCATCGAGCCCGGAGCCGTTGACCGTGTTCTCCGGACCGGCGCCTGCTTCCGAGGTGCCGTTGCTGGCAGCGGTGACCGTCTCGATCGGATACGCCACCGGCTCGGTCGTGAAACTCCAGACGTCCCCTCTGTGGATCGTGTTGTCGGGGGCGCCATTGACCTCATCGATCCGCCAGTAGTAAGTCGTCCCAAGATCGAGCTGACCGGCGGGATCGTACTCTGCGGCAGTCTGGCTCTGGCTCACCAGCACATTCAGAGGATTGTCCCGGCTGGCGCTGTTGACATCCTCGTACACGGTGCCAAGGTATACATCGTGCGTCTGCGCATACGTGCCTGCGATCCAGGCCAGCGTCGTATCGACCGGCACATCCGCAGCACCATCCTCAGGCTGTACCAGTATCGCGCCAACATCCGGAAGGAAGGGAGCGGCGGCGTGGGCGGAGATCTCTTCATCGCTGAGGGCATAGTCGTAGATGACCGCCTCATCCATGAAACCGTCGAAGCCGTCCGAGGCGCCGGCCGCACGACCGCCGAAACTGTCGATCGGACAGTCAATCAGTGTCGAGGTCGTTCCCACCAGCGTCCCATCGACAAACACCTGCGTCTGATCGCCGCTCTTGCGGTAGACCACGTGGATCCACTGTTCCACCGGAGCGACCAGATCGGCGCCCGCCACCGCGGTGAAACGCGCGTCGATCACCCCGTATTCGGTGAAGCTCAGTTCTTCGTCGACGCCCCAGCCGACGATCCGCAGGGACGACGTCGAGCTGTCGGAGAGGGCTTGGGCCACCGTGTTGCTCATCTTCATGACGATGAACTCCGCGGTCCACTCGGGGCTGGTGACGTTGCCACCCTGGGTCCACATGACGTCCTCCTGACCGCCTCGCTCGAACCGCGCCGCCTCTCCAGATCCGAAGAGTCCTTCCTGGCCCAGTTCCACCAGACTGCGATAGACCCCGTCGAGCCCGCCGCTGCCCTGATCAAACGCCTCCGACGTTCCGGGGGCCTCATTGAACCGGTACCAGTGTACGGGATTGGCAGCGCTCACCACCATCTGCCACTTCTGCGTTCCCGCTCGGCTGATCTCGCTGCCGGCCAGCACAAGAAACAGCATAAGCAAACAGGACAATCTTCGAGACATAATCAGTCCTCCTTCAAAGTACGGCCAGTGGTATCCTGCGTCGTCCCCACACGCGGACGCGCACTCTTGTCCGAGAAAGACGATGGTTCTATATCCGAGCCGGCCCCCTTCCGGGTTCCCGGGTGGGTATGCAGATGGTCATCGGTACCGGCACGATCGCAACGGCTGGGGTCGATTGGATGAAGATAAATCCCCAGCGCACCCCCCCGGCGGTCTCCGGTCGATCCAGGCCTGCCGTTCATAGCTCCTTCCTACACGTACGCTGCCCCTAGGGTACCATAGTTGCGTCGCTCATCACAAGAGAAAAGCCATTCTGCGGCAGGCTGCGGCTGCCGGCTGGGACAGGGTGGCGTAGCGGAGAAAGGGCCTGGCCCGACCGGGTCGGGCCAGGCCCCTGGTGCAACTCCCTGCTTCGGCAGGCGAACTGCCTCGGGCAGCGTTACTGTGCGGCGGGACGGCCGTAGCCGATGTCGTCGATGTAGACGATGCCGGTGCCGCCGGCGCTCGGGCTGGCGGCGTTGCCGATGCCGATGGTCATCGCCTCGACCCGGCCCAGGTTCACGCCGGCCAGATCGCTGTAGGGGATCGCCCATTCCTGCCAGGTCGGACGGACTGTAATGGCGTCATCCGAATAGGCAACGGTTGCCGCCTTCCCGGAGGCGTCCTCAATCCTGACGTACATCGGCGCCGGGTCGTTGCTGGCCAATTGCTCTCCGCCGATGTCCTCCGTCTGCCATTGTCCCGTCACGTTGCCGGTGGTGCTGACATTGGAGAACTCGGCAGCGGTCGGGCCGGCGCCGGCGTTGTTGCTGACCAGGGCCAGACCGATGTAGACGTCGGTCGCCATCGGGATTGTCACCGAGGAGGCCGCCGCGTCGGCGGTGATACTGGTCCACGTCTGGCCATCTTCGCTGCGTTCAGCCGTCAGCGTGTCGCCCGTCCGCGTGATCCGCACCCAGTACGGTGCGACCAGACCGGCCTCGTTGATGCTCAGCGACGCCTGGTTCGTCGTCGGACGATGCTGGAGGGCCACCCCGTTGCCCGGGGTCACCACGGTCATCGCATGCGTTGAGCCGGCGTCGAGACCTTCGCGGATCATCACGCCACCCTTGGCCCAGCCGCTGGTGTTGACGATGCTGTCGACCCGCGCGGTGATCGAACCGTCGCCGCTGAGCCGCTTATAGGCAAAGCGGAAAGCGTCGGCGGTGCCCCAGATGTCGCCCCCGGTGCTGCCCATCAGGATCGAGCCGTCGGCCCGTTCGAGAAAGACGGGCGGATTGCCGCGCACGTACAGCACGAGCGTATCGGCGCCATACCCCGTCCAATCCTGCGCGGTTTCGAATTCACGCGTAGCCTCGGAGTAGAACGGGCTGGTCGTGTTGTCGTATTGGAGAGGCATCGACTGCGTGCCGTTGCGCACGATCGTCTTTTCCGCAAACGGTGCATCAAAATAGCCGACGGTCGAACCCGTCTCGTTGACCCAGCCATCAAGCCAGGTGTCGAAGATCGTCGTACCGGCATCGATCTCGTCGTCGTAGGTCTCGAAGCCATCGATCGGGGCGTACTGCTGCGTCGCGAAGCTCCAGACGTCGCCGGCCCAGGCGGGCGTCTCGTCGGCCTCATTGACTTCCACGATCTGCCAGTAGTACGTGCTTCCGAATTCCAGATCGTCCGGCGTGTAGCTGGCTGAACCGGTGGTCGCCGCCAGCGGCAGCGCGTTGGGATCGGTGCCCAGGTACACCTCGTGCGAAGCCGCATCACGACCGGCACGCCAGCTCAGCGTCGTCGCCGGATCGACATTGGTAGCGCTGTCAGCCGGCTCGGGCTGGCGGGCCTGCGCCGGGATGTACAGGAAGCGGACTTCGCTGAGCCCGTACTGGCCCATCGTACCGTGCCCACTGCGGACGGTCAGACGCACGTACTGCGCGGGGACGCCGCCGAAATCGACGGTCGTGTTGGCGGTGTACGTGGGCACGGAGGTCGCCTTGGCGAACTGGACGTCGCCCAGCGTCGTCCAGTTCGTCCCGTCGGCGGAATACTCGACGGTGACATCTTTGAGTCCGAAGCCGAGGATGATCTCGAACTGCACGTTGTAGTTCCAGACCAGCATCTCGTGCAGCTTGTAGACGCGGTCGAACGCATACTCGATGTAGAGGTCTTCGCCCTCCGGTGGCCCGGCCAGCCACATGTCACCGCTGACCGTCGAGTGCTGGTCGGCGGCATCGAGCCCCGAGCCGTTGACCGTATTCTCCGCGCCCACACCTTCCTCGGAGATGCCATTGCTCGCGGCCGTGACGGTCTCGATCGGATACGCCAGCGGCTCGGTCGTGAAGCTCCAGACCTCGCCTCGGAAGATCGTGTTGTCCGGCGCGGCATTGACTTCATCGATCCGCCAATAGTACGTCGTCCCGAAGTCCAGTACGCCGGTGGGATCGTAACTGGCTGCCGCCTGGCTCTGACTGACGAGCACATCGCTCGGGTTGGACCGCCCGGCCATGTTGACATCGTCAAAAACCGTCCCGAAGTACACGTCGTGCGTGGCGGCGAATTCCCCTGGCGTCCAACTCAGCACGACGTCGCGAGGGACGTCCGTCGCCTCGTGGGCCGGCTGCGGATCGGAGGCCAGTTCCGCCGAGGCGATCCCGTCCATCGCCGCACGGACTTCCGCCTCCGAAAGCGCATGGTCGAAAACCGCCACTTCGTCGACCGAGCCCACGAAGAAGTAATTCCCCGCGTTTTCCGACGCGCCGGCGCCGATGCGCAACACCTGCGCCGTGTTGGGACTGATCGTCGCGGCGTTCTCGCCGACCAGTTCTCCGTTGATATAGAATCGCTTTTGTCCCTGATCGTAAACCGCCGCGACGTGCGTCCATTCGCCCAGGGCGACGGCGGGTCCGGCGGTATTGTTCCAGCCGCCGGCGCCGGTACCCATCCAATACTGCCAGGTGTTGCCCGGCTCGACGTAGATGATGTAGCCCCGCTGCGGGTAGTCGTCGCGCGACGTGAGGGGCGAGCGATGTCCGCTTCCGGACGGGTCGGCGTTGGCCCATACGCAGGCGGTGAAGGCCTCTTCCGGATTCAGCATGGGATTGTGCGGCACGTCCACCTTGTCCGGGGATCCCGCAAAATGCAGAGCCCCGCCGAAGACCCCCGTGGTCCATGTCGGATTGCCAATCAGTTCGCCGTCGTTTCCGTTCCCGCTCGAATCGCGGGCCACGGTGCCGGACCCCTCATCGAGCTTCCAGTGGCCCACGAGGTCGGCCGACACCGTGCCGGCTGACCCCAGGACCAGGACCACGAGAACCAGACCTAAGAAGCGCCTCTGCATAATCAGTCCTCCTTCAAAGTACCGCTGGTCGTATCCTGCGTCGCCCGCATACGTGGGCGCGCAGCCTTCTCCGAAAAAGGTGCGGTGTCTATACCCTGCTCAGCCACCTCCCGGCCGTCGGGGCAGGCATGAAAACGCTCATCAGTACAGGCACGACCGCAAAAGGCGCGATCCAGAGCACGAGGACAAATCCAGGGCGTACCCCCCTGCGGTCTGCGGTCGATCCAGGTCTGCCGTTCATAGCACGTTCCTACGTGTAAGCTGCTCCCATGATACCACGGTCGCGACATCCGTCACAAGCAAAAACCGCCATGCCCTGTGGCCTGGCCTGCGCTGGCGGTGCTGGGGGCGAAGCGGGATGTCAGCCCTGGTTGAACATCTTCTTGTCACGGAGCAGGTGGTGGTAATGCTGGGCGAAACGGTGGGCCTCGTCGCGGACGTACTGGAGCAGCTTGCGGACGGGGGAATGGGCGGGCAGCTTGAGCGGCTGGGACTCGCCCTGGAGGTAGATGTCCTCCTCGCGCTTGGCGATCGAGGCCATCTTGGTGTGCGGAGGCTCGACGTCGACCATCCCCTCGGCGCGGCACTCGGCCAGCATCGCGTTGAAGGCGGCCTCCGCGGCATGCAGGTGCCCCAGCCCGCCGTCGATCAGGATCAGATCGGGCCACAGCTCCTCGCCTCGCAGGGCATATTTGTACCGCCGGCGGACCACCTCGGCAATCATCGCGTAGTCGTCGATCCCCTGGACGGTTTTGATTTTGAACCGGCGGTACCCGCTCTTGAAGGGCCTGCCATCGATGAACTTGACCAGCGAGCCGACCGCTTCCTGGCCGCTGAGGTTGGCGATGTCCATCCCCTCGATGATGCGGACCTGGTTCGAGAGGCCCAGGATATCGCGGAGTTTGACCAGGGCCTCGGCGGGGTCGGCGGCAAAGACCTCAGGCTGGACGTGCTCGTCGGGGGTCCCTCGATCGTCGAGTCCTTCGATCAGGCGGATGCGATCGCGAAACATCGCGGCCTTTTCGTATTCCTGATGGTTCGAGGCCTCCTCCATCTGCCGGCGCAGGGACCGCAGGACGGTGGACCGCTTCGAACGGAGGAAGCGAATGAAGTCCTGGATGGCCCTGCGGTACTCGTCCTTGCCGATCCGGGCGCCGCAGGGTGCGGTGCACTGCTTGATGTTGTGCAACAGGCAGGGTCGGAAGAACCGTCGCTTCGGATCGTCGTCGCTGATCTCCAGGTTGCAGGTGCGAAACTTGAAGATCTTCTGCAACTCGACGAGCACCGCCCGCAGGTCCTTGGGATTGGCGAACGGGCCGAACAGCCGGGTGCCCTTGGCCCGAGGCTGGCGGGTGATATAGACGCCCGGGAAGTCTTCCCGCGTGGTGATCTCCAGATAGGGGAAGGTCTTGTCGTCCACCAGATCCGTGTTGTAGGGCGGGCGGATGTCCTTGATCAGACGGGCCTCTTTCA
>CAZTGH010000194.1:0-9702 GCA_964612985.1 uncultured Pirellulales bacterium
CGACTCGAGAGGCCCCAACATCATCTTTGTCTTGGTGGACGATCAGCGTGACGACACCCTCGGCTGCGCGGGCCATCCTATCCTCAAGACGCCGGTAGTCGATTCTCTCGCCGCTCAGGGGGTCCGGTTCGAGAACGCTTTCGTAACCACCAGTATCTGCGCTGCCAGTCGTGCCACCCTTTTTACAGGCCTCTACGAACGCACTCACCGCTATACGTTTGGAACGCCGCCGATCAGGGCCGACCACGCCGTGGCAAGCTACCCGGTTCTCATGCGAAAGGCCGGCTACCGCACTGGCTTTACCGGCAAGTTCGGTGTCGGGGTTGAAGGTGGTCGGGCGACCAGAGACCAGATGTTTGACTTCTTCCGCCCTGTGAATCGAAACCCCTACTTTCACAAGCAGTTCGACGGAAGCCTGCGTCACGAAACCGAGATCTGTGGGGACAACGCCATTGAATTCATCAACACCAATCCGACCGACCAACCATTCTGCCTGTCCATCAGCTTCAACGCCGTCCACGCCGAGGACGGCGACAAAGAGAACCACTACCCGTGGCCCAAAGCCGTCGACGGCATGTACGACGATGTGGAAATGCCTCTGCCCCGCCTGGGCGACCCCGCGATCTTCGAAAGTCATCCGCGGTTCATGAGGGAATCCATGAACCGCGACCGGTGGTTCTGGCGGTGGGATACCCCGGAAAAGTACCAGAGGAACATGCGGGCTTACTTCCGCATGATCAGTGGAGTCGACCACACCCTGGGCCGCATCCGCGAAGCCCTCGAAGCGAAGGGCTTGGCCGGGAATACCGTGATCATCTACACCGGGGACAACGGCTACTACATGGGCGATCGGGGATTTGCCGGCAAATGGAGTCACTACGAACAATCCCTCCGCGTTCCGCTGATCATCTACGATCCACGCCTTCCCAGAAGCCGACGGGGGCGAGTCATCCGCCCCATGGCTCTCAACGTGGATCTACCGGCTACCATGCTCGAAATCGCCGGGGTCAAGCCGCTCGCCCACTATCAGGGCCGATCCCTCTTGCCGCTCATCGAATCCGGGACCCCCGCCACGTGGCGCGACGACTTTTTCTGCGAGCACCTCATGAATCATACCGCCATTCCCAAGTGGGAGGGTGTCCGGGCGAGACGTTATGTCTACGCCAGATACTTCGAGCAGCAGCCGCCGTACGAATACCTCCACGACCTCGAGACCGACCCCGACCAACTCAACAACTGCATCGAAGACCCCCAATACGTCAGGATCCTGGCGCAGATGCGCCGCCGTTGCGACAAGCTGAAAGATCAGTACGCCAAAGCGCGCGAACAGACGGCCACAATACGGTGAAGTGCTTCGCCTGAACATCCAGATTGGAGAGGCCCTGCCCAGCACTGGGGAAGGACGCGATTCTCGATTTCAATGCCGGAAGTCGCCGGAGTTCATCTTTTACACCCGAGCGTAAACAACGTGATTGCTGGCCATCTAAAGTCGCCAGGGAGCGCGGTACGGCCGGGACCGGAGGGCGTTGGCACGCTCGTCGTCGATGAACTCCTCCCTGGTCGGGTCCCATTTCAGCTTGCGGCCCAGCTTCATCGCGATGTTGCCCAGATGTGCCGGGCTGATGGACCGATGCGCCACGTCCACCGGTGCCGCGGTACGCCGACGGTTGATCACACAGTCGATGAAATTCTTGTAGTGATTGTCACTTTGGTAGAGATGGATTTCATCGGGACCGATGCTCGATTCCCAGATGGATTTCGGCTCTGATCCACCGAGCGTGACCTGGCCCCCCTCGCCGATGAAGCGGACGCCACCACCCTGACTGGTGATGATCATGCGGACGCCGTTGGCATAACGGGTTTCGATTTTGAACTCCGTAGCGGTATTCCAGAGATCGCCTGGCGGGGGGAACTTCCCTTCGCCCTCGATCTCGACCGGGCCGGTATGTTCGGTGCCTATGCCCCAATGGGCCATGTCGATGAAATGGGCGCCCCAGTCGGTCAGTTGTCCCCCCGAGTAGTCGAGGTTCCAGCGGAACGTCCAGTGGCACCGGTCGAGCGTATAGGGCGCCCACGGCGCCGGGCCCAGCCATGTCTCGTAATCCAGCTCCGGCGGGACAGGCATGATCTCGGCCGAACGGCCTTCACGCGGATTGCTGTGCCCACCGGGAAGGCCTACGTAAACGGTATGGACGCGACCGATGCGACCGTTGCGGACCAACTCGCACGCGTGACGGCACCGCCGGTCCGAACGCCGCTGACTGCCGCACTGGAATATGCAGTCATAGCGGCGAACCGCCTCAACCATAGCGCGTCCATCCTCAATGGTCAGCGAGAGGGGTTTCTGACAGTAGATATCCTTGCCCGCTCGGGCGGCTGCCACGACGATCGCCGCGTGCCAGTGATCGGGGGTCGAGCAGGTCACGGCGTCGATGTCCGACCGCGCCAGCAGCTCGCAGAAGTCGCCCGTTGCCAAGACGCCCTTGTACGCTCCCGATCGTCTCTCCCCCGCGTAATGCTGTTCGACCTTGGCCTTGGCGGGCGCCAAACCCCGATGCCAGCTTCGTTCGTAGTTTGTGCTGCCCCCATCGCAGTCGCACAGAGCGATCACCTGGACGCGATCGTCACTCATCAGACCCATCATGTCCCGATCGCCTTGTCCGCCCAGCCCGATGCAGCCGACCACAATGCGTTCGCTCGGCGCCGGGCGATTACCTTGCCCGAAGACAGAAGCCGGTACGATGGCCGGCGCCATGAACACGGAGGCAGTCTTCAAGAAGTTCCGGCGGCTCGTTCGTTCATTCGTTTTCATCTTCTTGCTCCTTTACTTCGGGACGATCCAGATGTTGCGGTAGTAGACCGGGTTGCCATGATGCTGGATGAAAATCGGACCGGGCTCGGGTGTGATCTGCCCGATCGGAGCCGCGGTCGTGGTCTTGGGCAACGCCTGGTCCCGATGGATGACGACCCCGTTGAGCCGGACAGTCATCTTCGCTGGTGCCAACACCTTGCCGTGTGCGTCGAAACGGGCGGCGGTGAAATCGACGTCGTAGGTTTGCCAGGTCAACGGAGGCAGACACATGTTGAGTCGCGGAGCGGCGATGGAGTAGATCCCGCCGCACTCATTCATACGTCCCTCCAGGCCGAACGAGTCCAGGACCTGCGTCTCATAGCGTCCCTGGTGGTAGACTCCGCTATTGCCCCGCGCTTGCCCCCGGGCGTAGGGCTTGTAAGGCGTGCGGAATTCCAGGTGCAAGTGGTAGTCGCTGAACTTCTGTTTGGTCATGATATCGGTATTGGGCAACAGGCCGTTCTCGACTTTGCCGTTGATCCAGGCTTCGGCGGTGGTTCCGTCGAACAGGACGACCGCACCTTCCGGCGGCCTGGCGCCGAGTGTCGGGCTCCTCCGCACGAGACGGGGCAAATCAGCAATTACCGCGCCCTCGCGTTCGACTTTGATGCGTCCCTTTTCGATGCGAGCCTGGACGGCACCGGCCGGCGGGGCGAGGACCACGGCATCATCTTGTCGGGTGCCACTGAGTTTGACACGGGTCCGCTGCCGGTCCCACCCGAGGCCAGGCAAGCCGCCTTCGAGCAGGTAGGCGTCAAACTGACCACCCCCCAGCGCGATAACCTGAACGCCCCAGGGTTGTCCCTTCTGGTCAACGCCGTATTCGCCTTGAAAACGGAAATCCACGTCTTCGGCCGCTGCCTCGTTGGGATCAGTCCAGGTACGACGGGCATCCTTCGGGGCCGCCTGGAGGCTCAAGGCAAGCTCCACGACAAGGAGGATATGAAGTAGAGAAGGTCTGTGCATGGCGTCGTTTCCTTTCCACAGTTCGAATCTGGTGTTTACAGACGGACGTAACGCTCTGTTGGGCCACACCAGACGGCCCAGACGTTCCTAATCGGCGCACCGGTGCGGTTCTTCTCTCCGTGCAAATCACCGGGTCGGGGTTATAGCACCGTATTCGCGAAGCACTCGTCGGATGTCGTTGAGCGGGACCTCAAGAGGGGTCGTATTCCTCTGTGCAGCCAATGCGGCGGCAGCACCTGCAGCCTGGCCCATGGCCATGCAGGCAGCCTGGACGCGAAGGCCGGAATTGGCCAGGCGGTCGCTGGAGACACACCTGCCGGCCACCATAATGTTCCGGCTGCCCTTGGGGACCAACGCGCGCAAGGGAACGGTTGGTACCGTGCCCTTGGCCAACGGTTTGGGTTTGACGCCGTCTCTTGTATGCAGATCCACCGGATAGAAAGCGTAGCAGACCGCATCTTCGAAGACGCGGCCTGAAGTATAGTCATCTACGGTGATCACGGTTTCGCCTTCGATGCGGTGGCTCTCACGGAAGCCGACCTCCGGCTGCAAATGCATCAATCGCCTGTTCTCTTTGCGGACTTCTTCCAGAACGGCCTTGCGACCTTTCAGATTGGCGGCGGTTACCGTGCGGGAGTTCGCTGAATCGGTCCCATGAACGTATAGACTGTCCAGCAGACCGGAGCCGGGGCCATTGGGACGTCCGGGGTTATTGGCCGTGTCCAACTTGAACAGCAAAGAACCAGGCTGCGTTTGCTCTCCGCGAAGTCGTGGCAGGTCCAGCATGCCGGCCACCTCTGCGCCGCCTGTGCAGTCAACGATCTGTCGGCACAGCACCTGACGCTGAGTCCCGAATCCGGCACAATTGACTTGCCAGCCGTCAGATGTCTGGGTGATTGTCTGCGGAAACTCGTAGTACGCAATCTGAACGCCGGCCTGCGCGCACTGTTCCTCTACGAGCAAGGCGTACAGGAACGGATTGACCCGCACCTGATTCTGCCAGTGATGGTCGGGCACCCTCGAGAAATCAGGAAGTGTTCCGCCGTCCAGGGCCACGCTTTCACGCACAAGTTCCCAGCCAATCCCGGCGATAATCTGTCTGCCCCAGGCATCGAAAAGCCCCGGAAAGGACACACCGGCGGTTGTCGTAGTACCGCCCAACTGGCTGTTGCGTTCGACGATCAACGTCTTGGCCCCTAGACGCCCGGCCTGAATTGCCGCAATGGTTCCTGCCGTGCCACCGCCGACCACCAGGACATCGCACGTGGTGGTAACAGATCCCTTGGCATATACGGGGCTGGGGTGCGGCATGGTATGGGCTTGCGATATCCCTGCGGCTGAAGCGGCCAGAGCCATACCGACAGCAGAATACTGCATGAACTGTCGTCTTTCTATGGGGTCACCTTCTATCGAACTTCTCTCAAGCAAGGGCATTCTCCATATGTATGAAACTGACTTGGTCCCTAATCGCTCTTGATTTCTACGGGGCCCAGGAGTCCGGATTCTCTGAGTGTCCAATCGTCGCGAATCTTGATGTTGGTCTTCGTATAACGTTGCTCCTTTGGTTTGCCTCGGTCGCCGATCAGGCGGTTTTGCCAGGAATTGACCACCGTAATCTCCAGTCGGTTCAGGCCGACCTGGAGAGCATCGGTGATTTCCACGCGGAAGGGCTTGGTCCAGGTGATGCCGATGGCCTTTTTGTTGAGCGTGACGGAGGCCATCCCGACGTCCTTGACCTCGTTGAGTTGGAGCCAGTAACGCTGGCCCGGGGCTGGCGCCAAATCAAAGGTATTCGAATAGGTCGCCTTGCCTGAGTAATACTTGATGCCCTGATCGGCATGCTGCGTCCAGTCGGTCAGTGCCGTGAATTCGACCGACGCGGGGCCACCCCAGGTCGGATCGAATCCGACCTGCCACGGGCCATGAATCTCCTTGATAACGTTCAGCATTTGGGTGTTGGAAAGTCCCGTGCCCTGTTTGGTGGCGTCAATGGGATTGCGGAAAACAACCAGGCAGGACCCATAGGGATCGAATTGTATCGGAACGACCGTACGGCCACCGGTTTGCTTGAAGGCCTTGGCTGTGGTGATCTGACCTGTCACCGGGTCCCACAACTCGGGTTGCTTTTCGCAAACACGGAACACGCAATCAACCGACTTGGGTTGATCCGTTTGGTTGCAGACAAAGTACACGTCAGCGCCCTCTATAGTGTAGTGGATGTACTGGTAATCCAGTTGTCTTTCAACGTCGAGCACCTCAAAGTCAGGAGCAATGCCGGCATGCCGGAGGAACGCGTGAGAGGTTTCTCCCCAGACAAGACGACCCTTGCCGACCGCCTTCTGCCCCGTTGTCGCCGGGTCTGTGCCCCACAGTGTATTGGCGAGTCGGTGGAATTTGCGATGGGCGGATTCACCGCCCACCAGACTGATCAGGCGCTCCGGTTTGGGCCCTACGACAGTGGCCCCTTGCTGGAGGAGGGTCTGGACCTTCTCCATGACCGCCAGCGACAGGACCTTGTGATCGGGCAACACCAGCACGCGATAGCCCAGTCCACTGGGAACCACGACCCTGCCATCAACCACCTTCAGCTGAAGCAAGATCTCTTCATTGGTCACGTCGAAGTCGTAACCGGGCAAGGCGCCGGCCCGGTTGAATCCTTTGTGTACGGCAATGTTGGGGACGTGGTCCCCGTAGTAATACAGGACATCGGCGACGAAGGTGCCGCGCTGCACCACCGCCTGAATGCGGTTCATGTAGTCCATGAACGGTTGCGAGAGATCCCACCAGGTCACCTGCGGATTCACGTGGGTGCCGGCAAAGTACTCCTGACCCGGAATGCCCATCTTCTTGGGCGAGCAGGTAAAGGTGTGGAAGAAGATCAAGTTCAGGCCTTCGCAGTATTCGAAATCCATGGCGGGCTTCATATCGTGCCATGGCGTGACGGCCCAGTGAGGGTTCTTGAGTGATGTGAACGACTCGGCGCCGACGATCTGTTTGCCGTAAATATGGGCCGCCGAGGAGGCCTGTTTGATGTAGAAACGGTTCTCCGGTCTGGGTCGATGCGGGCAGGGGATCCAGAACTCACTCATGACAATGTCGCTGTGCTTGTAGTTGGTGATCCCATCGAGCGGCGCGGCATGCGGGCCGGAACACTCGGGCTGGATCCCCATGTTGTATCGCGCCGCATGCTCGGCAAAACGCCGATAGTGATTCTCTGATACGCAGTGGGCAATGGTCTTTCGCAGATCGGCCAGAAAGGCGTTGCTCACCTGGCGATTGTCAACGATCTTGCCGGCCACGATGGGCAGGTACTTGAAGATATCGTATCCATTGTAACGCTGGAAATCCTCAGCGAAGCCGGGGCTCCAGTTCATGCCGCCGCACTCCCAACTGTCGGTTTCCAACTGTTTCAACACGGTACCGGCCAGCGGGCCCGCCTTCTGCAGCAGGGGGTCTACCGTCCTGTACCAGTAGCGGTCGAAGACGTCGCTACTGAGATAGTCGATGACATGGCCCTTCCAGTTGTCGCTGGACGTGGCCACATGCGCCATGGTCGGGGTGTAGCCGATACGCAGAACCGTCCATATGCCCCCCGGCACCTGCCATCGAAGTGTCCCATTCGTGTCGACCTTCTCACTGATATTCACCATATCTTCGAGCGCCGCGTCCGCCTCGCCCGCCACGGACGGATGATCGTTGAGCAGGAAGCGACAGTCCGGCGCTGACCCGCCCAGTTCACGCGCCCCCGATTTGGCCGCCAGATGGCTGATAGGCTCTCGGTGCGTCGTGACCTTGGCGGGATAAGCCAGCGCACAGATATCACGGTAGTAGTCGTAGTTGGACTTGGGGATGGGCAGCGTCCGCTCGATTCGGGCCGGGCCTTCCACCTGGATCTCCGACCAGGTGATCTGCTTCGCCTTGTCGTCAAGCGTGACAAAGGGGCCGCCGAGATTCCAGCCGCTTTGAATGGAGAGTCCCAATTCGAGATCCAAACGCTGGGCCTCTTTGAGGGCATGAAGAAAGAGCTGAGTCCATTCCGGCCCGGCGAACTGAGGCCCGTTGGGAACATTCCTGTCGGGCCCCCAGCCCAGTTCGGTCCCCGCATCGAAGATCATGGCACCGCTAAAGCCCTTGTCGTGCATGGCCTCGAGGTCCCGGGTGATCGCCTCTTTGGTGACGTTGCTGTTGAGCCACCACCACCAGCAACGCACACCAGCGTCCCGTGGCGGGGCACGGAAGTCACCTTTCAAGGTGCCGGCCCCGGCAATCATTGATGAAAGCACCACGGTTATGAGAATACAGGAGCAAACGGCTCGCATTAATTGTCTCCTCGGATTGTCTTAGGAGGGGCCGGATATATGCACGATGACTGGCGCATGGGTCCTATGTTGGCTGTGCTGTTTGTGAAAAGTAGTTTCATCGTCGTCGGTGCTATCCAGCGTATGCCGTAAGCAAGAGTGAGCCAGAGAGGTCTCTGAGTTCGAAGACGGTTTCTGGCCTCCGACCTATTATAGTGTTGCCTTCCTGTCGTTCAAGGAGCGTCTTCTGTTTCCAGACGGCCCGCCCAGCCAATCGCGGTATTCACACAGCGACCGGCCGACCCGGATGGCCTTCGATGCCCGCTCGGGTGAATCCGATCCGCGTTCTTGTTCGGCTGGTCCGATGGCGGCGTGAACTGCGGCAGATCCAAGCAGGAGTACGAGGACTGAATACATAAATCGTGATCGCATGAGCGTCTCCCGAAAACGGTGCCGCTTCAGGGGCTTTTTCCCGGAAGAAGCATCCGAAGCAGTCTGACATCCAACTCTGTCTCAGGGTCAAACGCGGTCGAGTCGACATATCGCAAGAGGCTGTGCAGTAGCTGGCGGGCTTCAGGTTTGTCCTGGTTTGCCATCAGATCGATCGCACAGATCAGAAGGCTGCCCTTTCCGACTCTGGTTTCAAAGATCAGCCCAAGCTTGTGATTTCGCGCGAAATTGTCGATCACCTGAACGATCGGGCGGTAGTCCTGGGGCGTATCGTCCAGAATGATCGGCCGCGCATTTTTCACCAGGTGCCACCACTGCCAGTTGCTGTGAAACTGCGTGGGAAATGCCGCCAGGGCCGGTGTCTCCGGATCACAAAGAAGACCCAGCGTACCGGGCGCCACTTCGATCCCCCGACGCTCGGCAGCGCGGCGGAACATGGGGAAACACCAGAAATCCGTTTGGAATGCTCCCTGGATGCTGAGGGGCAGCTGATCCAAGCGTGGAAGCAAAAGGACCTTCCCGCCATCATCGAGGTGGTCTTGTGTTGCGCCAGCCCTGAAATCGTCTGTCACCATCACACCCTTGGGAATGCTGGTGTCGATCTTTGGCGGATAGACCCAGATGGCGTAATCGTTGCGATATTGGGTCCCCTCGATCGCTGCTGTGATCGTCAGTTCTTGTGGCGCAGCGATATGGGATAGCGGCAACGCAAACGCATCGACCTCGAACACCTTGCCTTGTTCGATCGTCACCGGATCGAACGCGCCGGCGGCGACCTTCCTCCCGTCGCTGTCGGTCGCCGTCCATGTCACACGCGCATCGGGCAAGTCAGCCGGCCCATAGTGGGCCACCTGTACTTGCCCAATGAACGTCTCAGCAGTCGTCCAGGTATACTTCTTCATGCGAAGCAGCGGTACCGTCTCACAGCAGAACTGTCGCCACGCCTCGGGCGTGATCAGACCCTTCGATTCCATGAACACGTTGAGCATGCCGACCAGCGCCGTGCCCTGGCCCGGGAAGTCCTGCAGGTCGAGCAAGTGGAACCCGCCGAGGCCGGGTGTCCGCAGACAGGCCTCGATGTCTTCGCGGTGACAGATGACCGACAGCGCGCCGGAGGCCCGCATGAAGTCGTCCGCC
>CAZTGH010000195.1:0-9591 GCA_964612985.1 uncultured Pirellulales bacterium
GACGCTCTACGCGGCGGCGGCCTTCGTCGTCTGCGGTGTGCCGCTCGAAGACATCTACCTGATCCTGACTCCGCTGCACTCGCAGAACTTCATCGACATGCATGGCGGCATCCTCACGAACAACCGCCGGCTCGTCACCAAGACCATGTGGTTCAACGGCACCGAGATCTCGTACAAGGCCCAGCGGGCGCTGCGCAACGAGCAGGTGACCATCGTCACGCATCCCAGCGGGTACGTGCACTGTTTCTATGACGATGCCACGATCGACCCGAAGGCCTACCAGCATTTCATCCAGCGGCTGGGCCAGTATCTCTCGACCGAACTGGACATGACGAGTTTCGCCAGCTTCCTGCGATGTCACACGCATTACCAGAGGTATTTTCAGGTGTGCCGGGATTGTCACGGCCAGTCGCAGTTCGTCAAGGCGGAAACGCTCTTCAGCTACGAGCATGGCAGCCCTTACAAGATCGGTGACACGACGCACGATAAGCTCGTGGCGGAAGTGAACGACGAAGACTTCATGCGCTACGAAATCCCGGGACGGATTCGATGCGACCGGCTGGACGAGTTCCTCCACGATCGCAAGCCCGACCTGACCGAGACGGCGGGTCGTGAGGCGCTGCGCGCCTTTCTCGCATCCGAAGTGCCCGATGCCGACAAGATGGTCGAGCAGTTGGCGGAGTTCATCCATATGGTGCCCAGGCTGCCTTCGACGCAGAAGAACTTCAGGACCGTCGATCCAATCGAGCTGTCGGTCGACCAGAGTCGGGAAGAGGTCATCGCACAGCTTCAATCGATGCGACAGAGCCATCCCACCGTCGATCTGGCTTTCTATGCGTTTCGCGACATGGACACCTGCGACTGGCGGCCCTTCGTCAAGGCGGCAGTCGAACGCAATCCGGTTTCGCTGGATGCAGCCGGGACCCGATCGCCTGACGAGGTCTATGCCTGGCTCGACAGCCTGGAATCGGCCTCCATCTATGAGGGCAATCGGCTCGCTCAGCCCGACGAGGTCGCCAACTTCCGCCGGGGCGATGGGCTCGAAAAAGCCTTCCTGCTGGCGAACGTGCTCCGCCACAAATCGCCCGAACAAGACCTGTCGCTCGTAGTAGACAAAAACAGAGTGATAGTGCGCGGGACGCGGGAGTTCGAGTTCGCCTCCGCCAAGAGTCTTCAGAAGCAGGTGGAGATCGACCGCGACGGACGGATTTCCGCCTGAGGAACGAACGGGTCGTTGCCACGGCATCTGTCGCGTCCCCGCTTTGAAACAGATAATCTCTTTGGGGGATTCCATGATGGACAGGGCCAGCCAATTGACCACAGTCCTCAAGCGTCTTAATGCGGGCGAGAACCCCGCGGAAGTCAAAGCCCAGGCGAAGCAGTTGCTCACCGAGATCAGCCCGGCCGACCTGGCCATCGCCGAGCAGAACCTCATCGACGAGGGGCTCAGTCTCGACGACCTGCAACGCCTTTGCGACATTCACCTGGAGGTCTTGCAGGACCAGGTCGCCCGAATGAAGAAATCGCTGCCCAAGGGCCACATCGTCTCGACGATGGTCAGCGAACACGAAGCGATTCTCGAGTTCCTGGACGAGTTGGAGCAGATCACCCGTTCGGCGCAGACGATGACCGACCCGAGCGAGCAGACCAAGGCGATCGCGCGGGTGGACCATATTGCCACGCACCTGGTGGAGACGGAGCGCCATCACCAGCGGGAGGAGGAAGTGCTCTTCCCCGAGTTGGAGAAGCGGGGCGTCCACGGTCCGCCCACGGTGATGCGCGCCGAACACGATCAGCTTCGCCCGCGTAAGCACGCGCTGAAAGAACTCTCCGCGCGGGCCGAGACGATGGAATTCGACGAGTTCAAGCGGGAGCTGGCGGGCCTGGCCGGCTTCATCGTTCCGACGCTGCGCGAGCACATCGCCAAGGAGAACAACATCCTCTATCCCACGGCGCTGGAAGTGATCGAAGACGAGCGCGTCTGGCAGCGGCTCAAGGCCGCCTGCGACGAGATCGGCTACTGCTGCTTCACTCCCGAGGTCTGAGGGGGTCGCCTCGACGTCCGGAGGCTCTGTCTTGCGTTGGGTCCGCCTCGGCGCTACAATGTGCTGCCCTGGGGTAGACCAGGCTGCAATGTCGCGCTCCCTGACCGCCGCTGTCCGCTGGACAGGGACACGAGGTAACCGAGAAAGGAACCGGAATGCTCAAACGCGTCGATCCGACCCAAACCAAGGTCTGGAAACAACTTAGGGATCACTTCGAAGCTGTCCGGGACGAGCGCATCAGTTCGCTGTTTGCCCAGGATGCGGGGCGTTTCGAGGCCTTCTCAACGCGGTTCGAAGAGATGCTCGTCGACTATTCGAAGAACCGGATCACGGATGAGACGCTGGAACTGCTGTTCCGGCTGGCCCGCGAGACGGGGGTGCCGGAGGCGATCGAGGCGATGTTCACCGGCCAGCCCATCAACGAGACCGAGAACCGCGCTGTGCTGCACGTGGCCCTGCGCAATCGCTCGAACGAGCCCATCTACGTGAATGGCCAGGACGTCATGCCTGCGGTCAACGCGGTGCTGAACCAGATGCAGATGTTCTCCGAAGAGTTGCTGTCGGGTCGATGGAAGGGCTACACCGGAAAACCCATCACCGATATCGTTAACATCGGCATCGGTGGTTCCGACCTGGGACCGGTCATGGTCACCGAGGCACTGAGACCTTATTGGAAGAACATCACGCCGCACTTCGTCTCCAATGTCGACGGTACCCATATCGCCGAAACGCTCCGCAGGGTCAATCCCGAAACCACGCTGTTCATCGTGGCCTCCAAGACCTTCACCACCCAGGAGACCATGCGCAACGCCCACACCGCGCGCGAATGGTTCCTTGAAACCGCCACCGAAAACGACATTGCCAAGCACTTCGTCGCTGTCTCCACGAACCAGGAAAAGGTCAAGGAATTCGGCATCGACCCGGCCAACATGTTTGTCTTCTGGGACTGGGTCGGCGGACGCTATTCTCTCTGGTCCGCCATCGGGTTGTCCATCGCCTGCACGATCGGTTTCGACCACTTCCGCGAGTTGCTCGAAGGTGCCCATGCCATGGACCGGCACTTCCGCACAACACCTCTCGAACGCAACATCCCCGTCCTGCTGGCACTGCTCGGCATCTGGTACAACAACTTCTTCGGCGCCGAGACCGAGGCGATCCTGCCCTACGACCAGTACCTGCACCGCTTCGCTGCGTACTTCCAGCAGGGCGACATGGAAAGCAATGGCAAGTCGATCGACCGCGAGGGCAAGCCGGTAACCTATCAGACCGGGCCGATCATCTGGGGTGAGCCTGGCACCAACGGTCAGCACGCCTTCTATCAACTGATCCACCAGGGCACCAAGCTGATCCCTTGCGACTTCATCGCCCCCGCCCGGACGCACAATCCCCTGGCCAATCATCACGCCATCCTGCTGTCCAATTTCTTCGCCCAGACCGAGGCCTTGATGAAGGGCAAGTCGAAGGACGAGGTAGAGGCGGAGCTGCGCGCCGCGGGCAAGAGCGAGGACGAGATCGCCAGGCTGTTGCCGTTCAAGGTCTTCGCAGGCAACCGACCCACGAATTCAATCCTGATCAAGAAGATCACGCCGCGCACCCTCGGCTCCTTGATCGCCATGTACGAGCACAAGATTTTCGTTCAGGGCGTCATCTGGAACATCTTCAGCTTCGATCAATGGGGCGTCGAGCTGGGCAAGCAACTGGCGAACTCGATCCTGCCCGAACTGGAGGGCGACGAAGAGGTCACCTTGCATGACGGTTCGACCAACGGTCTGATCAACGCCTTCAAACAGATGCGGAGCATGCCGCAGTAGACTCGACGCAACTGCTGACGGGGGTCGCGATGCCGACCAGAGACAAACGGTTGTTTCTCCTCGGGTTGCCGGCCCTCTGGCTGCTTGTCGCCCTCGTCGCCTTTGCCCCTGGCGTGGACGGCGTCTACCTGCTGGCCGTCGCGCCGGCCGCCTGGCTGTTCCTCTTCGAAGACCCCGCCGCATTGACCGCCGCGCAGATGCAACTGGCCGGCCTGCCTGGCATCCTCCTGACAGGCCTGCTCCTGCTCAAGCTCGGCGCCAAGCCCTCCACGATGGCCTTCGCTGCCGCCGCGATCGCGCTGGTGGTCTGGCTTCCCCTGGTCGCCACGCTCGGTCGCACCGTCGCGCTGACCGCCCCACGCTCGGCCCTCCTCTGGCTCCTCTGCTGCTTCAATTTCGCCCTGTTCCTGCTCCCAATCCCCACTGTATGCATTAAGCTGGCCGGCCGGATCCGTCGGACGCAGTCCCGACAGACCGTTGCCAGGAATTCGTAATCCATCGCCCCGGATTCGAACCTCGCCGTTTCTTCTGCGTGTTTGTTGATAGCTTTCTACCATGAAGGTGCATGGCCCTAAGAGGTCGATGTATGCAGAAGACGCAAACCACGATGCGCAACGGACGCATCGCGTTCCTCATTCATCGGATTCGCGAGCGATTGTGGGTCAAGCCGCTGGCGGTCAGCGGGCTCTCCGTGGCCGCGGCGCTCATCGCCAAAGCCGCCGACGGTACGGGACTGAAGCAGATCGTCCCCGACGTCTCCGCCGACTCCGTCGAGGCTCTGTTGTCGGTCATGGCTTCGGGCATGCTGGTGATCGCCACCTTCGCGGTCGCCTCGATGGTTTCCGCCTACGCCTCCGCCAGCAACACCGCCTCTCCGAGGTCCTTCCCGTTGATCGTCGCCGACGACCTCTCGCAACGGGCGCTGGCGACATTCATCGGCGCCTTCATCTTCAGCATCGTCGGGCTGGTCACCGCCAAGAACGATTTCTACGACGTGGCAGGGCGGTTCGTCCTCTTCGTTCTGACGCTGCTGGTCTTCGGTATGGTCGTTTTCGTCTTCGTGCACTGGGTCGACCGCATTGCCCGGCTGGGACGCCTCGGGACGACGATGAAAGAAGTAGAGAAGGCGACGACAGCCGCTCTGGAGCGGTGGCGGGATGCGCCCGCCCTTTCGGGGGTGCCCGCCGGAACCGGAGAGTTTTCCGGCCGGGTCGTGCGAGGCGATGCCGTAGGCTACGTCCAGCATATCGACATGGCCGCCTTGCAGACCTGCGCCAAGAACCTCGAGGGCCGGATCCGCCTCGCCGTTCTGCCGGGGACCTTTGTCACGCCGGTTCGTGCGCTCGCCTATATCGCCGAGGATTCCCGACCCGCCGCCGATTCCGATTGCGCGGACGTGTTCAAAGCCTTCGTGATCGGCAAAGAGCGCACCTACGACGATGATCCTCGCTATGGTCTGGTCGTGCTCTCGCAAATCGCCGATCACGCCTTGTCGCCCGGCATCAACGATCCCGGAACCGCGATCGACGTGATCGGTATTCTGGTGCGCCTCTTCTGTCTATGGGCCGCGCCTCCGGAAAACGAGGACGGTCCCCAAGTGCAATTCGACCGCGTCGAGGTGCCCGCCTTGTCGGTCGATGACATGTTCGACGATGCCTTCACCGCCATCGCTCGTGACGGGGGCCGTATCGTCGAGGTCTCGATCCGTCTGCAAAAGGCGCTCGCGTCGCTGGCCGAGATCGGTGACGCCGCCATGCGGGACGCCGCGATCCGCCACGCCCGCCGGGCCCTGGCCTGTGCCGAGAAGGGGCTGGAGGTCCCCGCAGACCTCGCGACCGTTCGCAACCTCGCCTTCGCCCAGCAGACGACCGGCCCCTTTCCTGCATCCAAGGAGTGAGCCGCGATTCGGGGCGTCGGCGGGGCAGTCGCCTGTTTGTGCAAAGCCCCCGTCGTTTCCTTACTTGTCTGGTGTGAAATGAGCGGCAACACCGGGCCAGTCAACCCTGCGGATTAGCGCCGTTGCAGAAAGCAGCCAACAATCTCAAGAAACTCCTTGAAGAATCGGCCTGTTCATGCGTCTTTTCTATCAGTGCGGCGAAAGACAGACGTTTACGATGCGAAGAAGGAGCCTGTCATGAAGAGTCACTCCAGACTGTTGGGGATCCTGGCTGCGGTGTTTCTGCTGACGGCGGTCTATGGCTGCGCCGAGAAAGAGGATGTCTCGCAGGAGCAGGGCGTGCCTGAAGCGGAATTGGGCTCGCCGGCATCGTCGCCGGAGACGTCGGCCGAGACCGCGAACGGGAACACGATGCCGGCTGCTACCCAGGATGCCTCCGTCGCGAAACTCGTCGCCTTGTGGGACGCCGGGCAGACGGAAGAAGCATCGAATCATTTCCTGTTGATCGATTGGCAGAAGGTGGACGCGTTCCGTGACAGTCCCGCCTTAACCCTTTCGGAGGCAGAGTTTCTGGCTTTGCCCGAAGAGCAACGCCAGCGGGTGCTCCAGGAGACGATGAACCAGCTCGGCTCCATGCGAAAGCTCTTTTTCCACCTGGCGGCAGAAGCCGAACGCCTGGCCGAGGCGGGCGACCGCACCCGGGCCGAGGAGTATCTCGCCGCCGTACGCCGTTACGGACAGAGCCTGTCCGGACCCGACCGCCCGGAGTTCGTGCAGATGCACGGCAAAGCCGCCACCGCCTACGCCGACAAGAAACTCTCCGAGCTGCCATAGCGCCAAGCGAACGCCTCGCCCTCCGTAGACTGTGCCTCGCACACTATTACTCGGGCCCTGCGGCAGACGACTTGTCGGGGCCCTCGGGCGCGAAGTCCCCGGGGAAGTTGAGGTAGGCGTAGGAGCCGTGCAGTTCGTACGCCTTGCGGTCGCGGGCCTTGGCTGCCTCAACCTCGTCGTCGAACAGGCCCAGGTAGTGGTACTTGCCCTGACATCGAATTCCCGCTTGCCATTTGTCTCCATGGCGAAGCACGCCCACGAACTGCGAGCTCCCACCCCGAGGCCCCCGGTTGGCCTGGTTCTGCTGGTGCGTGCAGATACGCAGATTGCAGCGCCGATTGTTGAGCCCGTTACCGTCGATATGATCGACGATATAGCCCTTGGGCGGGCGCATGACCATCCGATGCATGTACACCAGCCGCCCGTTCCGCAGGCAGGTCGCGTACGTCACCGAGCCATGGCGCTTGGCGTACCACCGGTACTTGCTGACCCGCTTGTAATCGGCGGCGTCGACCAGCGCAAACAGGCCGTTGCCCAGGGGGATGCGTCGGACGTCGTCATCGCACACCTCCGCCGCCGCACTGGCCTGTCTCCTGACCCCTTTCGAGCGTTGCGGCTGCCAGGGCTTCGGTTTGAAATTCCGGCACGTGTCGATCGGCAGTACCTCGCACAACTCGCCCCCGCCCCCTTCCCGGTTCGTGCACAGCAGCAGCCGTTCCACGCCCACGAGCCGGTCGCGCCACTGTCGTGTCTTCGGCAGGGGACACGAATACGCGCACACCTGGCAGCGACCCGCGAACAACGTCGCATAGATCGACTTCCACCGCTCGCCACGGAACTCCTCGGGCCAGATCTCGCTCTCCGGCGGTGGAACCCGCCACCGCCTCCGCCCCTGTCCTTGCCTTGCCTTTCTCGCCTTTTTCATCCTTCTCCCTTTCGATCGTCGCACATGGTCTCCCCGTGCCTCGCGGGCCCTCCTGACCCGCCGCATGGCTTTCCGCCGGCCTCCGCCGACCCAGGCTATGGTATATTGACCATGGCTAAACGTCAACCAGAATTCCAGAAAAATCCACCCAAGAAGAGCATTATCGCCGCTGGGCGATAGCCTCAAATCCGCAGAACCTGGAGATGGTCGGTTCCTCGTAGGGTGTGCACGGCACACCACCATTCCGCCCCGCAGAACGTCGACGGCCTTTTCACTTGACTTGCCGCCACATCCAGATTACAGTAGCTTGGTGCTTCGGAGACATGCGGGTACATGTGTGGACTGAGGTGTATGAAGAAGCACTGGAAATGACAGTGACGGATTTGGGTGTCTCCAACGAGCAGATCAAACGGTTTTGTGACCGTTGGAAGATCAGCCGACTGGCTGTCTTTGGTTCGGCGGTCAGGGGGGAGCTGCGATCGGACAGCGATGTCGACTTGCTGGTCGCCTTCGCGCCCGATGCCGACTGGAGCATGTTCGATCATTTCACGATGGAAGAGGAGCTGACCCGCCTGTTCGGACAGGAGGTGGATCTGGTCAGCACGCGCGCTCTGGAGGAGAATCCCAATCCCGCCTACCGCCACGAAATCACGCGCTCCGCGAGGCCCATCTATGCCGCGTGACAGGAACCTCCTCCAAGACATGCTCCATGCGGCGACACAGATTGAGCAGTTCGTCGGTCCGATGGACTTCGAGGAATTCCGTAACGACACCAAGACCCAGTCGGCGGTGCTCCACCAGTTTCTATTGATCGGAGAGATTGCCAAGCGTCTCGGCGACCCGTTCAAACAGGCCCACCCCTCCATTCCCTGGTCCGCGATGGCACGGATGCGAGACAAGCTGATTCACCATTAGCGTGGCGTCGATCTCCGTGAGATATTCAGGACCGCCGAGAACGAAATCCCGAAGTTGGCCCAATTCCTCCGTCAGGAACTCGCCAATCTCCAGTGACCGTAGGGTGTGCATCGCACACCATCGTTCTGGTCCTATCTCAGGTCGTCGGGTTGGAGCCCGGTGTGTTTGGCGATGCGGGCGAGCATGCGGGGACCGATTTCGTCGCGGTCGTGGAAGGCGAAGACAAAATCGGGCCAGGCGGGGCGTGAGAGTACCTTGTGGGATGTGCCTGCCTGTCGTTTGACGGTCCATCCGATGCGCAACAGCGCCGCCAGCACCAGGCGGGCCTTGGTGGAAGGCCACCGGCTCATGCCGGGATCGCGAAGACGGATCGCAGTTCCGGGATCTCTTCGCCGTTGTCGAGCCGGTCCGCCAACACGCGCAGAGCTAGCGCCTTGACCCTGGCGATCGCTTCGTCTCGGTCGCTGCCGTAGGCCATGACACCCGGCAACTCGGGCACCTCCGCCAGCCACCGACCGTTGTCTTCTCTCTCAATCTCGATCTGCATACACCACCTTCCATGCCACAGGGCACGTTCCTGCGCCCGATTATAGCATCTCCGGGCGTGTTGTGACCCGGAATTGCACGAAATTTGGCGGACACGTATCGGAAGGCGTGTGGATATGGCCTGTCCGAGCCATTGAACGGACCCGTAAGGGCTTGGGATGGCTGAGGATTCGCGTCTCGCACGAGAGAATCGGGCAGGGGGCGAGTGGGGACGCACGCCGGGCTGGCGAGATACGAGATACGATTCACGAGATACGGGCGGCGTCAGGCGCTTTTGCGGCGACGGTAGCGGGTGTAGAAGCCGTAGGTTAGCAGGGCCAGGAGGGCGAAGGCGGCGAGGTTCTCGATCAGCGGGGGGATCATCTGGTGGGCGTGGGTGACCACCGCCAGTTCCGTGTTGAAGACGAGGGTGTCGAGCAGCAGGCCTGCACCGAGGGCGCATCCGGCGACGGTGAGCAGGTACAGGATCGCGGTCCGTCGGCCCAGGGTGTTCCAGATGGTGGCGAGTCCTGCAGCGTTGGTGGCCGGACCGGTCATCAGGAAGACCAGCGCCGCGCCGGGACTGAGCCCCTTGAGGATCAGCGCCGCCGCCACCGGGACCGACGCCGAGGCGCAGAC
>CAZTGH010000196.1:0-9504 GCA_964612985.1 uncultured Pirellulales bacterium
CGCCCTTGCGGATCAGGTAGAACAGAATCGTCTCGACGGTCGTGTCGGCCGGGTACGCATCATTGCCTCGGACAGGTCCACGGCGGTCGCCTCGAACTCGGCAGTCAGGTGCCAGAGGTGATGCCCGCCTCCCACGCCCAGTTCGAGCACCCGGTGCCGGCCCGGGCCCAGCCGGCCTCGCAGCACGTTCCGCCAGCAACGGGCCTCGGCGGCATACTCCTCGACAGGGCTGATCAGCGGCCAGAGGTAGGCCAGGTCGCCGTAGAGGCGATTCTGCTGGATCTGTGCCGGTTCCATAAGCCCAACTGTAGCACGGTTTCCCGTGGGAGGGAAGAGGGCAGAAATGCCAAGACTTGCGCCTGTCCGCATGGTACAATGATCTGCCGGACGGCAGGACAGGCGGCCGTCGGAGAACGAACTGAGTGGGGTGGGGGTTCGCCCTATCCGGATACGGATGCAGACAGAGGCACGGATACACAGGGAGACGGCAATGGATAAATTCAGATTCTCACGTCGCGATTTTATCAAAGCATCGGCGGTATCCTTGACGGTGGGTGCGGGCACACGGACGGTTGCAGCCGCTGCGGACACCAACGGCGCCGGTGCGATCGGCACAGGCAAAGGCATTCATCCCGGGCGCGTGGTCTGGGTCCACGATCCACAGGCGGCCCGGTGGACCGGCCCCGGGCAGGGCCATCCGTGGCAGGATGACCAGACCGACCCGGCGGCCTGCGACGGAATGGTGTCGGCGGCGATCCGGGCTCTGACCGGTCAACCCACGGACGCCAAGGCCTGGGACGCACTGTTTCGCCACCATAACAAGACCAGCGGCAAAGGCGACACCGGCTACCGGACGGGTGAGAAGATTACGGTCAAGGTGAACTTCGTCGGTTTCATTCGGACCCACGGCGGCGTCAATCCGGACACCCACAATCTCGAGAGTTGGCAGGACTACATGAACACCTCGCCGCAGTTGATCGCGGCCCTGCTCAAGCAGTTGACGCAGGCGGCGGGCGTGCAGCAATCCGACATCGCCGTTGGTGACGGTCTGGCCTACTTCGCCAACGAGTATTACGAGCTGTTGCATCGGCGGTTTCCCGATGTGATCTACCTCGACTGTAAGGCCGCGCCCGGGCGGGCGCCGATGTCCCTGTCTGACGTTCCCCTGCACTGGAGCTGCGGCCCACAGGGCGTCCGACAGGACTGCCTGCCCAAGGCGTTCGTCGAGGCCGAGTATCTGATCAACTTCGCCAACCTCAAGGCCCACAGCGGCTCGGGCGTGACGCTCTGCGCGAAGAATCACTACGGTTCGTTGCTGCGCCTGCCTCCGGAAAAGGGGTGGTACGATATGCACCCGAGCGCTTTTGGCAAAGGCACCGGCCAGTACAGGAACCTCGTGGATCTGATGGGCCACGCCCAGATCGGCGGCAAGACGGTGCTCTATCTGCTCGACGGGCTGTACAGCGGCGTGCATCCCAGGGACCGGGTGCCGCTCAAGTGGAAATCGCCGCCCTTCAACGGACGCTGGACGTCGAGCCTCTTCGCCAGCCAGGACCCGGTGGCCATCGACTCGGTGGGGTTGGACTTCCTGCAGGCCGAGTTGAAAGAGGCCCGCGCGAGCGGGGCCGACGACTATTTGCACGAGGCGGCGTTGGCGAACGACCCGCCCTCGGGAACATTCTATGACCCCGACCATGCCGGTAATGTCGTCCGACTGGCCAGCTTGGGCGTCCACGAGCACTGGAACAATCCGCAGCAGAAGAAGTACTCCCGCAACCTGGGCAGGAACGAAGGAATCGAACTGGTGGCCGTCATGAAAGAACGCACGGATAGGAAGGGGGTCACCGCTGCCGGCGCCGAAGTCAAGCTGCTGGCGAACGGTTTCAAGTTTACTGAAGGGCCCGCGGCCGATGCAGAGGGCAACGTCTATTTCACCGACCAACCGAACGATCGCATCTGCAAATGGTCGGTTGACGGCAAGCTGACCGACTTCATGAAGCCGTGCGGCCGATCCAACGGCATGTTCTTCGACCAGCACGGCAATCTCTGGACGTGTGCCGATATGGACAACGAATTGTGGATGATTGACCCGCAGGGCAACGTCACGGTTCTCGTCCGCGAGTTCGACGGCAAACTGCTCAACGGGCCGAACGATCTCTGGATCGACCCCGAAGGCGGCATCTACTTCACCGACCCGCTCTACAAGCGACCCTATTGGAAACGCGACCCGGCCATGCAGCAGGACGGCCAGCACGTGTACTACGTGACGCCCGACCGCGAGAGAATCATCCGCGTCGCCGACGACCTCGTCCAGCCCAACGGCATCATCGGCATGCCCGACGGCAAGACCCTCTACGTCGCCGACATCGGGGATCGCAAAACCTATCGATACACGATTCAGGCGGATGGGTCGCTTTCGGACAAGAAGCTTTTCTGCTCGATGGGTTCCGACGGTATGACGATCGACCGCGAAGGCAACGTGTATCTGACCGGACGCGGCGTCGCCGTATTTGACCCCAATGGTGAGAAGATCGAGCACATTCCGGTTGAGAAGGGCTGGACGGCCAACGTCTGTTTCGGCGGCCCGGACCGTCGGACACTGTTCATCACCGCCTCGGACGCGCTGTTCAGCGTTGCGATGCGTGTCCAGGGCGCCTATTGATGGCGAATGAACTCGGAGGAATCAGCATCGTGCTTATACGAAAGATCATCATCATTCTGGCCCTCTTCGGTGGCACCGGCATTGCGGTCGCTGTCGGGGTTGAGGCCGAAGTGGTGGATGTCAAGAAGATCTGGGATGACGCCGCCCACAATGCGTTTACGGATTTGATCTGTTTTCAGGATCAGCTCTACTGTGCTTTTCGCGAGGGGCGGGGCCACGTCTCGGCCAACGGACGGATTCGCGTCTTGCGCTCGGCGGACGCAGGAGAGACGTGGACGTCAGCGGCCCTGATCTCGTTCCAGGGCTACGACTTCCGTGACGCGCACCTGTCGATCACGCCCGACGGTCGGCTGATGCTGATCGGCGGCGCCGCTCCTCGCCGCCGGGACAACGAGCAGGCTCCGACGGGCACCTTCGTGTCGTTCTCGGAAGACGGCACGACGTGGAGCACACCTCAGATCGTCAGCGAGCCGGGTCGGTGGCTCTGGCGGGTAACCTGGCAGGAAGGCAAAGCCTACGGCGTATCCTACACCGCCGGGGGCAACGGGGAGCGATATCTGTCCCTGCTGACCAGTGCGGACGGTGTGACCTACGAGACGCCGGTGGAGCGGTTGTTCGACAAGGGATACCCGAACGAGACGACGCTGCGATTCGCTGCCGACGGTACGTGCTATGCCCTGGTCCGACGCGACAACTCGGGCGACGCGTCGATGACGCCCATGCTCGGGATCAGCAAGCCCGACTATACCCTGTGGACCTGGCACGATCTGGGGACCGAGTTCAACGCGTTCGGCGGGCCCAATTTCATCCAACTGCCCAGCGGCTGCTGGATCGCTGCCGGGCGCATGCACCAGGGCGGTGCCCACACGGCATTGACCGTTCTCGATGTCGAGAACAAGACGATGGCGCGTCTGCTCGATCTGCCCAGCGGAGGCGATACCAGCTATTGTGGCCTGCTCTGGCACAACGACCTGCTCTACGTCAGCTACTATTCCAGCCACCAGGGAAAGACCAGCATTTATCTGGCCCGGGTGAAATTCGCCGCCCCACCCGCGGCGCAAACCGCGTCCGCAGAGACCCCCTGAGATTGGAGGCGTATCTTGCTTGCGGTGACCACGTAAAGGCCCCGTTGACCTGGTCAGGACCGGATCAACAGGGCCATTGTTCTCACGTCAGATGAGACCGAGGTCCTCTGCCGGATTCGATCACCATTCGCCGAGAAGCTGGTCGGGGTGGAGAATGCCGCCAACACTGATCAGCCATGAGTCACCGGTAATCTGGCCTTCCACCCAGGCGATCAGATGCCGGTTCACCTCGCAGTCGGCGCCGATGCTCAGCCCGACCTGCGAGCTTTCCTCCATGTCGAGGGAGCTACTGACCGTGCCATAGCCGTCGTTACTGACATAACGTGCGTCCAGGTCGAGATCTCCATCGATAAACTGCACGAACGGGCCTGCCCAGACGCTCCAAACGTCGGCCCGATAGACGGCAGTCAGGCCGATTTGGGTTTGCATATAATCGAGCTTGGCGCTGCCTGAAACCCATTCGTCTTGATTGGTGACGATCCGGAAGTCGCTGTCGTCCGGGTCCAGCCAGGTCACCTGGGCCTGGCCTTCAATTCGCCATGGACCGTCCTGGTAGAGTGTCGCCCGCGTACCGAGGCCACCGCCAAACCCGTAGCTGCCGTCAAAACCGACCTGGCCGCCGCGGTTGAGCACGAAACCGGGATCATCGGCCTGGATGTCCGTGTCGGCGTCGGTGGCACCGAGGCGGACGAATACCTCCCAATCTTTACACAGGGCATATTCGATGCGCCCGAACAGCATATTGGTTTTCATGCTGTCGATCGTGAATTCTTGATGATAACTCTGCCGCCCCTCCAGCGACTCGCGGTAAATGCTCACAACAGATCGACCGTCTGCCTCGAGGTCGATCTTCTCGTACGCGTATTCGATTCCGAAGGCCCACTGTCCCTTGTCGATAATGGGCAGCGTCGGTCCCAGGGGAGCGCCGGCCCACGCCGACGAGGCGCCCACCGCCAAGTACACACACAGGCTCACGAATGCGGTTCTCGCTTTCATCCCAAGCTCCTTTCATCACGAAGCGATATTGTTCCGGTAGCCGTCTCTAGAAAACCCTCTCCGCGACCACGAGCACGATCCCTTCTGCGACGAAGGGAAGCCCGGATTGCAGTGTGCCGCGAACGTAAAGGGTGGTGATGCCATTCTCAGGAATTGCCGCGAGGACCTCGATCAGATCGAACGTGGCACGGATCTGCACTTTGCCGTTGACGGTGCGGACCGTCTGGGAGTTTGCGGTAATCCCACCCGGGTCGAGGGTGACCTTGCTTGGGCGGATGTCGCTGGCCTTGGTGCCGTCCGAGAACTCCAGAAGGGCGGTTACCTGATCGGATCGGTTGTATCCGGTGCGGCCGAGAATCAACGGGCTGAACGTCACAGACACACGCGCCGGAGCTTCGCCCACGCAGACCTCGACGCTGTCGTTCACCACCGGCGTCTCGCCCGCGTCCATGCTCGCCGAGTTGACGATGATCTGACCTGGTTTGAGATCGTCGTTCAACTGAACGGTCAGTCTGATGCATCGCACGTCTTCGGGTTGGAGTGCTGGATAGGCCCAACTGAACGTGTGAGAAGCAGGATCGTACAGACCCGTATCGCTGTCGCCTTCGGCGCTGACGAACTTCACTTCAGCGGGAAGGTGATCGACCACGGATACCCCCGTGATCATAGCACCGGTGGTGTTCTCAACACAGATCTCGTACGTGATCTGTGCGCCGGGGGAGGCGCATCCGGGGTCGCCGCCCGAAATCTCCGTGTCGGTGGAGACCCGTACCGTCTTGGTCAACAGCGGAGGTTCCAATTCGACCACCACCACCGTGTCTTCGGTGGTCTCCGTCGTCTGGTCGCTTGCGGCCTGGATGCGGTTGGTGATCGTCGTACCCGGACGCAGGTCGTCATTGACACGCACGGTGATGTCGGCACAGATCTGTTCGCCCGACTCCAGCGTCTCAAAGCGCCAAGTAAAGGTGTGGTTGGCCCGATCATAGGAGCCGAAATCACCATCTCCGGCCGCCGAGACGAACGTCACGTCGGCCGGAAGAATATCGACGACGACCAAGTTATCGACGGCCTGATCGTTGTCGTTACGGACGCAGACCGTGTAGGTGACTTGCTCTCCGGCGGCGATGTACACGCTGCCGAGATCGTCGGATCCCTGGGCCCCGCCGGTGACGGTCTTGGTCAGTTTCAGGGGCTGGGGCTTGGCCTCAGCGGCTACCGCGGTCACACAGGCCGTCCGGGGATCGGCGTCCTCACTATCGACGGTAACGCAGTTTTCTATCACCGTGCCCGGTTCGATTTCTTGTCGTACCCGCACGACCAGTTCCACGCAGGCGGAGGAGTCGGGCAGCAAGGAAGGATAGCACCAGGTGTAGCTGTGCTTTTCCGAGTCGTAAGACCCATAGATGCCGTCGCCCTCGGCCGAGACGAAGGTCACTTCCGCCGGCAGCATGTCGACCAGGGTCAGCCCTTGCACCCGATAGGTGCTGCCGATGCTGTCAAAGCAGATTTGGTAGGTGATTTCGGTTCCGATCCCGACGTACTCGGTCTTCCCGTCGTCGCTCAAGGTTGCCCCGTCACTGATTCGTTTCGTGACATTGAGCGGGGGTTCGTCGGCGGGCGTTACGACCACCTCGACCTGATCGGACGTGGCCTCGGTTTGATCGCTGTCAATCGTGGCCCGATTGACGATGACCGTTCCAACCGGTGTGTCTTCTTTGGCCTGCAGGACGATATCGAGGCAGAGGCTTTCACCGCCAGCCAGGGCGGAGATCGACCAGACATACGTATGGGAGGCCGCATCGTAGTGTCCGAACTGGCCATCGCCGTGAGCGCTCACGAAGGTCATCTGCGCCGGGAGAAAATCCACGATCGAGACGTTCTGTACCAACGCATCGTTATCGCGATTCTCGACGCAGATCGTGTAGGTTACCTCATCCCCGGGACTGACGTACCGTACGCCGTCGCCCTTCGAATCGGTTCCTGCCGAAGCGATCTGCTTGCTCAGCAGCAGCGGCTGCAACTCGCTCTGGCGGACCGTGATATCGGCGGTCGCCGTCGTCGGGTTGGTTTGCTCGGAGGTGAGCACCACGGTGTTGGTCAGAACCGTTCCGGCCGGGACATCCTCCTGAATCTGTGCCGTCAGCGTGATCCGCCCCGTCTCTCCAGCCGGAAGAGAAACGAACGAGCAGGTGTAGGTATGATTCACCGGATCGTAGGCGGCCGTTCCCGAGGTGCTCTCGGCGCTGATGAAGACCAGTTCGGGCGGCAGTGTATCGACGATCCTGACCTTGCCGGCAGGATACTCATTTCCTTCATTCGTGTAGGTAATCGCGTAGGAGACGCTGTCGCCGGCGTTGGCGTAGGCGATCTCATCTTCCTGCCGGACCCCACCGATCACGCGTTTAGTCAATCCCAACGGTTTCCAGACGCCGCCTCGCACCAGCGCATCGACACTGACGGAGCTCGGCGGAAGGATTCGGGTCCGTATCGTGGCCCGGTTGCACACGCGCGTTCCCGCGGGCACCCCTGCGTTGACCCTTGCTCGCAGTTCCAGGGACGTCTGGCTGCCGGCGTCTACCGACGGCAGAAACCATGTGTATCTGTGGCTTACCGGGTCATACTCTCCAATGTCGCCATCCCCCTCGGCGCTGACCAATGTCAGTTCGTCCGGCAGCGTGTCGACGATGGAGACTTCGCGAACGAGGTTCAAATTCTGGAAGGAGAGCTGGTACGCGATCGTTTCTCCCACGCTGACGTAAGCCTCTTCGTGGTCGTTCTGTTCGCCGCTGGTGATGATGCTCTTGACGAATCCGAGCGGATTGTAGCCGATGTCTCTGGCGGGGATGATGATATCCGTCGGATTGCCGATATCGAGGATCGAGGCAACGAGGTTCAGCGAGGGATCGTAACATAGCAGATCGTCGCCCCCGGGCAGGTTGCTGAGGCCCGTGGTGATGTAGACGAGATCGCTGATGGGATCCACCGCGATACCCATGACGCCGGCTACCTCATCGACCTCCACCGTGCGGCTTTCCCCTGTGGCCATGTTGTACTGGTTCAGGACGCGGTCTCCAAAGAATCCCGCTCCCGTGTAGAGCAGTTCGTTGTTGAAGTCCAGCGCCAGGCTGACTGCCGACCGCTCGAGAGTGATCGTCTCAACAAGAGACCAAGTCGTGGTGTCATAGACACGGATCCATCGATTGCCGTTGGCAGTATAGAGCAGGCCACGCGCTTCATCGACTTCGATCCCATAGGCGCTGGAGGCTTCAAGAGTGACCGGCGACCCGGTCTGCATGGTGAGCTTTCCCGTGGCGGAATTCCACCCATAGGCGTAGAGCTTGTCCGTACCACAATCGACCGCATACAGCAGATCCTTGGTCTCATTATAGACCACGCCGGCCAGATTCTCGGCGCCCGGAGCGAAGACCTTGCCCACGTCGGCCATGGTCCGAGCGTCAAGGATCTGAAGGGTGTCGGAGGCCTCATAAGTGATGAAGACGTGTCCGGATTCCCAGTCGATTGCCATGCCGACGGCGCCACGATCTCGGAAGGGGATCTTTCGTTCGGCCTGAAACGTCAGCGAGCCGTCCACGCCGATGTCGTAGGCCAGGACGGGCAGCGGATTGGCCGAGTTGGTGATTTCGGCGATGACATACAGCGAGCGTCCTTCTGCCGGGTTCGAACCCAGTCCTGCTAGAATCGCGACCAGGCAGGCGATCAGGAGGCCGCACTTGCGAACGGTGACCGTATCTCTTTCGCTTCTCATACCCCACTCCTCGTGCATAGAGCGACAGCATTCCAGTCATGGGAGAACCCGCGCGGTTCTTCCATCGCAGCCGCATCCATGGGAACATCAGACAGGAAACATTCGGCCACACGGGGGCCGAGTGCCGCAAAAACCTCCATTTTCTGCGCTATCCAATATACGCTTTTACGCCGGGAATGTCAAATAGATTCCCGCCTACCCCGCGGCCAACCGGCGGAATGGTAGAGTGATGGGGCCGGTGGCGGTCAGGGGCGTATCTCGATCAAAGCCTCGCCCCAGTGGCGAAGATCCCAGGTTTCGAAGGCAATATCGGCGGTGAGGACCACGACGGACGGCGCCGCCGTGGTCGGGATGGTGATTTGAACGGAAACCGACTCTTCGCGACCGGATTCGACCGCCAGGCGGGCCGTTCGTGGTTCGACTTTGAAGCATTCGGGAGTGTGAAGAGTTATCGTATAGTCATGCGTGGATGGTGAGTGGTTCCGGACGCAGACTTGCACCTTTACCGTCTGGCCGGCCCGGGTCGTCTGGCCGTAGGGATAGATTCGGACCCACCGCTCGTCGATGCCATAGTTGGCTTCGTCCCAGGGGAACAGCTCCGCCAGAAGCTTTTTCCTCTCGGCCAGGGTGTTCCGCATCAACGCCACTTGGGCCCGATCGAAGCGAAAGGGCGGCGAGACGTGTTGGTTGACGAGCATGCAATCCGTCGGCAGTTCGGCCAGGATGTCCAGGCAGCGCAGATAACCGTCTCCCTCGTGCATCAGGTTGCGGTTGAGAAGGCAATAGTCGTCTACCCCGGAAGGCGTGAACGAGTCGCCTAGAAAGAAGAGCTTCCGTCCGCTGTCGTGCTCGGCCAGCAGGGCGCTATGATACAACGTCTGGCCGGGGTAGTCGTAAAAGATCAACCGGAACTCGCGCCATCGTCGGGTGTGCCCGTCGGGGACGACGGTCAGGCTGGTGATGGCCTCCGTCGTCAGGCAGGGCAGTCGATAGGC
>CAZTGH010000197.1:0-9500 GCA_964612985.1 uncultured Pirellulales bacterium
GTCATCCAGGTGTCCCGTTGGGTGACCCATTCGCTTTGCGACCGAGGCGCTGGGGTGTGGTCGGCTTTCGGCACGAAGGTCTCGTGAATCTTTGTGTTGATCTGGTCGGCGGGCAGCTCGTCGAAGACCTTCAGTGGCTCGGGTTCGAAGAACCGCGTCGCCTGGGTGGTGACGAGGGAATCGTCGCCCTTGAGAAAACGGTTGAACCAGACGAAGGCGTGGACGCGCAGCTCCTGGGTGTCCTTGTGCGGGCCTTCGGTGATGTGCAGGCCCAGCTTGTCGTCGGCGTCGTAGAGACGGTAGATCCGACGGACCTTTTCGTGCGTGCGAACCACTCCGTCGAGCGGGAAGATGTTGTCTTTGTCGGTGTTGGAGATCAGCAGAGGTCTCTGGGCCATCAGCGCCGCCACCAGCGGATAGTCCCATTGGTAGGTGTTGACGATGAACATGCAGTCGCAGTGGCCTTCGACGCAGCCATCGACGACGTGATTGTGAAGGTCGGTAATCCCGGCCACCGGAACCGCGCACTGGATGCGGTCGTCGATCGCGGCAATCCACCAGCTATAGGCGCCGCCGCCGGAACGACCGGTGACGCCGATGCGGTCGGGGTCGACCTCGGGACGCTCCTGGAGGTAGTCCAGGGCGCGGACGCAGTTCCAAGCCTCGACGCCCGCGGGGGTATACCCCCGGCTGTTCCACCACCACATGTCGTAGCGGTAGGTCCCGTGGTGGATGCCCTCGATCTCGCCAAGCTGGAGCGTGTCGATGGTCAGGCAGACGTAACCGTTGCGGGCGAACCAGGCGCCGTGGTGCTGGTAATGGGCCTTGCTGCCGTAGGCGATGCCGTTCTTCTTGACCTGACCGTGACCGCAGACGTAGAGGATGGCGGGTGCAGGTTTGTCCGTGTCCTTGGGGAGGTAGAGGTTGCCGGTAACGTACAGGCCGGGACGCGACTGGAAGTGGACGTTCTCGACGGTGAACGCCTCGTGCTCGACGGTGCCGGTGGTGGTTGCCTTCAGCGGGGTCTTTTCCGGAAGCGGATCGAGACCGAGCATTTCCAGCAACTGCCGACGGTAGACGGGTCGCCTGGCCTCCCAGTCCCCCCAGGTTTCGATGTCGTCGAGGCAATCGGCCTGGAGCCTGGCGGTCTCGGCGCGGAAGTAGTCGGCCAGTCTTCGGTCTGCTTCAGAGGGTGTCTCTGCCTCCTGGCTCCATGTGGTACTCATGGAAAGCATAGCCAGGCCCAATACGACGAATACGAAGGAACAGCCCATACGCTTCTTCATCGAGCACCTCTTCAACTGTGAACCGTCAACGGCAAAAACGAAATCGGTATGTCCTGTAGGGGCGAGCCCGCGCTTGTAGTGACGCCGTAAGGCGTTACCTCATCTGACTCGTTGCCAGAATTACCATATGCCCTTACGGGCACACTACGAACGGGCGACGCATGCGTCGCCCCTGCCTTCCTTCCCAAAGCAGGCCTACTGTCCATTTTTGCAGAACTCCCATTGAGAACCCGGACCGTAGGGTGTGCACCGCACACCATTGCCACTGAAAAGAAGGTGTGCAGTGCACACCCTACGCCCAGTGTCCATCCTTGCGGACCTCCGGTTAAGGACCCAGCCTACACGTTTTCGGGCAGGACGAACGGTTCGCGATAATCCCGGCGGAGCAGGGCGTTCGCTTCGGCGGCGCGATCGCCCGTGAAGGTTTCGGTCTTGGGGTCGAAGGTGAGCCAGGGGCCCAGGATGCGGGGCGTCTTCCCGACGTCGACTCCGTTGACGAGCAGGTGCTCCTGCATCCGTTCGAAACATTCGGTCATGCCGTCGGCATCCTGGATCCGCTCGATGATTTTCTCGCGGGCGGCCTCGGCGCCGAGTCGGTGCGAGATGTTGCCCATGTGGCACAGCGCGCTGGAGAGGTGGCCTTCGAGGATGTCGGCATGCAGGTCGCTGGTCTTGCGGCTGCGGACGGCGTCGATGAAGTTGGCGTGGTGACCTTCGCCTCCGGTGCGGACGAACTGCTTGATCTTGTTGCCATCGTTGTCGTAGGCCCATCCGCCGACGAAATAGCCCTTCTCGCAGTGGACGACGGTGCCGGCCGAGGTGCCGTAATAATAGTCCATCGCCTTGTTGGCCTTGTTACGCGGCAGGCCGCGAACTTCGAAGAGGATCGGAGCGGGCTTATAATCGTAGAAGATGATCTGCGTGTTGGGCGTTTCGCCATCGTCGATGTATCCGAAGCGACCGCCGATGGAGATCACGCGCGGGGGCAGTTCGTTCCTGCCCAGGACCCAGCGGCAAATATCGATGAAGTGGATGCCGTTGTTGCCGAAGTCACCGTTGCCGGTGGGCCAGACCCAGTGCCAGTCGTAGTGGAGGCTCTGGCGCATCAGCGGGGCCATGGGGGCAGGCCCGCTCCAGAGATTATAATCCACACTTTCGGGGATGGGTTGGGGCCCGTCGACCTTGCCGATGCTGTCGCGACGCACGTAGACGATGCCACGAACCGATGTGATCGCGCCGAGGTGGCCCTGGTGGATGTAGTCGATGGCCTCCATCAGTCCGCTGTCGGAACGGCGCTGGATGCCGCTCTGGACGATGCGGTTGTACTTGCGGGCGGCCTTCACCATCTGGCGGCCTTCCCACAGGTCGTGGCTGACGGGTTTCTCGACGTAGACATCCTTGCCCGCCTGGCAGGCCCAGACGGTAACCAGCGCGTGCCAATGGTTGGGCGTAGCGGTGATGACCGCGTCGATGCTCTTATCGTCGAGGAGCTCGCGCATGTCGACATACGTGTCGACCGATTCCTGGCGATCGGTGAACTTCTTCTTCTCGCGGTCGAGGACGGCGCGGTCGGCGTCGCAGAGGGCGACGACGCGGACGCCCGGGATGGCGCCGAACCATTTGATGTGATTGCTACCCTGGCCCCGAAGGCCGATGACGCCGACGCGGATGGCGTCGTTGGCGCCGCGGGTCTTGGAAAACGGCATGGCCAAAGACAGACCGGCGGCCAGCGAACCTTTGAGAACTGCTCTTCGAGTGGTGTGCTCCATGACAAGCCCCTTCTTCATTGTCATACCCTCAGTGCGGTGCCTCCTTTATGCTGCCGGTATACCACGCTCAGCTTGCAGCGTCAAGCGACATAGTTTGTGCGGGGGCGTGGGCAAATTCGAAATCCGAAGTACGAAACTCGAAACAGAATCGAAGCACGAAATCCAAATGCTCGAAATCAGCGCGACGTGCTGCGTTCGTAGTGTGCTCGTGAGAGCATACCGACTTCGGGAAAAGTAACGCCTCACGGCGTCACTACAGACGGGCTGCAATATCAGCCTGGGTGCGGTCGAAATCCGGTGGCACTTATCCGGCACACAACGGTTCGAAGGGGGGCCAATTCCAGGGCGGGCGACTGACTTGGCCGGGGCCAGACCCTTCGACTCCACTTTGCTCCGCTCCTAAGAAAATGGGGGCGAAGAGCGACGAGGCCATAGCGCATGGCGGGTGCGTGGACTTCTGCAAAAATGGACCGTAGGCCTGCTTTGGGAAGGAAGAGCCTTGTCTTTGGCTCTTCCTTCTCAAACCTGACGACCTGGCTATAGCCGACTCCCACCGTTCTCCAAGGAAATCGGAAAAACCGATTTCCTTAGAGAATATAGGCCTACTGTCCATTTTTGCAGAAGTCCGGCAAGGATAAGGATGACAGTTATGAGCCATGCACGCGGCGCAAAGAGTCAGGTTATGGGCGTCGGGGATCGGAGGCGGGTGGCGGGAAGACGGCTTCGGCGATCCGGAGGCGCAGGGGACGGACGGTGCCCTGGTCGTGGGGGTGGGCGCGGTTGGTCAGGATGATGAGGTAGGTATCGATAGCGGGGTCGCAGACGAGGCTGGTGCCGGTGTATCCGGTGTGGCAGAAGGCCTGGGGTGAGGCATAGGGGCCTTTGGGCCAGGCGTAGCTGGAGGCGACGTCGAAGCCATAGGCGCGTCCGTGCGATTGGGGGGTGGTCAGCAGGCGGACGGCGTCGCGGCTGAGCACGCGCCTGCCTCGCCAGGCACCTTCATCGAGCAGCATCCGGCAGAAGATCGACAGGTCCGAGGCGGTCGAGAACAGCCCTGCGTTGCCGCTGACGCCGGCCATGAGTTGGGCCAGCGGATCGTGAACCGTCCCGCGCAAGGGGGCGCCGTCGACGATTTCGGTGGGTGCGATCTGAGGCTGCCAGGTCGTCGGCGGGGTGAAGGTCGTCCCGCGCATTCGCAACGGCTCGAAGAGGTTTTGCTGGCTGAAATCGGCGACGTTCTGGCCCGAGACGATCTCGACGATGCGGGCCAGGGTGATGTAGCCCAGGCAGCTATAGCGGAATTCTTCGCCCGGTGCGTTCATCGCTTTGAGGCGGCAGATCGTCTCGATCACCTGGTCTGGGCAGGGGCGGCCATGCTCGTCCGCGATCGCTTTGGCATTCGTGTAGGCGGGCAGGCCCGAGGTGTGCGTAAGCAGGTGCTTGATTCGCACGTCCTCTTTGCCCTCGCAGGCGAAGGTGGGCAGGTACGTGCCGACGAGGTCGTTGACGTCGATCCGCCCTCGGTCGACCAGGATCAGGATCGACGTCGCGGTCGCGATGGGCTTGGTCATGGACGCCAGGTCGAAGACCATGTCCCTGCGCATCGGCTCACGGTTCGGCTCGGTCATCGCAGCGCCAAACGCCTTGTAGTACACAATCCGATCCCGTTGCCCCACGAGCACCACCGCGCCGGGAAAATGTCCCGCCGCGATCTCCTCTTCGACAATCCCATCGATCCCGCGTAGGGTGTGCACCGCACACCTTTCTTGCAGGCATGGCATGGCAAGGGTGTGCGGTGCACACCCTACGTTCTCGCAGCCCTGCATCGCGAGCATCGCCAGCACTATCGCCACCAAAGACGTCTGCTTCATGTCCTACTCCCTGAGGTGTCAGGGTTTGCGTTCCTGGATGCGGAGGAGGCCGGCGTCGATGTATTGGCCGCCTCGCGTCTGGCGGCAATGGATGGCGAGGCGGTTGAGGTTGGGCTTCAGGGCGGCCTGGGCTTTTTCGCTCAGCGGCAGTTGGACGTATCCGCTGGTGTGGCCCTTGACCTCTGCGGCCAGGTGTCCGTTGAGGTAGACCTCGGCGTCTTCATCGTGGTGGATGGACAGGTGCAATCCGTCGGGGACGGCGCCGCCCAGGTCGAAGCTGCGGCGCAGCCAGATGTCGGGCGTGTCCCACGTGGTGCCGATCACGGCGCCGGGGGTGCCTTCGGTGCCGAACCCGCTCTTGCCGATCTGCCAGTCGCTGTCGTCGAAATCGGCCTGCTGCCAGCCTTCAGCGGGTTCGGTGGTCGTGTAGCGCCAGATCTGCGGGTCCTCCTGCGCGGTGGGTACGATGGTCGTTACGATCGGCGGGGGCAGGTAGAGCTTTTCGTTGGCGGTGCGCACCTTGTCGGCGTCCATCTTGATGATCGCTCGGTCGTAGGTCATCAGGCCATTGACCTCGATCTCGACGTCGGTTGTCTGCGTGTAGACGGCGGCGGCGAGACCACCGGCGATCAGGGGCCTGAGGTTGGCGATCAGGGTCAGGTGCGCATCGGTGAGGGCCTCGCGCGATTCGTAGCTGCGGTACCCCCAGTTCTTCTCGTCCTGCCAGGTGTGGCCTCGGATGGGCAGGCCCAGTCCGCCAAACTCGCCCAGCACCGCGGCGCGGGATTCCTCCAGCGGCGGGGCGGCGGGTCCGGGGTAGCTGTGGATGTCGTGGACGTCGCCGACGCCTCGGTCGGTCCATCCGCTGGCGTTGTTGACCAGGCGGGTGGGATCGAGCTTGCGGGTCAGCTCGACGATACGGGCGGTGTCGTACTGCCCCCAGCCTTCGTTGAACGGCACCCACATGACGATCGACGGGTGGTTGCGAAACGCCTCGATGATCCGGCTCCATTCCAGCTCGAACTGCTCCGCCGATTCCTTCGTGCGCTCGATGTCGGGTTCGTTGCGCCGGATGTAGCGATCGCCGCTGGGCATGTCCTGCCAGACGAGCAGGCCCAGCTTGTCGCACCAGTAGTACCAGCGGGCGGGCTCGACCTTGACGTGCTTGCGGGCCATGTTGCAGCCGAGCTGCTTGGTGACCTCGATATCGTATTTCAGTGCCTCATCGGTCGGGGCGGTGTAGAGGCCATCGGGCCACCAGCCCTGATCGAGCGGGCCGTACTGGAAGAGCGGTTTGCCGTTGAGGAACAGGCGGTTGATGCCTTCTTCGTCCTTGGCTACCGAGATCTTGCGCATGCCGACGTAGCACTGCACCACGTCGGTGATTTCCGGCAGGTCGAAGCGACCGAGGGTGATCTTGACGTCGTAGAGGAACGGATCGTCGGGCGACCACAGGTGCGGATCGGGAATGGGCACCTCGATTTCGTTGAGGCCCTTGGCGGTCGCGACTACTTCGCCATTCGCGGAGACCTCGACGGTTACGTTGTCGCTGCGGGTCAGCTTCGTGCCGATGGTGACGAGCAGCCTGGCGTTGTCGACGTCCGGTGTGAGTTTGACGCCCTCGATGGCCCGGCGGGGGACCGGTTCGAGCCAGACGGTCTGCCAGATGCCGGTGACGGGGGTGTACCAGATGCCGCGCGGATTGCGGACCTGTTTGCCGCGAGGCTGCGTGCCCGTGTCGGTCGGGTCCCACACGGAGACAATGATGGTCTGGGGTTGCTCGGGCTTGATCGCATGCGTGACGTCGAACGTGAACGGATCGTATCCGCCCTGATGGCTGCCGACCTTGAGGCCATTGACCCAGACGGCAGCGTCCCAGTCGACGGCGCCGAAGTGGAGCAGGATGCGATTGCCCTCGCCCCATTCCTGGGGGACCTCGAACGTGCGGCGATACCAGAGGCGGCTGTCGGGGCCGACGGATTTCATCACGCCCGAGAGCGCCGATTCGATGGGGAAGGGCACGAGGATCTGCCCGTCGAACTCACGCGGCTGAGGGCGGTCCTGGGCGGCGATGGCATAGTCCCAGAGGCCATTGAGGTTGAGCCACCGGTCGCGAACCATCTGCGGACGGGGATACTCGGGGTGGACCTGGTCCGGGCTCACCTCGTCGGCCCACTTCGTCATCAGCGGGCCATCGGCGGGTTTCCACTCGGTGCCGCTCCCGAGGCTGGTGCTCGCGACGAGAAGGATGGCAAGCAGAATCGCGTGCTGGTTCAAGCGGTATCGCAGGCTGTCGTTCATCATTCGACCTCCAGAGTTCGGTGTTGGTTCGACGGGGTGGACGCGAATCGCGTCGTCAGTCCCCGGTCGGCGAGCTTCAGGGTATGGTCCGGCGCGCCGGTTTTCAACCAAAATGCGCGGTTGACGGCTGAGGCGCGTCCATCGTGCGAGCGTTGCGACATTTCTCCCGGCAATGAGCTTGTGCGAGAGCCGGTTGGGCGGTACAATAAGTTTCAGGATTTGTGTGGACGGGGTACGACAGGTCAGCAGGATCATCTCAGGGACATTGTGGTTTGAGGCGGGTGCAGCGGCGCGTGTTCTGCGGCCAGGGCTCGGTCGGTTGCCGAGGGCTGGGCCGCCAGGCGATACGGTCAGACTGAGCGTTTCCGCTCTCCCTTGTGGCCGGGAGCGGGTTCATGTCGGATTTCGCGAAGGAGGACGATCATGCGCAAGAAACTCATGCCTGTGTTGATGTTTGCGATCCTGGTGGGAGGGTTCGGTCCCGGCGTGGGGCGTGCCGCCGATCCGAGTCTCGTGGGGTGGTGGAAGCTGGACGACGGCGCCGGGACGACAGCGGTCGATTCCAGCGGTCGCAGCTTGGACGGTGAACTCTTCGGAGAGCCCGAGTGGATGGCCCAGGCGATCTACGGAGGGGGCTTGATGTTCGACGGGACCGACGACTACATCTTCATCGACGGCGGTTTCCAACTGGCCGAGTATACGATGACGGTGTGGTTCCGCGTGGACAGCGCGGGCCAGCGGGACATCCTCTCGGCCTATGCGGTGGGCGTCCAGCATGGCATCCTGCTCGAGCTTCAGGCGGCGGGGACGCTGCGCTTCCTTCACCGCTATCCCCTGGGCACCGGGGGCGGGGTGAACGTCTATTCCACCGCCTCCTACGCGGACGGCGCCTGGTATCATGCGGCGATCGTCAAATCGGCCGACCAGATCGCGCTGTACGTCGATGGCGAGCAGATCGGCACCGCCGCCGACAGCAGCGTGTTCGATCCCACGGATTCCTTCGGTCTGGCGGTGGGCGTTCTCGACAACGAGCGGGGGGCCGACCGCCTGTTCCTTGGACCGATGGACGACATCCGGGTCTACGACCGCGCCCTGTCGGAGGCCGAGATTCGCAAGGCGATGGCGGGGCTCGGGCCCGACAGCGAGAAGGCGGGCAGTCCCATTCCTGCGGACGAGGCGGTAGATGTGCCTCGCGATGTGGTTCTGAGCTGGACGAGCGGCGAATTTGCCGCGACGCACGACGTGTATTTCGGGACGGCGTTCGAGGATGTCAACCTGGCCAGTCGGGCCAATCCGATGGGCATGCTTCTGGGCCAGGGACAGAGCGATGCGTCGTACGATCCGGCGGGTTTGCTGGATTTCGAGACGACCTACTATTGGCGGGTCGATGAAGTCAACTCCGCTCCCGACAACACCATCTTCAGAGGCAATGTCTGGAGCTTCACCACTGAGCCATTCGCCTATGCCGTTCCGGACGTTATTGTCGCCACGAACGGCATCTCCGACGCCGATTCGGGTCCGGAGAACGTGGTCAACGGTTCCGGCCTGGACGGCGAGGATCGGCACGGCACCGATGCGTCGGATATGTGGCTGGCCAGCCCGCCGGAAGGCGAGGACCTGTGGATCCAGTTCGACCTGGGCAAGGTGTACAAGCTCAGCGAGATGCTCGTCTGGAACTACAACGTGATGTTCGAGCTGATTCTCGGCTTTGGCCTCAAGGACGTGACGGTCGAGCACTCGCAGGACGGCGCGGAGTGGACCTCGCTGGGCGAGGTGGAACTGGCTCGCGCGACGGCCAAGCCGGGCTATCCGGCCAACACTGCGGTCGATTTCGGGGGCGCAGCAGCCCGGTACGTGCGTCTGACTGCGAACAGCGCCTGGGGCACGACCGGGCAGTATGGGCTCAGCGAGGTGCGTCTGACGTACATCCCCGTCCAGGCGCGGGAGCCCGAGCCGGCGGACGGGGCCACCGACGTCGATCCGGACACAGCGCTGAGCTGGAGGGCAGGCCGGGAGGCGGTCTCGCACGAGGTCTATCTCGGGACCGATCCCGAGGCGCTGCCGCTGGCGGGCGCCGTCGATACACCGAGCTATGCACCGACGGATCTGACGTTCGGAAACACCTACTACTGGCAGGTGGTGGAGGTGAACGAGAGCGATGCGGTGCCGGCGTGGGCAGGGGATCTCTGGAGCTTTGCGGTGCTCCAGTATGCCTCGATCGACGATTTCGAGAGCTACACGGATGACATCGAGGCGGGCGAGGCGATCTTCGA
>CAZTGH010000198.1:0-9457 GCA_964612985.1 uncultured Pirellulales bacterium
CCCTTACGACGAATGCATCACTTGAGCCTGTAGAGGCTTTTGGCAAAGCTTTGCAGGTGCTGGAGACGGTCGCCATACGAGGCATATTGGATTTCGCGGCGCACGGCATCGTCCAGGGCACGTCCGCCAACAATGACGGCACACTGCCGTTGCAGGCATAACTCGTACAGCCGAAGATATTCCTGGATGAAGCGGGGCGGCGCATCGACGTTTGACACGCTCAGCCAAAGCACGCGGGGACGCAGATCCACAACGGCTTTCGCAGTGGTCTCGAAGGGCAGTTCGGCACCGAGAAAACGTGCGTGCCACCCCTGCTCGAGGAGTACCAACTCACATAACTGACCCGGCAAAGTGTACGGATCTCCGGGCGGGGTGGTTCCAATCGCCGCGGGGGCGTCCGGGCCCGGTGGGGCCAGGGTATCCTTAAGGCGTAACAACACGTCGCGGGTGATTTCCACGCCGCGTCGCTCCTGATAAACCTCGGCTTCGCCGTGTTCCCAGCGCCGGCCGAGCTGGTCGAAAGCGGGACCGATCACACGATCACCGACAACGGCCATGTCATGCCCGGCCACGCGCAAGTCCAGCGCCAACTGGAGACAGCGGGCCTCGTCGCCCCGCTCGAGCGCCTCGGCATATAGCCAGCAGGCCTGGCCCAGCGTGCGGGAGCCGGAGCCAACGGTCGGGGGCAAACCCAGCACTTCCGGCTGGGCCAAAGTGAAGTCGTTCCCGGTGACGAAGTCCAGAACCGCGTGGACCGGTATCCGGCGGTGCCCCCCCGCCGTCTTGCTGGAATACAGGATCCCCTTATCGCACCATCTCTTGATCGATGCCTCGCTCACCCCCAGGGACTTGGCTACCTGGTTGGGACTGAACGTCTTTTTCTGTCGCAATTCCACCCTGATCTCGTCGGCAAAAATGAATGTTATGCTCGTTATTGCTCTCTTTTTTCTTACGTGCTGCTTTGTCTTATGTTCATATCTGTCAAGCATATACGACATCAATAGGTCAATACAACAAGAAAAAAGAAAAAGACGAGCGAACGCTGCGGCTGGATCGAGACTATATCACATTGAACGTTTTGAACGAATTTAAGATGAAGGAGCTTGTCGTGATTGTGAACGTGTCCAGATTTGCGGAGATCGTGAGACCCAGACCCGATGGGAGCGACGAGCAAGAAACCGCCAGCGCAGCGCAGAAGGCCTACACTTCGACGGTCAGCGCGGCCATGCGGGACTTTTTCTGGAATCACTCTGCACCCAGGGCAGATGCCCTCGCCCTGCTGAAAGGAGGCAGCGAACCTAGTGACGAACCTGATACACCACGCAGAACCACAGAATTCGTGATGACCAGACAGCGACAGGAAGCTCGCTAGCGAGCACCGACTGAAAGGAAAAGAGCCATGAAAACGCAAATCACATCCGCAACGATCGTCCTACTGGCCTTTGGAGTTTCGACAGCCTTGGCAGCCGGAGGCTGTAACCATGCGAACCAGGCCGCGTCGTCCAGTAGCACCCAGGAGGCACCGCGTGCCGACATCGTACAGACGGCGCAGCAGGCCGGGCAGTTCACCACGCTCGTGGCAGCCCTGCAGGCAGCCGATCTGGTGGACGCCCTCCAAGGTCCAGGCCCCTTCACCGTCTTCGCTCCGACGGACAAGGCCTTCGCGGCGTTGCCGCAAGGCACCGTGGAATCTCTGCTAATGCCGGAGAACAAGGCAAAACTCCAGTCGATCCTGAAGTACCATGTGGTTGCCGGGCGTGTCATGTCCTCGGACCTGATGAAGTACACCGATGCCATGACCTTGCAGGGTGAGAAGGTGGACTTGACCTTGATGATCAACGACGCCCGTGTAGCCAAGGCCGACATCAAGACCACCAACGGCGTGATCCACGTTGTCGATCGGGTCATGTTGCCGGGCGCCACCCAGCCGATCAGCGGGCATGCCACAAGCGAGGCGCCGGACAACACCGACAAGACCATCGTGGAAACCGCCATCGCTGCCGGACAGTTCAACACACTGGTGACAGCCCTTCAGGCGGCCGGCCTGGTTGATGCGCTCAATGGCGACGGCCCGTTTACGGTCTTTGCCCCGACAGACTCCGCATTCGCCAAGCTGCCGGCAGGAACGCTCGAGAGCCTCGTCCGGCCGGAGAACCAAGCCCAGCTCCAGGCTATTCTCAAGTATCACGTGATCCCCGCCCGGCTCGGTTCCAACGACATCCTCGCCGCCCACACGGTCAAGACCCTCAACGGTCAGCCGATCTACCCGTCACTTTTGATCGATGATGCCGGATTACAGATCAAGAACATCTATTGTCGCAACGGCGTGATCCACGTCATCGAGCGCGTAATACTGCCGAAAGAAACGAGTTAACACGTTGCAGGTGGGTGTGACGGGCCGAGCACGATGGACGTGCTTGGCCCGTTCCTCACGACCCAGTAACCACAGAACACCCCGGCTTTTCCCTCATAAGGAGATGGAACGATGAAATCCGGATTAATCGCTTTGGTCTTGGGCCTGGCCTTCGTTGGATCGGTCAATGCCCAGGAGAGTGCAGCGACGGTGTATGTGATTCACGGCATTCAGGGACAGGATCTGGACCTGGGCCCGGATTTACCGGTGGACGTGGGCTTGGATGGCAACTGCCTTCTGCAAGGCTTCACGTATGGTGAACTGGCCGGTCCAGTACGTCTGGACCCGGCTACGTACAACATTGCGATCGGCCTGGCCGATCCTGAGAATCCATGCGGTAATCCGCCGGTGATTGAAGCGGACGTGCCCTTTTCGGCTGGCGAAGTGGCCGTCGTAATCGCCCACCTCGGTGACGACGGCGCGCCGACGGCCTCGAAATTCCTGCTGGATATGTCCGCGACGGATGAAGGACGATCCCGTCTTACGCTGCACCACACCGCGGCGGCTCCAGCAGTCGATATCGTGCTCGCAGGCACCGTATGCGACTGGCAGGGGCAAAGGCGGTTTGACGGAGTGTCCAATGGAGATCAGGGCACCTTGACCGTCCCGCCAGGCAGTTGGAACATCTCCCTGCTGCCAGCGGGCAGCGATCACCCCGTATTGGGGCCTCAGAGACTCGCGGTGGATTCGTCCCAGGCCTACTTGGTCTTCGCGGTCGGATCCTTGAACAACGATTCGCTGACGTTGCTTGTTTACGACGGCGCACTCGAAGGAGAGACAACCTTTGGTCTGATCCCTGCGACGATCTACGTCGTCCACGGTATTCCCGGCCGGGATCTCGGTCTGCCTGCGGAGTTGCCAGTGGACATTTCTCTCAATGGCGTCCCTGCGCTTCCCGGCTTTACCTTCGGTACAGTCACCGGGCCCATCGAACTGACACCGGGCCCATATCACCTCAGGATCGGGATCGCCAATCCCGACCGACCCGGCAGCGAGCCGGCAGTCATTGATGCGGATGTGAAGTTCGCCGCCCAGGAGAACTTGACGGTTATCGCCCATTTGAACGAACACGCCCAGGCCACGGCCAGCGTGTTCTCTAATCGGCTGGACGAGTGCCGCCAGGATTTCCAGTCTCCTCTGGTCGTGCATCATACCGCTGCCGCTGGACCCGTGGACATCTTCGCGCAGGTGAAGACTGCCGTTGGATACCGGTTCTTGAGCGCCCGTAGCATCCCGAACGGCGCACAGGGGATCCTCAGCACGTGGCCGGGCACCTGGAGCGTTACCGTTTCGCCTCCAGGAGTAAGCCATCCGGTCTTCGGGCCGGTGGAGGTGGCCTTGGTTGGCGGAAACGCGTACTTCCTGTACGCGGTCGGATCGCTGGAAACGGGTACGTTCACCGTGCTCCAGAATGTCATCCCGCTGGCACCCAATATCGTTGACACCGTCATCGCGGCGAACCGCCAGGGACCGTTTGCCGGTCAATTCGATACCTTGATCGCTGCCATCCTGGCGGCGGACCCGTCGATTCTCGAAGTCCTTTCCAGCCCGGGTGAGTTCACGGTTTTCGGGCCGACGGATGACGCATTCGCCGCGCTTGAGATCACGTCGGAAACCGTCGCCAATCTCGACCAGACTTTCTTGACCGATGTATTGCTCTACCACGTCGCGTTGGGACGCTTGCTCGCGGCGGATGTGCTGGCGACCGAGCAGATCGAAATGCTCGCTGGCGGCAGTCTCATGCAGGCCGGTGGTGTGCTCACGGACAACCTCGGACGCACGGCGAGCATTATCGTTACGGACGTCGAGGCCTCCAACGGTGTGATTCACGCCATCGATGCCGTCGTGCTGCCGAAGGCCCCGCCGGTCCCATAGTTTCAGAAGTTGCGCGTGGATGGCTTGATTGCCACCCGCCGCGCGACCGAGGGCGTCGAGTCGCAGTCTGGGGGCTCGACGCCCTGGTCTTTCTCCCCAAAAAGTATGCCCTGTTCGATGGCAATGTGATATCGTGGGGCACAGGGCAACAGGGCCATGATGAAACAACCATCGCGGTGTGCCCCTGACGGCTTGATGCCGGATGAATCGAGAAGAGGCGGATGCCTCCGAAGATACGAGTGAGGTGAAATCGATGGCCTTCCATTACGCAAAGCTATACGGGGTGACCCTTTTTGCCTTCCTCCTGATCGATGCGATTTGGCTTGGTCTGGCAGCACGCGGCTTCTACGGACGTCATCTCGGATCGCTGATGAAGGCGAATCCGAACTGGCCGGCGGCATTTCTGTTCTACCTGCTGTTTGTGGCGGGCATACTGCTCTTTGTGATCGTTCCCGCTTCTCAGCATGGCTCGGCCAAGAGAGCGTTGGTCTTCGGAGCGTTCTTTGGCCTCGTAACCTATGCCACGTATGATTTGACCAACCTGGCGACCCTCAAGAACTGGCCTTTCATTGTGACGATTGTCGATCTGTCATGGGGTACGACGCTGGGGGCCGCGCTCAGCTATATCGGCTTTTTGCTGGAACGCTGGTTGCGCTGAAGGCGGGGTCCCCGAACGCTCCCAGAGCCCACACTCGGTGCTATCGCTTGAGGAGTTCAGACCGTGTGTGCCAGGGGAGAATGCGCGGATTGTCTTGCTGTAAACACCGATACTCAGTAGATTGGGCAGTTCGACGCCTTTCTGCGCCGGCATTTGGGATCACGAGTTGTGCCGGCCCGCAGGCAGGGAAGAGCACAAGAATGCAAAGGAGACCAATGATGGAACCTGAGAAGCTACCGCAAAACACCACGTGCTCCGACGCGAACCACGGAGAACATCTTTGCTTTCTGATGTACGAGGGATTTCATTTTCAACAGCGCGAGGCGTACAAAGCTCTGGTCCAGAACGCGCAGTTCCGTTGCCAAGGGTGCGGGCGGACGGCAGCGAGTCGGGACAGTCTTTGCATGCCGGAGCCCCTGTAGGCAAAGGGCGAGTCTGTCGTACAGCGCGGGTCGTCTGACGAACGGACGATTGTCCATGGATTTGCCTTATGCCCAGGCACGTACCCGTCATACTTCTGACATCCATCCTGGCGGCGTCGCCAGCGGGAGCGGCCTCACGAAGTGAGCCAATGGAAGAGCTCGTCAACTCTGTTGGCATGCGATTGCTCTACATCCACCCGGGGGAATTTGTCATGGGCAGCGGCCCGGACGCAGAGATCGCGAGCACTGACGAAATACCCCAACACATGGTTCGCATCACCCACGGGTTCTACATGGGACGGACGGAGGTGACGAGAAGACAGTTCGCGGTGTTTGCCGCCGAGGCGGCGTGGGAAACGCAAGCGGAACGAGAAGGCTGGTCCTACGCATGGAACAATGGCTCATTTCAGATCGTGCGAGGGAGATCGTTCCGCGACCCTGGTTTTGCGCAAACCGACGACCATCCGGTCGTCTGCGTCAGTTGGCGTGATGCAGCGGAATTCTGCCGCTGGCTGGGTCATCGAGAAGGCCGAGGGTATCGTCTGCCCACGGAAGCCGAGTGGGAATACGCATGTCGGGCGGGCACGAAGACGGTGTACCAGTGGGGTGACCGACCGGAGGACGGTCTGGGGTGGTGCAACGTGGCGGACGAGACGGCCCGACCGGAATTCGGCAAGGCCCCGTCGCCGGCGGCTTTCTTTCCGTGGTCAGACGGATACCTCTTCACAGCACCGGTGGGACGGTTCCGGCCGAATCCTTTCGGCCTTTACGATATGCACGGCAATGTACTCGAGTTTTGTCGTGACTGGTATCGCGCTGGCTACGACGGGGTGGCTTCACCCGCCGATCCCACCGGTCCGGAGAGCGGCGAATTCCGCGTGCTTCGTGGCGGCAGCTGGAGCAGCTACCGCCAGGGATGCCGTTCCGCCAAGCGCTATCGCGACCGACCGAGTATTCGCTGCAGCAATCTGGGTTTTCGCGTCGTTCTGGAATTGGATTGACTGCTCTTCCGGACCAGGCGGTCATTTGCCGCCAACCGGATGCCGGAATCCCCTATACGCCGGGGATCATGTTTCCGTGGTTCATAGACCGTAGCACGACAAGCCAGTGAGAGAGGCGTCCATGGGACCCTGGCAAGCCATTCTGATCGGTTGGGCGGCGATGGCTGCGATGATGCTGGTCTCTTGGATCATCCAGCGTCGAACCAGGAATGCGGGCATCGTCGACGCGGTATGGGCCGCGGGAGTCGGGGGCCTGGCGGTCTTCTATGCGGCGGTCGCCTCGGGGGCGCCGGCCCGCCGTCTGCTGTTGGCCGCGCTGGCGGGCACCTGGAGCGTTCGTCTGGCCGGGTATCTTCTTCTGAACCGCGTCCTGGGCAAGCCGGAAGACGGTCGCTATCAAATACTCCGACAGGACTGGGGCGATAAGGCCCAGGCCTTCTTCTTCGCGTTTTTTCAAATCCAGGCCGTCTGGGCGGTTATGTTCTCCGTCCCGTTCCTGCCGGTCGCGTATCGACAAAGGCCTTTGGGCATTCTGGATGGCGCGGCTGTGGCAATCTGGTTGGTCGCCATCGCAGGAGAAATGCTGGCAGATCGGCAACTCGCGCGTTTTCGGGCCAATCCAGCGAACAGGGGCAAGACGTGTCGGGTGGGACTCTGGCGTTACAGCCGGCATCCAAACTACTTCTTTGAGTGGGTCCACTGGTTCACCTATGTATGCCTGGCCATCGGCTCGCCCTACTGGTGGGTGGCGCTCGCCGGGCCGCTCGTGATGCTGCTGTTCCTGTACAAGGTGACGGGTATCCCGTATACCGAGAAACGGGCCCTGCAGAGCCGGGGCGATGATTACCGGCGCTACCAGCAGACAACCAGTTCGTTCATTCCGTGGTTTCCGAAGCGAGAGGTCTCATGAAACGACTGATTGACATGATGGAGCGGGGGTGGATGCCCGATGCGGTGGTGCGTGCGGGCATTCGCGCCCTGGATCGCAAACGGCTGCGACTGGAACGCAGAAGTACACCAGCCGATCAGTTGCAGGCCAAGATGAAGCTCGTGCAGGAATTGCGGCGCAGTCCCGTGGCCATCGCTACGGACAAGGCGAACGAACAGCACTACGAGATGCCGCCGGGGTTCATGGAACTGGCGCTGGGCCCGCGTTTGAAGTACAGTTGTTGCTATTGGCCCGACGGCGTCGCTTGCCTCGATGCGGCAGAGGAGGCAGCCTTGGAGCAAGTCTGCGAACGAGCGGGAATCGCTGACGGTATGGACGTCCTCGATCTGGGCTGCGGCTGGGGTTCGTTTGGCCTCTGGACGGCGGAGCACTATCCGAAATGCCGGATCCTCTCGGTGTCGAATTCCGCCTTGCAACGCGATTTCATCACTGACAAGGCCCAGCAAAAGAGGTTCACGAACATCGAGGTCGTCACAGCGGATGCCAACACGTTCGCTACGGCACGCCGTTTCGATCGGGTGGTTTCTATCGAGATGTTCGAGCACATGCGCAACTACAAGACCCTGCTAAGCCGTATCGCCGAATGGCTGAAGGCAGACGGCAAGCTCTTCGTCCATATCTTCACCCATCGCGAGTATGCCTACTTCTTCGAGACGGAAGGCGAGGACGACTGGATGGGCAAGTACTTCTTCACTGGGGGCATCATGCCGTCGGACGACCTTCTGCTCTATTTTCAGGACGATCTGATCCTGAAGGACCACTGGCGTCTGAACGGCACCCATTACCAGAAGACGGCCGAGGCCTGGCTCAGGAATCTGGACGAACGCCGCGAGGCGGTCTTGCCCATCCTCCGGACCGCCTACGGGGACAGCGAGGCCTCACGCTGGTTCCAGCGCTGGCGCATCTTCTTCCTGGCCTGCGCCGAACTATGGGGTTTCCGTGGGGGCAGTGAGTGGTATGTGAGCCATTACCTTTTTGGCAAGCGCCCTGCCTGATCCTCACCTCAAGACCTGGCAAGCGTCTCTGGTCCAGATCGATAGCCCGGCAGGAGCCGCGCGAGCAGCATAAGAAGCGCCAAGCCGAACGCCCAGGCAATCGTCAGCACACCGGTGTTGGAAGACACCGGGTCGGCGATCTGGATGGCTCCCAATCGCTGGCCCCCCAGATAGGCCGCCGGGCCGAAAACGCCCCCGAAGATCGCGGCGACGGCCAAGTGTTTTTGAAGCCATCCCAGCGGTACGTCGACGATCAGGCTGAAATTGGCCCACAGCGTCATCAGCCAGATCGTTGCGAAGGGAGAGGGGATCAGCCAGCGTACCGGCGTGTATACCCCGCCCAGAATCAACAGCGAATCGAAACAGAAGCCGAAGACGACCGATACCAGCATCACGGTGAGGATACGAAGTATGGAGCGTCCGGCCCGTGTGGCCACGTGCACTGCGAGCAGTGCCATCACAACCAGCACACCCAGCCAGTGCTTGTGGTGCGCGGCCCCCAGAACGCAGGCGAACCACCCGACGGTCTCGCCGAGAACGTAAAGCAGCGTTTTCAAACTGGACCTGCCTTCCCGTCGTCATAGACCGCGCCGATCGGTGTCGGCGGCGCCGGCTGCCGATACAGGGGCTTGGCGAGAACCATCTGAATATCGCCAATGTACTGTTCCTCAAAGGCCCCTTCGCAATAACACAGGTAGAACTCCCACATGCGGATGAAGGCCTGGTCGAATCCCAGAGCCCTGACATCATCGAGGTGGTCGAAGAAGGCGTATCGCCACCGCCGCAGGGTCTCCGCGTAATGGCGGGAAATGTCTTCGAGACCGACGGCGCGCAGGTCGGTCTCCCGCGTCGCCGCTTGACAGAGTGCGGTTACCGATACGAGGCAACTGCCCGGGAAGATATAGCGTTTGATGAAGTCGACACTGCGGACGTGCTGCGCGTAGTATTGATCCGCGATGGTGATGGCCTGTAGCGCCATGAGTCCGTCCGCTTTGAGAAGCTGGCTGCACGCATGCAAGAAATGCCCCAGATATTGATGCCCGACCGCCTCGATCATCTCAATGCTCACCAGCTTGTCGTACGACCCATTCAGATCGCGGTAGTCCTGATGCAGGATCTGAACGCGGTCGGAAAGCCCCAACTG
>CAZTGH010000199.1:0-9423 GCA_964612985.1 uncultured Pirellulales bacterium
GCCGCCTCGCAACATGTCGTCCATCTCGCTTGCGGACAGTTTGATCTTGCCCCGGCTGCCGACGCCCACCGGGATGCGCTTGGCCAGCATCGTCGCCAGCGAGTCCTTGACCTGCTCGACGTCATCATGGGTCAGACCGGTCGTTAGCGCCCGGACGCCACAGGCGATATCGAAGCCGACGCCGCCGGCAGAGATCACCCCGCCCTGGTTGGCATCGAACCCCGCCACTCCGCCAATGGGGAAGCCATAACCCCAGTGCGCATCGGGCATTGCATACGACGCCTGGACCACGCCAGGCAGCGCTGCCACGTGGGCCGCCTGGGCGTAGACCTGCTCGTCCATGGCATCGATGAGGGGCTTGTCCGCGTAGACGACGACGGGAACCTGCATCGATCCGAACGGCGCGATGGACCAGGCACAGTCGTCGGTACGTTTAAGCTTCTCGGCGTACATAATTGCCCTCCGTGATCAAGTTCGAAATCCGAATGTCGAAACTCGAAACAAAATCAAATGACCAAAGCCCAAATGTTCGAAATACGCCCGGCGCATTCGAGCGGGCGCGAGCCATCTTGGGATTTTGGATTTGGCGTATTCGATCTTGTTTCGAATTTCGGATTTCGTGCTTCGTGCTTATTTTCATACGTCCACAATGCACTGGGCCATCCACATGCCCTCGGCATTGCGCTCGACTTTCAGATCCGCGTACGTGGCTGCTTTGACCTCTACCGCAGGCTCATGCGTGGCGACGTCCACCTCCTGGCCCCAGGCGGTCGCCCGGATGCCCTGCTCGGTGGGCTCGATCTCGAACCGGCCAAACACCATGTTCCGCGTGCCCATTTCGTAAAGCAATCCGCTGAGCCAGTACCAGAACAGCATCTCGTCGTCGTCATCTTCACAGACGATCTCGACGGGCTCGCGAGGCTCGATTTTCTCAAGGTCCACGATAATGGCGGTTAGCGCCAGCGCCGCCTGGGCGAACGCTTCCTCACGGGTGCGACCGAAGCCGCGAATGCCCATGTCCGCCGGATGCGAATAGTGCTCCCAACGGGGCTCGCCCATAACAGATCTCCACAGGCGCCACGCCGTGCTGCCGCGCGGCGAACGCCGCCAAGCAACAGAATGTTCAAATGATGGAATCGGGGATCGAACACCGAAGCTGCGATCCTCCATCATTACGTCAATTCTTACTCTACGCGTGCAAGCGGGCCTGGATCGTGCTCCATTGCCTTACCGGGCAACCGCGACCGGCGACCAGCCCGTTTCGTTGCGCCCTGGCGAGGTATCCCTGGCCTTGACGCGGAAGCGGTGGCCCTGACCCGAGCGTCCGACCAGGACGGAGTACTCGCGGGAACTCTGCCAACCGCTGCTGAAGCCCGATTCGGTCGTACACTCGAAGAAATACTCCACGTCGGCACTCTCATCGACCGCTTCAACGGCGGTCATCTCGACATAGTAGTTCAGGGCTCCGCCTCGATTGACCTCGTCGGGCTCGGACTCCCATTCCATCGGGTCCGGCGTAGGCGGCAGAAGGTCGGCGGTCGCCGAGAGCGAGTAGAGGGTCGTATTCTGATCGGGCGACTTGTCCCTGGCGCGAACGCGGAAGGTGTAGTGGTCGTGCGACAAAGAGCTGATCTCATAGGTCCGGCTGTCCTGCCAATCGCTGGTGTAAGCCGGATGGGACGTGCAGTCGAACTGGTATTCGACACCGCTCGGATCCGTCGCCTCCGTGGCCACCATGCGAAGCGAGTTCGGGCCCGAGCCAAACGGCTCGGTCTCCCACCTCATCGGACTCGGCGTCGGCGGCTCGGTATCGGCCGCGAGCGTCGAGGCCCGGGTATTCTCGGACCAGTCCGTCTCCAGTTGGTTGCCCTGGTTCCTCGCTTTGACGCGGTACCAGTAGCTTCTCATCGGCTCAAGCCCGGTCTGCTCCCATCGGGGTTCTTCACCGGCGGCGAAGCTGACCCATCCGCTGTTAAAATCAGGGTTCTGTGAGTTCTCGAAGTAATATTCTACACCGGTGCCGTCGGTGGAGGCAGCGGTCGTCGCTGCCATCGCGATCGAATAGGGACCGGCGCCATACGGCGCGGTCGCCCAGGTCATCGGGTTCGGCAGCGGAGGCGTCGGTGTCGGCGGTCCCGATTTCCAGGCGTCTGCAAAGACAGCGAGATCGACGAAATCCACGATGCCGTCGCGGTTGAGATCCTCGGCCAGCAGATCTTCATCGCTGAGCCACATCGCCATCAGCAGGGCCAGATCGTCGGGCTCGATCTGCCCATCGTGGTTCAGGTCGGCGGGATGCCCCACGTCGGAGAGCGACATACTCGCCTGTGGGGTATTGCCGTAGGCGCCGACGTTGACCTGACCGCCATGGGGCCACAGTTCGGTCGACCACTGCGAGGCGGGGCTGCCGGCATCGAGGCACCGACTCGTTTCGCTGTCAATAACCCATCGCTGCGCCGTCGGGTCCCAGCGGCCAGCCTCGGACTGCAAGTGATAATCACCATCGATCCAGATGTCGTCGTCGATCTGCGCGGTGCCGCCGTCATCCCACCGGCCCTCGGCGACGAAGAGCGGATCGGCGACGAAATCGCCGGCGCCCAGGCTGGCGTCGCCACCGAAGTTGCCGCCGGCGTTCATCCAAAAGGCGTTGTAGGAGTTCATGGCGAATCCGTAGATGCCGGCGGCAGTCGAGGCCTCGTTGTAGGCGATGATGTTGTTCTGAACGGTGCCCGGGCAGCGACTGATCGCGCCGCCGTACGTGCCGGCGACGTTGCCCACGATGGTGTTGTTGCAGATCAGTTGCATACAGCCGTACAGGCCGCCGCCTTCGCCATCGGTGCGGTTGCCGGCGATGATGTTGTTCTCGATCCAGCCGTTGCAGGCGTAGAGGCCGCCGCCGTCGGGGGCCGCGTAGTTACCGACGATCGAATTGCCGACGATCTCGCCATCGCAGAAATACAGCCCGCCCGCATCGGCGTTGTAGGAGATGACATTATCGCGGATCGAGCCGTTGCAGTAGGCGGCGCCGGCGGTGTTGCGCGTGATCGTGTTGCTCACGATCGGTCCACTGCACGCGAAAACGCCCTCGGCGCCGTTGTCAACAATGGTGTTGCCCACGATGGTCGGCGCCGCTTCGTTCTCGCCCGCAATGCCGGCGCCTTCGCAGTCGCGGATGACATTCTTTGAAATCGTCGGGGCCGACGCCACGCAGACGATGCCGTGACCGGTGACGGTCAGGCCTTCCAGAACGGATCGGCTGGTCTCACCGAAGTCGAAGGTGACCCCCGCGCCGGACGGTGCGTCGATGATCGTCCCCTGGACGGTCCGCTCATCGTTGGGATCTTCGCTGCGGACGGTCACGCGCCGCCCGTTGAAGACCACCCGCTCGGCGTACGTGCCTGGCCTGACCACGATGACGTCACCATCCTGCGACTGGTCGATGGCCTGCTGAATCGTCGCATAATCGGCGGATCCGTTGTCATCGACGGTGATCGTGGCCGCCAGGCAGGGAACGCTCAGAACCGAAGCCATCAGCAATACGATCAGTCTATTCATATCCAAGTCCTTCCTCCTGCGAATCGTATCTCGATAAGAATTCAGGATAGTGAGAATCGCTTGTTCATTCAGGCTCCGCTGCCGGCGTCAGGGGCTCCAAGGCCCCGGATGCGGCCAGTAGAGAATAGGTTTGTGGGTATTGGGGCACCAAAGCGGCCGATACGACGATCCGCCAGATGCCCTCCGTGGGGGCCTCGACATAGACCTGCTCGATGTTATTGGTATGATCTTCGCGATCGCGGGCGGCCGGTTCCTGCGGGAGGTCCGGATCGAGCGTCCAGGGAAACGCCCGCCGACCAGCCGGGTCGGTGACCACGAGGTCCAGGTCATTGACCAATGCCATGGCCGCCAGCGGATCCGCAGCGACGTCGTCCCAGGCCAGGGTCAGTTTCAATTCGTCCTGTCCCGGCGGCACGTGCAACCGATATTCCTTCTGTTGGTCCGGCTCGGAGATGCGGTCTTGCACGATCCTCTCGTCGAGCGTGTCGGCTCGGATCAGGTCGACGGCCCCCTTGGCGTCGATCGATCCGTATCCCGAGGCATAGTCGGGACCGGGGGTGTTGATATCCATCGCGGTCTGGATCAGAATGCCCTTGAGCGTTGAAGGCAATGGATCGGTTTCGTGGATCGCCCGCCAGTCCTCCAATAGCAAGGCCAGCGTTCCCGAGACCGACGGGACCGCCAGCGAGGTGCCGCAACCCGAGCCATAACGATTGCCGGGCAGGGTCGACCAGATGCCCCAGCCTCTGCGGGCCTCGCAACCGGGGCTCATCAGGTCGGGTTTGAGCCGGCCGTCAGCGGTCGGGCCCTTGTTGCTCCAGGACCAGATCGAGCCATCGTCGGAATTCGTAGCGCCGACGGTGATGACGTTCTTGCCGACGGCGGTCGAAGCGATGGTGGCCCAGTCGCCTTCGTTGCCCGCCGCATAGACGATGGAGACGGGCTTGCCCAGCCCGCCCCGAACGATATCGTCCAGCGCGGCACAGTAGTCCTTGTAGGCATGCCACTCGACCTTGCCCCAAGAATTGTTGGAGATGTCGATGCCATAGAGACCGATGGCCTGCTCGTATTGCTCGACAAGCTCGGCGGCATTGTCCCAGGCGCGAAACGAGACGAGCGTCGCAGCCGGCGCCATGCCCCGGTACCGCCGGCTCGACAACAGACTTCCATCGCCCAGGATCGTGCCGGCTACCAGCGTGGCGTGGTCGCCCGCCTTGCCGTGGCCGTCGATATTCGCCACCCGGCCGGTCAGGTCCACGTGATTGGCGTCGGGATGGCCCGACTCCCACTGACCGACGATGACGCCGGCGCCGCTGAGCCTGTAGGGCAGAGCCTGCACCAACTCGCCATTTGTCGCCGCTCGCACTCCGTCGTTCAGGTCCGTCGACGGGTAGTGCTGGTCGATCCACTTGACGCCGTCGTGTGAGGCCAGGTCGTGGATGCGATCTTCGGACAGGAGCAGGACCATGCGGTGATCCGCGTCCCTGTGTTCGAGAATGCGACCTCCAAGACGGGTGATGGCTTCGACACCCGCCTGAAGGTCGGCGTCTTCGAAGAAGGCTGCAATCAGCCTGCCCATGCCGCCGTCAGCTCTGGAGTAGCTATTGACGCCCTGCTCGCGCAGGATCGGATCGATCTTGTCTTCGGGCTCGATCTTGGCCAACGCCCGAACCGCAGGGATCGCTGCGACACTCTCCGCCTCGCCTAAAGGCAGACTTGCCAGCCAGGAAAGCTTGGGGATATAGGCCAGCAGCTTCACCTGTCGGCGGGCCAGAGCGGTCTTCTGTTCGGGCGTCGGCACCGCCTCCAGTTGCAGGATCACGTGGATTCTCTCGGAACCGGTCGGCAGATCGCCCAGGCCGGGTTTCGGAACGAACCGTCGGGACTTGAGGAACACCGCCTCGGCGCCGGACGATGGGCTCACCGCCAGCAGGACAGTCAGCAGCACCAGAATGAGGCTCGACGCCCACCCTGGGCGTCGGTGGCCCGCAGTGGTCCTCTGTGGAATCATCGCGATGTACATCGAGACCCGAACCCCCGTTTCATACATCAACCCAACCTCACCATCGCCGGCAGGCACGTTGATCTGCCGCCGGACAGTAATCCCCTCCCGCCCCTCCGATGGACCGTTCTATTATACCAATTCGGCGAGTCTATTGCCAGCACGGAGAATTCACACGTTCGGCACCATCCTGTATCCCCGAGAGTCCCAGGCCTATGTGGGAATTTCTCCCCTGCCGAGTACGGCTTTACCGGACCTGAGGCCTCATCTAGATCGTAGTCCCCCTCAATACCCAGCATCCACCCGACATTGCCATGCAATAAATCGGAGACACGAGACGTCTTGGATTTGTGCGGAGTGAGTCTTGCGTTTGCGGTGGGACGCTCTTTCTGACAGATCGGCGAGGGCCGGAGTAACGGGGGTGACGCGCCGTCTTCGGCCCCTTGCCTTTCCCCGTGTCGTTCGTCCTACCTTTTGCACGCGGTCCAGCGGGCCGATGCCGGCGGTTTTTGCTGTCCATTTGGAGTTCCGCTCAGTACACTGGCGGCCACTCAAAACGCACAGCAACAGAACTCCGTCGCGGATGTCGAACGCATCACGAAGGTGCCGCATCCGGGGGGCGGTCTCGGAGATCTTCATGGTCAACTGGAAATCGGGCAGGTTCAGAAGCGCAGATCGATGGCTGGTCGCGCTGGCGGCAGTCGCGCTGGCGGCAGTCGTGCTGGCGGCAAGCGCGCCGTCGTCGATCGGGCAGACACCCCAGGCGACGCCGGCCAGTCCCAATGAGGTGAGCGAGCCGAACACGGTTGTCGAGGTTTCGGCGGCCCCCGGTGACAATATCCCCACTGCGCCGGAGGTTACGGCCGAAGTCATTCAGGCCCGTAAGAAGCAGATCGCAGAATCCCAGGATCTGGCCGATGACGCCAAGGCCGAGCTCACTGAGACGTACGATCGGGCGCTGGCCCAGTTGAAGCTGGCCGAAGAGCTGGCCGAAAGAGACCGGCAACACACACAGGCGATCAAAAACGCTCCGTCGGCCCTCGAGGAGATCACCAAAGCCCTCGCTCAGCCGGCGACACCTCCCGCACTGGAAGCCCCCGCGGACCTGACTCTGGCCCAGGCCGAGCAGAATCTCGCACAGGCAGCCACCGCACTCGATGAGGCCAAGAGGAAGGCAGCGGATCTCGAGGACGAGCCGCGCAAGCGTGCCGAGCGAAGGACGAAGATCCCCGAGGAATCCAAGGCCGCCGCGCAGCGGCTCAATGAGATTCAAGAGGCGCTGGACGCCATCGGGACGCCGCAGACCGAGACCGAGCGGGCCAATCGCCTGGCCCTGCTGGCCGAGCGGAAGGCCCTGCAGAATCGGCTCGACGCCAACAGCAAGGAGCTGTTGCGCTACGATGCGACCAACAATCTGCTGGCCGCGCGGCGCGACCAGGCGGCCCGGCAGGTGGTGGCCGCACAGAAACGAGTGGATTTCTGGCAGGAGAAGGTCACGGCGCTGCGACAGCAGGCGGCCCAGGCGGCCAAGACCGAAGCCCTCCGCGCCCAGCGGGAAACCAGGTCGGCCCGGCCCGAGATCCAGCCGATCGTGCAGGAGAACGCCGAGCTGGCGCAGCAGCAGGCGGAACTCGTCTCGAGGATTCAGAAGGTCACGAGGTATGCCGAGTCGGTCGATGCCAAGTTGGCCTCCGTACAGAAGGATTTCGACGAGGTCCTCGATCAGATCGAGACCGCCGGGCGAGTCACCGACTCGATGGGCATTCTCCTGCTGGGCAAACGCGACAAGCTCCCCGACATCAGCGCCAGCGAGCAGCGTATGCGCGAGCGCCCGTCCGAGATCGTCTCGGCGCAGCTTGCGGCGATGGCCTATGAGAAGCAGTGGTCCGAGTTGAGCGATCTCAGCGACGAACTGGCGGAGCTGGAGGCCGGCCTGGACCCGTCTCTGGGCGAGGCACAGCGCGACGAGATCGTGCAGGAAGCGGCCGAGGCGTACGAGAGCCAGCGCAAGCTGCTGCGGGCGGTTTCCGATCTGTCGTGGGATTATGCCACCCGACTGACCCAACTCGACAGCACCGAGCAGTCGTTGGTCACGACTGCCGAGAAGTTCGCCGACTTCATCGACGCCAATGTGCTGTGGGTCAAGAGCAGTCGCACACCGGGGCTATCCGACATTGGCCTGACCGCCAGGGCGCTGTTGTGGCTCGTGTCCTGGACCAACTGGCAGAACGCCGCCCGCGCCGTGCTGACCGATCTGACGGCCAATCCGTCGGTCTATGTTCTGATCGTCGCGCTGGTGATCGCGGCCGTGGTCTTTCACCGGAAGATCCATCGGCGGATCGAAGTCACCGGCGAAAAGGTCCGGCAGGTTCAAACGGATCGTTTCCTGCTGACGATCGAGGCACTGGTACTGACCGCGCTGCTGGCGGCTACATGGCCTGCGTTTTTGCTGCTGGCCCACTGGCGACTGGCGGCAGTAGCCGGGGACGATTTCACTCGCGCGGTCGCGGCAGGCCTGCGGCGACTGGCGTCCGCCGTCTTCGTGCTGAGTTTTCTGCGCCACCTGGCGATGGCGCATGGTCTGGGGCAGGATCATTTTCGACTGCGCGAAGAGCCATTGGCCTTTCTGCGCCGTCATCTGCGATGGTTCCTTCTATTCATCCTCCCGATCGCGTTCGTCTTCGAGGTGCTGCGGACGCAACAGACGGACGAGCTATGGTACGATGCGGCAGGACGCGTCTTGTTCATCGTGGGATATGCCGGACTGACGGCGTTCCTGCTGCTGGTGCTGCGTCCGTCGTCGCCCCTGATCGAAACGTATCTGAAACCGCGGCGCGGAGGCTGGTTCGACCGGCTTCGCTTCATCTGGTACCCGGCGTGTCTGCTGATCCCGCTGTCGTTTGCCGTCCTGGCGGGGATGGGTTATCTCTACGGCGCGCGCCACCTCAACGAGAAGCTGATGTACTCGATGGGGCTGATCCTGGCGGCGATCATGATTCAGGCCATCTTCGTCCGCGGGCTGACGGTCGCCCAGCGCAGGCTCGCGCTGCTGGAGCGTCAGAAGCGGCAGGCCGCAGCGGAACAGAAGCCCCAGCAGGTCCCCGTCCCATCCATGCCGTTGAAGCCAGGCGAAACGCCCGAGAGCAAGATCAAACCCGAGCAGACGATCTTCGAGATGTCGCAGCAGACCCGTCGGCTCATCGCAGCAGTGACCACGATCGTTGTGGTCGTCGGCGCCTGGTACATCTGGCAGGACGTGTTGCCGGCGATGGTCAAGCTCGGGACCATCCAACTCTACAAGGCCAGTCCGGAAGAAATCGTCACGCTTGGCGCGGTGTTCACCGCTTTGGTCGTGGTCGTGCTGACCGTAATGGTCGCGCGAAACGTGCCAGGCCTGTTGGAGATCGTCATTCTGCGGCACCTGCCGCTGGACCGGGGGGTTCGTTTCGCGATCATCACCATCTGCCGGTACATCCTGGTCATCATCGGCGTCGTGCTGGCCTTTACCGAGATCGGCATCGGCTGGTCCAAGGTGCAGTGGCTCATCGCGGCGATGACCGTGGGTCTGGGGTTCGGATTACAGGAGATCTTCGCCAATTTCGTCAGCGGCCTGATCATGCTGTTCGAGCAGCCGATCCGCGTCGACGACATCGTAACCGTCGGCGACGTCACGGGGCGGGTTACGATGATTCGCATTCGCGCCACGACGATCCGTAAGTGGGACCAGCGCGAACTGATCGTGCCGAACAAGGAGTTCATCACCGGCCGGCTGATCAACTGGACGCTGACGGACAGCATTCTGCGCCGCGATTTCCCCGTCGGGATCGCCTATGGCTCCGACATTCGCAAGGCCGAACAGTTGTTGT
>CAZTGH010000200.1:0-9388 GCA_964612985.1 uncultured Pirellulales bacterium
AGACGAGCGGCTGGATGCCCGCCGAGCCGCAGCCGCCGCGCGAGGAGGTCGACTGGGACCTGTACCTCGGCCCCGCGGCGTGGCGCCCCTACAACAAGCGGCTGATGAACGCCTTCCACTTCGAGAAAGGCGGCGGCCTGGTGGGCGGCGGATGCCTCGAATGGGGCTCGCACTGCGTCGATCTGTGTCAGTGGGCGAACCAGGCCGACGACACGGCGCCGGTGGAGTACGAGCCGGTGGATGGGCAGTTGCACGCCCGCTATGCCAACGGCGTCAAGCTCGTGATGCGTAACGACGGCTGGCTGCCGCTGGGCTCGTGTCCGGTTCGTTTCGAAGGGACGACGGGCTGGGTGGAGACGGGCGATGACGCGGAATTCGCGGCCAGCTCTCCGAATCTGCTGACGCGCAGAGGCGCCAAGATTCCGGGCTACCCGGCCGATTTCCACGTGCGCGACTTCCTCGATTGCGTCAAGACGCGCGCCCATACCCGGGCCGACGCCGATGCGGCGTGCTGGGCGCATGTCGCGTGCCATGCGGCCAATATCGCGCTGTTCCTGGATCGCAAGGTCACGTTCGATCCGAAGACGTGCGAGTTCGTCGGCGACGAGCAGGCCAACCGGCTGCGTTCGGAGGCCCTGCGGGCGCCGTGGCGGATCTGAGGTCCGACCTTTCGAAAGAATCCACCTGAATCATGAGGATACCTATGAATGTTGCGAAGAGATATTTTGCGTGGTTCGTTCTGCTGGTGGTGATGGCCGTCTCGGCTGTCGCGGCGGGCCAGGACCAGGCGGCGGCCAAGGACAAAGAGCGAGAATTGATCGCCATCCTTCAATCGAACGCTCCAGCAGCGGAGAAGGCCATTCCCTGCAAGCAACTGGCCATCTACGGCACCGACGAGGCGGTCCCGGCTTTGATCCCCCTGCTGGCCGATAGGGAGCTGGCATCGTGGGCGAGGATTGCGCTGGAGGCGATCCCGGGCGCGGCGGCCGATGAGGCACTGCGCGAGGCGATGGGTTCGTTGCAGGGCCGGCTGCTGATCGGGACGATCAACTCGATCGGCGTGCGTCGGGACCGACTGGCCGTAGAAGGATTGATCCAGAAGCTCGGTGACGAGGATGCGGACGTCGCCTCCGCAGCGGCAGTGGCGCTGGGGCACATCGGCGGCGATCGGGCGGGCCAGGCCCTCGCACAGGCGTTGCCCAAGGCGCCGGCCGGGGTGCGTTCGGCGGTGGCGGAAGGCTGCATCCTGTGCGCTGAAGGCTATCTGAACCAGAACCAGACGGCGGAGGCGGTGAAGCTGTACGATACCGTGTGTCGGGCGGAGGTACCCAAACAGAGGCGCCTGGAGGCCATTCGCGGGGCGATTCTGGCCCGTGGCTCCGAGGGGATTCCGCTATTGCTCGAACAACTGGAGTCGACGGACAAGGACCGGACGGCCATCGGGCTTCGCACGGCACGGGAGCTTCCCGGACGCGATGTGTCGGAGGCGCTGGCGGCGGAGATGGATCGCCTGAGCCCGGCGAAGCGCCCCCTGCTGCTGCTGGCGCTGGCGGATCGGGACGATGAAGCGGTGCTGCCGGCAGTAGTTCGTGCTGCCCAGGGTGGGCCAAAGGCGTTGCGCATTACGGCGATCGGTATCTTGATCCGTCTTGGCGACGTCTCGTCGATCCCGGTTCTGCTGGAGGCGGCAACCGAAAGCGATGCCGAGATCCAGAACGCAGCGCAGGAGACGCTTTCGCGGCTGGCAGATAAGGAAGTGGACGCGCAGTTGCTGACGCGGCTGCCAAATGCCAAGGGCAGACTGCGGCAGGTGCTGATCGAACTGGCGAGTCAAAGGGAAATCTGCGATGCGGTTCCTGCGATTGTTTCGAGTCTCGAAGATTCGGACGCCGGCATTCGTGCAGTGGCCATCAACGCCATCGGCATTCTCGGGCAGAATGAGCAGGTTCCCGAGTTGGTGAGGCTGGTGGAGAAGACGTCGGATTCGAGAGCCCGTGCGGCGATCGAAAAGGCGTTGCTGGCGGTCACGGGGCGTTCGGGCGCCAAAAGCGTGCCGTATCTGCTGCCTTTGACCAAGAATAACGATCGTTCGCTCCAGATCATCGGCCTGCACGCACTGGCGGTGGTCGGCGGCCCCGAAGCGCTGAGCGCGGTGCTGGCAGGGATCGCGAGCAATGCATCGACCGTGCAGGACGAGGCGGTGCGGATCCTGTCGACCTGGCCGAACAACTGGCCCGAGGATGCCGACGCCGGGGAGGCGCTGCTGCGGCTGACACGCACGGGTTCGAAGATGTCGCACCAGGTGCTGGCGCTGAGGGGTTATCTGCAATTCCTCCGGGGCAACGGCAAGCTGAGCGCCGAGGAGAAGGTAGCTCGGATTTCGGATCTGCGTCCGCAGATCAAGCGCCCGGAAGAAGAGCGGCTGGCGATCGCGGCACTGGGCGAAGCGCCCACCGGCGGTTCGCTCGAACTATTGAGGACGCTGGCGCAGGACCCGGCGGTGGCTGAGGAGGCATACTCGGCGATTGTCAAGGTCGCGGCCGGCAGCCAGGGGTTGAGCCAGGAGCAGCGTCAGCAGGCCCTTCGGCTGGTGACTGAGAAATCCGCCAACGGCGGCACGAAGCAGAGAGCCCGACAAGCGCTGGACAAGATCCGGTAGGTTGATTGTCTCGCTTGCCATTTTCAAGGTACCCGGCGCGAGTCTCCTCTGCGTCGGGTACCTTTCTCGTTTGGGCAGGGAAGAACGTCATTTCGACCGCTTCAGGGCCTGTTCTGATGGATCCGGTCCGTCGTTCGAGGACGCGGGCGCTTTCATGGGGATTGGCAGAGGTGATTGGGGTCAATATTCGGTTGAGTTGGCGCGCGGGCGCTGCGTACAATAGCGAAGGTGTGCTGCTGTGGCGCCGGCGCTCGTTGCGAAGGGGCTGCGGTGGGCGCCGCTTGGGGGACTGAGGCATGAGCGCCAGAGGCAAAGCGACGTCTGCGATCACGGAGGACCGGACGGTCCGGCGTGGCGCGCCGAAGGGTTTGGCGCGCCTGCGGACGTACGCCAAGGGCAAAGAGATTCTCGTGGTTGGGCCCAGTACGGCGGGCAAGAGCAAGTTCGCCGAATATCTTCAACTGGGCCGGCTGCACCCGGAAGGCGAGCGTGAGATGACGTACGGTCTGACGAAGTCGCCTACGTTCGTGCTGACGCTGGGGGCGGACGGGCAACTCGTTCTGAACGTGCGGCGGACGGTGGATACGCCGGGGCAGACCGGGCCGGTGCAGCACGCCAGTCTGGTCGGGCAGCGCAAGCCGCACGCGGTGGTGATCATGATCGACAGCAGCAAGCCAGTGGAAACGACGGTCAACTGGCTGCGCCTGTTCTGCAATCGGCTCGACACGGTGCTGCGCAAGAGCCATCCCGCACGCAAGAAGCTCCGGGAGATCATCGTCGTGCTCAACAAGCGCGATAAAGTCAGCGATGACGAATCGGAGGAACTGACCGGCAGGGTGCGCAACGTATTGAAGCAATATCTGTCGGTCATCCTGGGTGCCGAGCAGGCCAAGACGATTCCCGTGCTGGAGTGTATCTCGATCCAGACGGCGGAAGGCCCGGCGCTGATCGACAACGTGCTGGCGTGCCTGGCCGAGCAACTGGCGGGCTAGGGCGACAACGAGGCGCCGGAATAGAGGTTCCGAAGGGAGGAAACAGAGCGATGAACAGGGTAATCCTCATGATTGGGATCTGCCTGGCGTGTCTCGGGTGCCATTCGAGGCAAGAGACATACTGGTTCCATCCGGACCGGACACTTGAGGAGATCGCGGACGATTGCCGACAATGCAACCGGCAGGCGCAGGCGCGGGCCCAGGAAGAACACGTTCTGCGGTATCGCGACAGCGTCGAGCAGGGCCAATCGTGGCGGATGGGCAACGAACTGGTGGAGGAGGTGGACCGGGAGCTGGACGAGGCGAATTCCTTCGCCGGCTGCATGAGTTCCCGAGGGTATCGGCAGGTCCAGGCTTTTCCGCTGGGGTCGGAGATCCGGAAGAAGGACTGCTTCGGGGGCGACAGCGTTCAGCATCTGGCCGGACGTTAATGTCTCTGCTCGACGGCCGGATCGACTCTCTGGAAGGACACCTTTGAATGATGAATGGAACACGCACTGGGTTCTTGGCACGGCTGGCGATCGTATTGCTGGCCTGTGGCAGCAGTGATGGTCGGACGAGTGAATACACGGCGAAGGACGTGGGGCCTTGCGATCAGAGGGGGAGGGTCAGGATCACCGTGGAGGTCCACGATCTGAGGGCAGAGGACGAGGGGATACCCGTGCGAGCGATCGTTACCGCAGCCGACGGTTCTCACGTTGACGGCTCCGGGCACGGGCTGTATGCGGATGGGCGGTTCTATGCCGATGGGAGCTTCGAAGTGGCGGTGCCGGGCGGGCAGACCCGAATCGAGCTGAGCAGCGGGCCCGATTACGTTCCGCTGGAGATCCGGGAAGACTTCGCTGCCGGCCGGATCTACCATCTCACCGCCAGGCTCTACCGGTGGTTCTCGCCCGAGGCGCACGGATGGTATTGCGGCGACAATCACGTTCATGCGCTACACGATGCTCACGCGACGGTCAAGGCCAGTCTCGCCTATACCGCGCTCCAGGGGCGTGCGAACGGTCTGAACTGGATCACCGAAGCGGGCTCCAACGTTCCCTACGACGACATTGATCGGCTGGACACACCTCGATTCCTGTTGCGCTACGCTGCGGAGCAGCGTCCGGGTGCGTATATCGGGCACGTCAATACACCCGGGATTACCGAGCGGCTGGATTCCGGTTTTTTGGAGAGGATCTACAATCAGCCTCTGCCCGTGCAGGCGCTCAAGGAGCGGGTGCATCGCCTGGGGGGAGTCGTGACCCATACGCATCCGTTGTCGCCGCCCTATCAGTTGCACTGGATGGGTGCGACCGAGTTCTTCTCCGACATGGTGATGGGCAACTGCGCGGATTTGTTCGACGTGGATTCGCGGGCGACGGAATGGCTGTGGTTTATGGCGTTGAACCTGGGCAATCACGTCGGAGTCAGTGGATCGACCGACAGCGCGCTGGGGCGGGTGCGGACGTCGTCGCCTGGAGATCGGCGTGTGTACTGCCATGCCGAACAGTTCACCTATCCGGCGATTGTCGAGGCCCTGCGCGAGGGCAGGACCTTCGCGACCAATGGCAGCGCCATCTTCCCGTTCTTTCGGATCGATGGGCATGAGCCCGGTGACACAATCGAATTGAACGGCAGGCGGTCCTGCAAGGCTACCCTGACGATTCATACCCGGGATGGAGTGCGCACGGCGCAGCTCTACCGCAACGGCGTACGCATCTGGGCGGTAGACCTGACCGGGCGGGAGAGCCCGATCGCGTTGGAGAAGGAACTCGAAGAAGCGCAGACGTGTGGGTATGTGCTGCGGGTGGAGGACGCGCAGGGCAACTGGGCGATCACGAGCCCGATCTACTTCGAGGCGGCAGACCGATCGGGTCAACAACAGCCGGAGGCGCTGCTGCTGGAAATCAGCAACTGCACGCGATTCGTCGAGTTGAGGCGGCGGTTCTACGCTCACATCATCACGACGGTGGGCACCGGGGAAACGATTGCGCGTGTGGAACTGTTGCGGGACGGCGAGATACAGAAGGCGTTCTCGGTGACAGATGGCAACCGGATCGTGGACGGCCTCGTGCCGGTTAATGGTGCCAGCGGGGAGTATGCGGAGGGGTGGGTATGGCACCCGAGTCCGAAGAAGGCGGCACACTTCCAGGCGGACTACCCGGTGAGCGAGTCCGGCTGGTATGCGGTGCGGCTGCGGACGGAGGCCGGGCGGATCCTTACGTCCGACAGCATTCACTTCGATGCGGACCATCCCAACAGCCGGACGCTGTCGGTCGCCCACGTCGCGGGCAATGGCAGTTCGCTGAGGCTGCTCGGCTATGGAGAGGAGATGCCCCTGGCGGAGATTACGCTACCCTTCGAGGGCGATCACTGGTGGTATCCGCGAAACACCTGGTGGCAGTTGACCGTCGATTTCGGCCAGGGCCCCCAGCAGTTCGGCGGCGGCTGGGACGGCGCACAGGCTAACTTCCGCCCCACCGGCAGCAACTGACGAGCGATCGCCAGCCCTGTGGGCGCGCAACGGCAGCGCGACGATCCATCGTCCCGAAAGACGGCGCTGCCGGTCAGCGCGTCGGGTGGAGCAGGCCCAAGTTCTCGATTTGCGCCAGCAGCTTGTCCTTGCCGACGGGCTTGACCACGTAGGCTTCGCAACCTTCACGGAAGGAGCCGAGGATGCTGGCCGAATCGTCGAGTGCGGTGGTCATGATGACCTTGACCCCGTCGAGTCCTCCGATGCCGCGTTCGGCTTCGATCCGTCGGATTTCGGTCAGCGCCTCATGGCCGTTCATGCCCGGCATCATCACGTCCAGGCAGATCAGGTCGAACGGACGCCCGAAGTCCAGCGCATCGACGAATGCTTCGACCGCCTCGCGTCCGTCGGCGGCAGTGAGGCACTCGGCCCAGTTGGACAGATAGATTTCCATGAGCCGGCGTGACGCCAGATCATCTTCCACAATCAGACATTTCACTGGAATGCTCCTGAAATTACCGTGTGTCCTCATTATTGTTGAACGCCTCGCTTTCTGCCTGTCTCTTGGCCCTCTCGATCCAATCGGGCGCTGAGACGAACTGCGCGAGCCGCTCAAACTCCTCTACGATCTGCTGTAAATCCTCCCTGGCGCCGGTGAGGTCGTCACCGGCGGCCTGCTTTTCGAGCTCTCTGGCTCTCCACGCGATTCGTTCGGCCCCGAGGTTGGCGGTGGAACCTTTGATCGCGTGGGCGCAGGATTTCACGTCGGGCGCATCGCCCTTGTCCACGGCCTGGGCCAATCGTTTCAGACGCCTCCTGTTGTCTTCGACACAGACAGCCATCAACTCGGCGGCCAGATGCTCGTCACTCAGCCGACCGATCAGCGCATCCCATGTGATGACCGGCGTTTCGGCCTGTTCCTGCGCACCAGAAGCGGGCGAAGCAGAGGCGGCAGTGCCTGGCTCGGAATGCAGGTCGACGGACGCGGGGCGAAGGTGCTGTGCCAGAACGTCCATCAATTCATCCCGATCGATGGGTTTGCTCAGATAGCCGTCGCAGCCGGCGGCCAGACATTGTTGTCGATCTTCCATCATGGCGTGGGCCGTCAGGGCAACGACGGGCACCCCGAGCCCACGGCGGCGTACCTCGCGTGTGGCCTCGTGCCCATTCATCTCGGGCATTTGTACGTCCATCAAGATCAGGTCGTACGGTTGGCGGGTCGCCTGTTCGACCGCCTGGCGACCATTCTCGACGAGGGTGACGTCCAGCCCCAGTCGTTCGAGAATCAGCTTGATGAGGATTTGATTCGTTTGCACGTCTTCCGCGACCAGCACGCGTCCGGCGAAGCGTGGGCTGGATGCGGCAGACGGGCAGGCGGGGGCAGGATCCTCTGCCGAGGAAACTTCCTGGGGCGACTTATCCAGGGAGCAGAAGCCAGCGGGCATGGTCAGCGAGAATACGGAGCCGTGTCCGGGCCGGCTGCTCACGGACAGCCCTCCGCCGAGTAGTCCGGCCAGCTTTCTGGTGATCGCCAGCCCGAGTCCGGTGCCGCCGTATTTTCGCGTGGTGGTTCCATCGACCTGTTCGAAGGCGTCGAAGATCGACTCCTGCTTTTCTGGGGGGATGCCGACGCCGGTGTCTTCGACGTCAAACCGCAGGCACGGATCGGTTCGGTCTCCATCGAGGAGGATGCGCACTCGAATGTATCCTTCCTCCGTGAACTTGATGGCATTGCCGATAAGGTTTACGAGGCATTGCTTGAGGCGAATCGCGTCGGTGTGCAGCCTGGCGGGAACGTCGGAACTGCGGGTGATCGTGAACTTGAGCCCTTTCTTCTCGGCCAGATTGCGCATCATGGCTTCAACCGAGTTCAACATGCCGGCCAGTTCGCAGTCGCGTTGCTCGATTTGCAGGCGACCGGCCTCGATCTTCGACAGATCGAGGATGTCATTAATCAGACCCAACAGGTGGCGGCCGCTGCCGCGAATCAGTTCGACGTACTGCTTTTCCTGCGGGCCGAGAGGCTGATCCGCCAGAAGATCGCTGAAGCCGATGATGGCGTTCATCGGGGTCCGAATCTCGTGGGTCATGTTCGCGAGGAACTGGCTCTTGGCGGCGTTGGCGGCTTCCGCATGTTTGGCCATTTCGTTGGCCCGCGCCGTCGCTTCCAGCAGTTCACAGCTCATCTGTTCGGCCTGTTCCTTGGCGTGTTTGAGACAGGCCTCCGCTTCCTTGCGTTCGGTGATGTCGAGGTGAGTGCCACAGGCCCGGATCGCCCTTCCGTTCTCGTCGCGCTCGATCACCCGGCCCTTGTCGAGGATCCAGATCCAGCGTCCGGACTTATGGCGAAGACGGTATTCGGCTTCGAACGAGGAGGCCTGTCCCAGGAGATGGGCGTTCAGCGCAGCGACAGCCCGTGACGCGTCCTCCGGATGCAGCAGCTTCTGCCAGAGGGTCAGGTCCGGTTGAAACTCCTCCAGGGCGTAGCCCAGCATTTCGGTCCAGCGGCGATTCACCCCAATTTGGCCGGTGCTGATGTTGCAGTCCCAGGTGCCCAGATCGCCGCCGGACACGGCTAGGTTGAGCCGCTCTTCACGTTCGCGCAGCTTCCGCTCGGTGATCTTCCGTTGGGTTATATCTCTGGCCATGGCCATTGATCCGGTGGGCACGCCATGACCATCCGTCAGGAGACTGAGCGACAGATCGACATCGATGACCTCCCCGGTCTTGCGGATCATCTTCGTCTCCAGGTGGTTTTGCCTCCCTCCGCATCGCAGATCACAGACCGGGATTCTCCGCCATTCCGAGTCGGGATACAACGTACTGACGTGTCGCCCCAGCAGATCGGCGCGGTTCATACCGAGCAGATCTTCGGTGACCTGATTCCAGGACACGAGGCACAGATCGCGGTCGGCGACGGTAATTGCCATAGCGCTGTTCTCAAAGACCAGGCGATAGCGTTCCTCCGTCGCGTGCAAGCGGCGTTCATGCTGCTTACGTTCGACAGCGTATCGAATCACGCGTGTCAACACCGAACTGGTGATGGCATCTTTGGTCAAATAGTCCTGGGCCCCCTTCTGCATGGCGTGCAAGGCCACCTGCTCGTCTTCGAGTCCGGTGAGCACCACGATGGGGATGTCGCTGACCCGCGGGACCAGTGTCGAGAGCGAGTCCAGACCGGTGCTGTCGGGCAGACCGAGGTCCAGAAGCACGACATCCGGCCTTTCTTCGGCGAGCAGGGCCAGCGCCTCTCAGGGGGAGAACGCCAGCGGGTAGCCATTG
>CAZTGH010000201.1:0-9352 GCA_964612985.1 uncultured Pirellulales bacterium
ATTTCTGGAATATACAGGACTGGATATCTGTGATAAGAACATTGCCAACGCGCGTCGGCGGTTTCCCTCTGTGGATTTCCGAATCGAAGACTTCCTCGCCACTGGCGCCGAGGACAAGTCCTGTGATTTTCTGTTCGTCCACGATCTGTTCGAGCATCTCTCTCTGGCTGCGATTGAGCTTGCGCTAAGCCAGATCTCCAGAGTCACTCGCAAGAAAGCGTGTCTGTCCTTCTTCAACATGGCGGACCTCCCTGAACACGTCATCAAGCCGAAAGGCCTCTATCATTGGAACGTGCTCAGTAGGAAAAGAGTCCAAGAGTCTCTTATGATGTCAGCGCGGTCCATAGATGTGGTACACATTGGCACCTTTTTGCAGGACAACTATGGGTGCACGGATTACCACAACCAGAGGGCGTATACGCTGATCGTCTCCTTTGACACCGATTAGACTTCGACGGCTCGGCGTCAGTCGCCAGGGTCGTTACGTTTCCTCCGGCGTCGTCACGCCCGATATGCGAGGCTTTGCTGACCTATCGTTCAAATCCAGGAGTCTCTTGCACTTTCGATTGGCTTCGGCAGAAAAATGCGCGAGCCGGGCGAATTCCAGGTAGACCCGGTGGTCCACCTGGAATTGCCCGACGTATCGGATGGGGTTAGCTGTTGAAGTGGTCCAGTTCATCGTCGTCGAGCGGGATGCTCTTGCTCTCGGACGATTTGACCGAAAGAGCATGCACCTTGCTCGTGTTGGCGCCGGCGATGTTGTGGTACACATGATCGGTACGCGACAAGTTGCGGCCTGCCTTGCGACGGTTGTCCGGGCTCCTGGAACCGGCGGGATTTGTCGATCCGCCGACCAGGGCGATCAGTTCCCCCACGATATCGTTCATCGATTCGGCCTGCGAGCTGAGTTCCTCGGAGGCGCTGGCGCTTTCCTCGGCGTTGGCGGCGTTCTGCTGGGTGACCTTGTCCATCTGGGCGACGGCGGTATTGACCTGATCGATGCCCTGGGCCTGTTCCTGAGAAGCGGCAGCGATCTCGCTGACCAGGTCGGTGGTCTTGCCGACGCCCTGGACGATTTCGTCGAGGACCTTGCCGACCTCGGTGGCGATGTCGACGCCGTTCTTGGAGTTCTTGACGGACTCTTCGATCATGTTGGCGGTGTTCTTGGCGGCCTCGGCCGATCGCATCGCCAGATTGCGCACTTCTTCAGCGACGACGGCAAAACCCTTGCCCGCTTCGCCTGCGCGGGCGGCTTCGACGGCGGCGTTGAGGGCGAGCAGGTTCGTCTGGAAGGCGATTTCGTCGATCACCTTGATGATCTTGCTGGTCTCGTCGGAGCTCTTCTGTATCTCTCGAATCGCTCCGTTCATTCGGATCATGGACTCGGTTCCGGTATCGGCGGCTCGGCGGGCTTCGGCAGCCAGGGTATTGGCCTGCTGAGCGTTGTCGGCGTTCTGTTTGGTCATCGAGGCCATTTCTTCGAGGCTGGAGGAGGTTTCTTCCAGTCCGGCGGCCTGCTCGGTGGCGCCTTCGGCCAGCGACTGCGAGGCGGCGGAGACCTGCCCGGCGGCGGCGGCGACCTGCTCGGAGCCATCGGTCAGTCCGGCGATGATGCGGTGGATGGGTCGAATGATGCTCAGCGTAATGAGCACGGCCAGGACGATGCCCACAATGATGCCCGACGTCGCTACGATCACCATGATGGCGTTGGTGCGGGCAGTCGCGCTGGCCATCCGATTCTTCAGCGAGTCCTGAAGCTGGCCGATCGTGTCGACGATGGCCTTGGCCGCTGACGCCATTTCGGTATCGGCCGACTGCTGAGCGAGCATACCGGCGCGGTATTGCTGGCCGGCCTCTTCGTAGCTCTTCATATAATCCGTGATGTGTGAGGCGGCCGTCTCCAGCGTCGGGGTGCCCGCGACCAATTCAGCCCAGCTCTTGACGTTGTCTTTGGTTTTAGCGAGCTGCTTCTGATAGGTCTCCCACTGGGCCTCCTGGTTGGTGGCCAGCAGGTACACGGCGGCGACGCGCAAGAGCAGAAACTCCTGCACGACCTCGCTATTGAGCTGGTCGCCGATGGTCGTCCACTTGGCGAGATCGTCGGCGTTTTTGGCCTCTCTGGCGGCTCGGCACGCCGGCTCGATCACCTGGGTGATGACCGAGCGGACCTCTTCGGTGACGGTCCGGCCTACCTGACCCCAACTGGCGAACGCGGCGTCTCTGGTCTGTCGTGCGCTCTTTTGATGGTCGAACGATGTGAGATAGGCGGGCATCTTCTCCGCAGCGGTCGTGACAATGGCCTGGTCGGAACGGACCAGGCCGCGAGAATCTTCGAGTTGCTTCAGTTCGTCCAGCAGCGTGTCGTACGCTTCGTGCCAGCGGTCGGCGGCGGTCTTGTTGTCGCTGCCGTAGGCTTCGAAACCACGAATGGCGAAGTCCTTGCGCAGGGACGCGCACTGGTTCAGCCCTTGCAGGCAGTCATTTCCCTGGCGGTTCAGTTCGGCCATTTCGCTGACGTTGCTCAGGCCGTTCCACCCCACGTAGCCCAAGACCGCCGAGATGACGATCAGCAGGCCGAAGCCCATAGCCATCTTCGTTGCGAGCTTCATATTCTTGAACATCTTCATTCTCCTTTTCCACTCCAAGGGTTTGCGTTGAGTCGCCTCAGGTTCCCGCCGATGACGACTTGGCGATCTGTGCATGTGCTCGGGCGTCCTTGCGCGAGATGGTGTGTCTGCGTCTCGATTACACGGCGGCTTGACCGAGACCGGTCAGGTCGGTCGCGCCGAGCACGCGGTCGATGTCGAGCAGGATCTTGACCGAATCGCCGACCTTGCCCATGCCCAGGATGAAGCTGGTATCGACGGCGTTGCCGAACTGCGGGGACTCTTCAATCTGCTGGGCGGCGATGTCCAGCACCTCCTGGACGCGGTCGACCACGATGCCCGTGCTGAACGTATGGCCGGCCTGGTTGATTTCCACGACAATGATACAGGTCTGATCGGTGATGTCGGTGGGCTCCATGGCGAATCGGGCGCGCAGATCGAGCACCGGGATGACCTGGCCCCGCAAGTTGATGACCCCTCGGATGTAGTGGGGCGTCTGCGGCACAGCGGTGACGTCGATGTACCCAATGATCTCGCGGACCTTGAGAATCTCCAGGCCGAATTCCTCCTGGGCTAAGGCGAACGTGAGGTACTTGCCCTCCCTCTGAGGCAGGGTGTCGGAAGAGTTCTTGGACGGTGTCACAGTCGGAGCCATAGAAAGCTCTCCTTACATGCATTCCCCTGTTTCTGCTGGCGCGAGCCGAGATGCCGGAGAGGTCGTCCGGAGGGGATCCCACGGGGCGCATGCGATGGGATTCCTCGCGACCGTGACGATGCGGCACAAGCCGCCCGAACCGGTCGACTCGGATAACCGTTTTTCCCCCAGCAGCGGAAAAGCTATCACTGTGGAGGCTATCGGCCGGTGGCGCCGTCCGGGTTACGGGCTCCCAAGAAAAAGACGAGGGGCAAGGGATTCGTTCAGTCACTTTTGTTTTACACGGTGCCGATCGATCGTCGGTTGGACTTCCATAATCGTGTGTGTTATGGGAAAATATAAGGTTTGGTTTACAGTGGGGGCGCGGCGGGCAAAAGTGTTCTGCTGTCCCATAATGTGGTCGGAGGCCGGACACCCGCCCTCGTTCGAAACTCGTTCTTGTGTCGAAGAGAGGAAGATGTTTCGGGCGGGTGGGGCGCCCCAATCCGGCGATCCTTGCACGGTCGCCCGGCGGCGGGGCATGAGGATTTGGCGCTTTTGTCCTGCTTGGGAACCGCTTAGAATCGCGGTCCTCTCCCGGGTGCTTCACCTGGCGCCGGGGGCTCTTGCCAGGTGCGTGAGAATCTACGATGTTTGCTTTGGCAGCCATTATCATCTCGTTGCTGGTTCTGGTGGCCCTGTTGCGGCTGAGGATCAGGATTGGGCGGTCGCTGGTGGCGGCGGCGGTCGTGCTGGCGGTTGCGCTGGGCGTGACGCCCGGGGAGATGTGGGCGCAACTGGTGGCGGAGTGGCAGGATGGGGCGCTGACGCGGACGACGCCGTATTTGTTCGTGTCGCTGACCTCCTTGTTGCTGCTGGTCAACGTCGTGGGAGAGGCCATGACGCAGATCGGCCTTTCGGCACGCCTGGTGCCGGCGATGCAGGGGCTGTTTCGAAGCCGGAGGGCGGCGCTGGCGTTGATTCCGCTGATGATGGGCATGCTGCCGACGCCGGGAGGGATCATGCTGTCGGCGCCCATGGTGCGGGAGGCGGGCGACAAGATCGGTGTCGATCGGAGTCGCTTGGCCGCGATCAACTTCTTCTTTCGGCACCAGTGGGAGCCGGTGTGGCCGCTCTTTCCGGCGATCCCGCTGATCCAGAACATGCTGGGCGTCTCGGCGGGTCGGCTGGTCGGCCACCATCTCGTTCTGACGGTCGCGGGGATTCTGGGTGGGGTGCTTTTCCTGCTGCTGGCGGGCATCCCGCCGAGGCGGCGCGAACACATGGAAGCGAAAGCCAGTCTGCGTTCACACACCAGGGACTTCGTGCATGCCTTCTGGCCGATTGTGTTCACGGCTGTTCTGTACATCGGCTTCGACATTCCGCCGGCGATCGCGATCCTTGTCGCGATCGTGGGCTTGCTCCTGTTGCACCGGGTCGACGTGCGGCGCTGGGGCGGCATCTTTAAAGCGGCCAAAGAGCCCGACATGGTGCTGCTGCTGTTCGGAGCGCTCTGGTTCAAGCTGAACCTGGAGGCGGGCGGGGCGGTCCCGGCGGTGGTGGATTTCTTTGCCCAACTACACATGCCGGCCGGGCTGATCGTATTCCTGCTGCCGTTCCTGGTGGCCGCCAGTACGGGGGTGACCACAGGGACAGTGGCGATCACGTATCCGTTCCTGATGGCCTATATCGTCCGGGACGGGCAAACGAATATGGGGCTGGAGACACTGGCGTTTGCGGGTCTGCAATTCGGCCTGGCGATCAGCCCGATCCACCTGTGCCTGTCCTTGTCGGCCAGCTACTTTCACACCTCGCTGTCATGGATCATCCTTCGCGTTTTGCCAGCCGCATTGTGTATCGTTGCGGCGGGTGTTCTCATGGCTCTTATTCTCTGACCCAGACGCGATTCAGCGGATGTGGATCGAGCCGACGTTGGTGCGGAGAGCGATGTCTCCCTGGGCGTCGCCGATGGTGGCCTGGATGGACTTCTTGATCTGTCCGGTGACGGTGAGCGGACGGTCCGTGTCAATGGAGCCGACGTTGGTGGTAGCCTCCAGAGACGCCGATATCTGAGTCGGTCCGGTCAGATCGATATTGCCGACGTTGGTGGTGGCCTTGATATCGAGATCGGCTGGCGCATCCTCGGCGTATGCGGCGTGGATATCCCCCACGTTCGTATGGAGGTCGGCATCACCTCGCAGCCCCATGCAATGAATCGTGCCGACATCGGTCTTGGCGGCGACGTTGCCGGTGAATCCGTCGATGCGGATATCCCCGACGTTGGTGGCGGCGACAATCGCCAATTCAGCAGGGGCCGTGATGTGGAAATCCACCGCCAGTTGATTGCGACCGAAACCGGAAGGCTTCTCCGCCTTGATGAGAAGGGTTCGGCCGGAAGGCTCGGCCACGATCCGGATTTCCTCGACGAGGGCGTCGGCCTCCTCCTGTGTTTTGGCTCGGACGGTGATCTCGGCGACGATCCGTACCTCGCTGACGTCGGCACTCTCCAGGGTGATGGTCCCCACGTTCGTGTCGACATCCAGCGCGGCGGCGTCTTCCGCAAAGGCCGTCAGATCTTCGCTTCGCCGGGCCTTGGCCCGGTAGTCGTTGCCGATATTGACACAGCATCCGACGAAGAGCGTGGTAAGTACGAGCGTGCCGACAAGACTGATTCTGGCCATGCAATTTTTCTCCATCTGCTATCTCCCTGAAACGCACTATACTCGTATCGTCGCTGGCGGCAGGTGATTATTGCCTGCGATTTTCCACTTTTCAAGGTCCTGGGCCATTTTGTTTTGACCGGCAGCGGCGTCGGCGGTATGGTCTGACACCGTTGGGTGGAGGGGGCAACCTGAAAGTCATTGGAGGTATTGATGTCCGATTTGATCTTGAACGGCCAGTACAAACCCATTCTGAACCTGCGCCAGACGGAAGAGGCGATCAAATTCGTCAAAGACTTCTTCCAGGATCGGCTGGCCGAAGCACTGAACCTTCAGCGCGTTTCGGCGCCGCTGTTCGTACGGAAGGGCTGCGGCATCAACGACGACCTAAACGGGGTGGAAGCCAAGGCCACGTTCCGGATCAAGGACGACCATGATAGCGAGGCCGAGTGTCTGTTTTCGCTGGCGAAGTGGAAGCGGATGGTGCTGGCCGACTATGGGTTCGGGCCAGGGGAGGGATTGTATACGGATATGAACGCGATCCGGCCCGACGAGGAGTGTCTGGACAATCTGCACTCGGTCTACGTCGATCAGTGGGACTGGGAGCGGGTCATCCGCAAGGCCGAGCGGAATCTGGATTTTCTCAAGGAGATCGTGCGGAGCATCTACGGCGTGCTGCGGGAGACCGAGGCGGTGGTGTGCGAGAGGTATCTGCATATCGAGCCGCTGCTGCCGAAGGAGATTGCCTTCGTGCACAGCGAGGAGCTGTTGGAGCGGTGGCCCGACCTCGGGCCGCGCCAGCGGGAAGACAAGATCAGCGAGGAACTGGGGGCGGTCTTTGTGATCGGCATCGGCGGCGAGCTGGCCGACGGAACCCTGCACGATGGACGCGCACCGGACTACGATGATTGGATCACACCGACGGGCAACGGCAGCCGGGGACTCAACGGCGATATCCTGTTGTGGTACCCCTTGCTGGACCGGGCGTTCGAGATCAGTTCGATGGGCATTCGCGTGGATGCCGACAGTCTGCGGCAACAACTGGAGATTCGCGGTGCACAGGAACGCTGCGAGTACGAATGGCACCAGCGTCTGCTGGCGGGTGAGTTGCCCTTGAGCGTCGGGGGCGGCATCGGTCAATCGCGGCTGTGCATGTTTTTTTTGCGGAAGCTTCACGTGGGCGAGGTCCATGCCAGCGTCTGGCCGGCCGAGATGATCGCCAAATGCCGCGAGGCGGGGATCATGTTGCTGTAGTCGGCCTACTGTCCATTTTTGCAGACGTCTGGTTCAGCGCAAGAGAAAAGGGGATGGCGTTTCGGCCATCCCCTTGCGGTTTTCGAGTCGCTGTAGCCCTAGCGGCGGTCAGGGCAGGGCGATCTCCTCGGGCTGAGCCTTGGAGCTCTTGATCTCGGCCGGGATGGCGGCGGCTTCGCGCTCGGCCTTCTGCTGGAACCCTTCGATGGCGGAGAGCAGATCTTCCGTCTGGTTTTCGCTGGTGGTCTGCATCTGCTGGAGGCGCTTCTCCAGGCCGGTCTGGGCGTCCTTCAACTGCACGAGGGAATCGCCCATGGATTGGACGTCCTCGCGGACGGTTTCCTGGAATTGCGTCTGTTGCTGCTGTCGTGCATCGAGCAGGGTGTTGATGTCGCTGAGGCTGTTCGCCAGCGTTCCCTGAAGCTTCACGACCCGCTGCTCGAGCGATGCGATGCTGGTGGCCATCGTTTCGATGTTCGCTTGGGCGGCATCAAAACGCGTCAGCCATTCCTGCTGACCGTGGGCGATCTCGGCCAGCTTGGAGATCAGCTCCTGGCGGTTGGTCTCGAAGGCCTGCTCCAGTTTGATCTGGTTGTCGCCGACTGCGGCCACGTTCTGAATGACCTGGGCGGTCGTTGCGGCGACCGCGTCGAGGTCGGCTCGGACGTGCTGCTGGGCCTGGGTCACTGTCGACAACTCGGAAGTGATCGCCTGCTGGCCGGCCTGAAGGCTCTGGGCCTGCTGCGTCTGGCTGTCGTTGCCGGCCAGCACATCGAGGGCCGTCTGGGTGGTCGTTGCGGAGATCGTGCTGAGGCCTTCCCTGATCTGCTGCTGGCCTTGGGTCGTGGCGTCCAGCCTGGCGACGAGTTGCTGTTGGTTCGAGGCCATCGCTTGGGCTTGTCCCGCCTGATTGTCACTGACGGTCAAGACGTCCAGCGCGGTCTGCGTGGTCGTGGCCGTGATGGTATCCACCGCTCCCTTGATCTGCTGCTGATTCTGAGCGGTTGTATCGAGCCTGGCAACAAGCTGCTGTTGATTCGCTGCCATGGTCTCAGCCTGTTCGGCCTGAATCTCGCTGGCCGCCAGGATGTCCAGAGCCGTCTGCGTTGTGGTCGCGGTGATGGTGTCGAGGCCTTCCAGTGTGCGCTGGCGGTCCTGGGTAGCCGCATTCAAGCGAGCGATGAGCTGTTGCTGATTGGCATCCATGGCCCGAGCCTGTGCTGTCTGAGCCTCGTTGGCCACCAGAACATCGAGGGCGGTCTGTGTGGTGGTTGCGGTGACGGTGTCGAGGCCGTCCTGTATCTGCTGCTGGCCTTGGGCGGTGGCATCGAGCCTGCCCACGAGCTGCTGCTGGTTGGCTTGGGCCAGTTCAAGCTGACGGTTCTGAGTGTCATTGACGGAGAGAACATCGAGGGCGGTCTGTGTGGTGGTTGCCGTGACGGTGTCGAGACCGTCCTGGATCTGCTGCTGGCCCTGGGCGGTGGCATCGAGCCTGCCGACGAGCTGCTGCTGGTTCGCCTGGACCAGTTCAAGCTGGCGGTTCTGGATATCATTGACGGTGAGAACGTCGAGAGCCGTCTGCGTGGTCGTCGCGGTAACCGTTTCAAGACCTTCTCGGATTCGCTGCTGACTTCGATCGCTCGCATCGAGCTTGGCCACGAGCTGTTGCTGGTTGGCCTGGATCGCTTCCGCCTGTCCGGCCTGATGCTCCTGGATGGCTGCGATGTTGGCTGCCACGTGATTGGTTGTGGTGCCCAAGGTATCGAGGCCGGTCTGCATCTGCTGCTGTTGCTTCGAGAACGCGACCAGTTGGTTGTCGAGCGATTCGTCGCGTTCGCGAAGGACCTGGTTCAGTGTCTGCTGGCCCGAAGCGAGTTGCTGGGTCTGCTCGTTCAGCCCGGCGATGCCGGCCTGCATGGCCTGTTCCATCTCGGCCTGGCGATTGCCCATGGCCAGGATCGTCATGGCGCTCTGGTTGGTGGTGGCGGTCATGGTGTTGAGGCCGGTCTGGATCATCCGCTGATTGTCGGCCAGTTCGGTCATGCGCTCCTGATCTGCATCGTTGTGGTTTTGGATCGTCTGTTGGAGTGTTCCCTGTTCGGTGGCGATCCGGCTCGTCTGTTCACCCACTTGGCTGATGCCCGCCTGGAGGCCCTGCTGATTGTCCGCCAGCATGGCGAGTTGGCCGACCATGGTTT
>CAZTGH010000202.1:0-9320 GCA_964612985.1 uncultured Pirellulales bacterium
CCTGCACCGACAGAGCATCTGATGCTCTTCGAACGCATGTTCGACCGGCAGCAGGAGCAGCGCTGGCTGGAACGCCTCGAAGATGAGCCTCCTCGCGACCCCTGGGCGCAACTCCGCCTCGCGGAGATGTACGAACGACGCGATCGGACGGAGAAAGCGGTAGCCGCTCTGGTTCGCGCCAGAGCTCTGCTCTGGACCAAACGCGACGACAGCACCCATCGCAGCCGAATGAAGCACCTTGCTAAGAAACTGGGAAACGAAACGCTCCTGGAAGACCCGCCTGCGCCGGAAGATCTCCGCGCTGCAGGATTCCTCGAGGTCCCGCCTGGCGGGGAGGTTGAACTGGAAGCCGCAGTCAACGAGCCGATGGCGATCTTCTATTTCGACAGCGAGGGCGAACCCGTCGTCTCAACGGTGACCGTCCGGCCTGTGGACAGCGAGCCAGAGCCGTTCCGCGTCGAGTACCTCCAGCGGCGCAAGCAGGGCTCTTCGTGGGGATCACATGGAGGACTGGGTGTCCGCCACGGATGCTGGCAGGCCCTGGTGCACCAGAATACGCAGAACGTCTCCGTGGTCTGGACGATCGAACAGATCGCCGCACAGCCGCGCTTCAAGGCGAACGTGGCAGTCGAAAAGCACTGAGACGCTTTTTCCCGTTGCTCCGCCTGCCCGATCCCGTTAGGCTGCGGGGCGACATGGAACTGGCGGATAAGAACATCGTGCTGATCGGCATGCCCGGCGTGGGCAAGAGCACCATCGGTGTGCTGCTGGCCAAGGCGCTGGGGTATCATTTCCTCGACACCGACGTCTTCATGCAGGCGATGCAGGGCAAGTCCTTGCAGGAAATGATCGACTGCGATGGGCTGGCCGCCTTCTGCCAGGCCGAGGAGGACTACATCCTCTATCTCGACGCGAGCCACACCGTCATCGCCACCGGCGGCAGCGTCGTCTACAGCGAGCATGCGATGCGCCACCTGGCCGAGCAGGGCGTCGTCATCCACCTCGACCTGCCCGTCGAGCGGATCGAACAGCGCCTCCGCAACCTCCAGACCCGAGGCGTCGTCATGGAAAAAGGCCAGACCATCCGCTCCCTCTTCGCCGAACGCGAGCCCCTCTACCGCCAGTACGCCCAGATCACCATCGACGCCACCAACAAAAACCACGACCAACTCGTCACCGAAATCATCGCCACCCTCAATCAGGAGGCTTCTTCCTAGAACGACCTCCCGAGCCATCCGTCTGTGCTGACGCAGGCCGGATCGCGCCAGTTGCGCCATTACCCGAGAGAAGCCGACTCGCTCAAGGGTCAGGAGAGAATGTCACCGACCGAGGAATGCAGCCGAGGCAAATCGTGGTGGAGGATCTGCCACACGATTTCCAGGTCCACGCCGAAGTATTCGTGAACGATTCGGTTCCGCAGCCCAACGACTTTGTGCCATTCTATCTCGCGGTGTGCATCGCGGAATGCTTCGGGAAGTTGCCTGGCGGCTTCGCCGATGATCTCCAGATTGCGCACGACTGCGTCGATGGTCTTCTCATCCTGCGAAAAGTCGTCGAACGACATCCCCGCTATGTAACGCGTCGCCTTCTCCGCGGCTGCGCAGATATCGTCAAGCAGCAGAGGGACCGCTCTCTCAGACATAGATCAATTCCGGCTCAATCACTTTCCAGCGGTCGGGTTTCACCGCTCGGCTGGACACGACGTCCGTCCGTGTGCCGATGAGTTGCTCGATGGTCTCACAGAGCGTGACGAAATCGAGTCCGATCGACGGGTCGACATCCACGAGAATATCCACGTCGCTGTCTTCCCGCTGTTCTCCCCGGGCATAGGAGCCGAAGAGGGCCATCGCACGGACCTTGAACGTCGTGCGCAAGCGGTCCTTGTTCTCCGACAGGATGCTCAGAATCTGCTCTTTCGTCGTCATGCCCGACCCTTCATCAGTATCCGGCATAGTACATCGAGTGGCATCCAAGGTCAATTGCCGTTACGATTGGTACAAAGGCAAAATATCACCTCTTTGCCCGTACTCTAAAGCATCGGCGGGCGTTGGGTTGTTATACTGGTGAGACGTCCAGGGTCTCGACGAAAGGGCTTTTTCGGTGAAGTGGGAAGAAAGGGTGCTGGTTTGGCGGCTCAATCGCGGCGACGCAACGGCTCTGTCGCAGGTCTACGAACGCAGCCGGGACGATCTGCTGCGACTGGCCGGCTCGATGCTTCGCGATGCCGCTGCCGCTGAAGACATCGTACAGGACGTCTTCGTCGCCTTCGCCGGCGCGGCGCGCACCTTTCGCCTGACCGGCAGTCTCAAGGGCTATCTGGCCACGTGCGTGGCCAACGCCGCCCGCAATCGGCTCAAGGCGGCATCGCGCCGCCGGACGACGGATCTCGACGACGCGGGCGCCCTGGAATCCGACGCCGGGCACCCGGGCCAGTGGATGGTGCTCAGCGAACAGTTCGAGCGTGCCAGCGGTGCGATGGCGAACCTGCCGCCCGAGCAGCGTGAGGTCATCTCGCTGCACGTGTATGGCGATATGACCTTTCGCGAAATCGCCGACTGGCAGCAGGCGTCGATCAAGACGGTGCAGAGCCGTTATCGCTACGGACTCGACAAGATCCGCTCCGCTCTCAATGGCGAGGTAACAAGATGAAACCGAAAGAAGACATCGAGAGATTCCTGAAAGACGCGTCGATCCAGATCGACGACACCAGAGACCGCCACGTCCGAGACCGCATGCAAGAAGCTTACGCCCGATCGGCCCATGCCAACGCGCCCTCGCGCCCTGATTACTGGGGGCTGATCTTCGAAGCCCGCCCCGTCCGATGGGCCGCCGCCGCCGTCATCCTCCTGGCATTGGGCGTCCTCGTCGGCCACTTCGGCTCGATGCTCTCGGGCACCAGCGTCGCCTGGGCCGAAGTCACCCAACGCTTCCAGACAGTGCCCTTCTTCTATGCGTCCATCTACATGCGCGACGGCGCACTGACCGAGCCGCGACAGTTCGAGTTGTGGATGGGCCGAGGCGGCTGCGCCCGCATGCGTGCCGGAGCGCAGGTCGTTTTCGGTCGAAACGGCCGAGTGACCCATGCCTTCGACGTGCAAACCCGCGAACCCGTCGAAGCGGATCGAACCGCCGCCGACATCATCCGCATGCTGGCCACTCCCGACGAGTTCTCGCTGGAGACCGTGATCCAGAGCCTTTCCGAGGGCAAGTTGCTGGATGCCACGCCCGCGATGAACGCCGACGCCGCTCTGGGGGAAGACCTCGTGGTCTTCGACGCCCAGTCGATCGTCAGCCCCGGATGGGTGCGCATCTATGCGTTGCGCTCCAGCCGACTGCCGGTGGGCCTGCGGATCTGGGACCCCACCGAGGGTTTCTGCGTCGATGCTCTGATCACGTACGCGAAGGAGCAGTCCGATGAGTTCTTCGATGCGGATGCCTTTGCGACCAACTTGAAGGATCCGGATCGCAGTGAGACAAACTTGGCGTATATGTTTCTCCGCGATCCAGGGGGACAGCTTGTCACCTCGACGCAGTCGCGGAGCCGGGATCGGTAGGGCGGAGGCATGATGGACTTGCGACGCCAAACTCGCGGACACAACACCGGGAGGCCACGATGTGGAAATCGACTTTGTGCGTAATTCTCTTGCTGGGCGCTTCACTCGTCTTCGGGCGAGAGTTGAAGGAATATGACAGTGACCTGATCTATGACGAGAGCAAGATCCCGGACTATGACCTGCCGCCGCTGTTAGTGACCGCCGAAGGAACGCGGATCACCACGGCGCAGGAATGGATGAATACGCGCCGTCCGCAGATCTTGTCCCTTTTTGCGAACCTCATCTACGGTCGGGTCCCGCAGCCGGAAGACCCTGTCCGCACCCGGTTCGAGGTCAGCAGGACCGATCCCGAGTTCATGGGAGGCAAGGCCACGCGCAAGGATGTCCGGATTCGTCTCAGCAACGAGGAGGGCCAGGCGGAAATGCTGGTCCTGGTCTACGTACCGAACCAGGGGACCAGGCCCGTCCCGGCGTTCATGAAGCACAGCTTCAACAGTACCCACGGTCACGATTTCGACGCGCATCCTCAGAACCCCGGTTTCTTGCGGAACGGTTGGCCGTTGGGCGAGTTCTTCGATCGGGGCTATGGCTTCGTTGCCGTGTATCAGCAGGACCTCGTGGGTCACAACGAGGTGGAATTCCTTCGAAGCATTCACCGACTCTTCTACAAGAAGGGCCAGAGCTTTCCCAAGGCGCACGAGTGGGGCGTTCTCTCAGCGGTGGCGTGGGGTGCCATGCGAGCGATGGATTATCTGGAAACCGACCAGGATGTGGACCACACGCGGGTCGCGATCATGGGGCATTCCAAGATGGGTAAGGCAGCGCTATGGACGGCCGCGCAGGATCAGCGTTTCGCGATGGCGATCTCCGCACAGTCCGGCTGCGCCGGCGCCGCCCTGTGGCGCCGACGCTCGGGCGAAACACTGGAGAAAATGGTTACGCGTTTCCCCTATTGGCTGTGCCGCAACGCTTGGAAATTCGTGAATCAGGAAGACGACCTGCCGGTCGATCAACACATGCTCCTGGCGTGCATCGCACCGCGCCCGGTCTATGTGCACAGCGGCGTTGACGACACTTGGGCCGATCCGCGCGGCGAGTATCTCTCGGCCTGCCACGCTGGTCAGGTGTATCGTCTGCTGGGCAAGAAAGGGCTGACCTCCGAGTCGATGCCTGCCGTGGGGGAGGCGATCATCGCCAGCGACGTGGGATACCACATCCGCAAAGGCGGTCATTCGATCGAGATGTACGATTGGCAGCGGTTTCTGGATTTCGCCGACTACCATTTCCAGAAGTAAGAAGTAGGCGTTTGTGTCATCAAACGGGATTCGAATAGCACCGCAGCGAAAGCTGCAGAGACGGGGATTTGGCATGGACCATGAGCAGCACACGCGGAGTTGGGCATCACGGTACGTATGGAGCGTTGGTGTACTTGCGGTGCTTGCGGGAGGAACGTCGGTTATGTATGGACAGGAGCGCACCTACGCAGAGCGACTGGGCTGGCCCGCCGGGACCCGCGCGGTGATCTTCCACGTGGACGATGCCGGCATGTCGCATGATTCGAACATGGGGGCGCAGAAGGCGATCGAGAATGGCGTCGCCACCTCGCTGAGCGTCATGATGCCGTGCCCGTGGGTGCCGCAGTGCGCCGCCTGGCTGAAGGACCGTCCGCAGACCGATGCGGGTGTGCACCTGACGCTGACCTCGGAATGGAGGAACTACCGGTGGGGTCCCGTCGCAGGCCCATCGGTCGTCCCCGGCCTGGTCGATGAGCATGGCTATCTTTATCACGGCGTCGCACAAGTGGTCGCCCATGCCACGCCCGACGAATTCGAAACCGAAATCCGCGCCCAGCTTGACAAAGCGATTGCCATGGGCATCCAACCGACCCATCTCGACAGCCACATGGGGACGTGCTTTCAGCCGCAGTACATTGAGCGATACGTCAAGCTCGGCATCGAGAAGAAGATCCCGATCCTGATGTTTGGCGGGCACATGCAGCACATCGGCGCCGAAGCGAGCCAGTTCAAGCCCTTGTTGCGTTCGCTGGCGGAACAACTGTGGAACGCCGGACTGCCCGTGATCGACGATCTCGTAACACGACCGACGGAAGGCCCCGCGTACGAGCAGCGAAAGACTGAGTTGATCGCACTGCTCCGCGAGATGAAGCCGGGGATCACGCAGATCATCGTCCACTGCACCGAGCCGACCGAGGTCTTCTCGCACATCTCCGGTTCCGGCCCCGCCCGCCAGGCGGAACTGCGACTGATGACCGATCCCGATATAAAGACCTTCATCGAATCCGAGAACATCGTCCTGACGACCTGGCGCGACCTGCAACGCCGCCGCGCCGGAATATAGAAATCATGGTTCACGAATGCGAATGGATGTAAGGGCGAATAATCATTCGCCCCCACCCTCCGGAGAGAACACGGAATGTCTACCCCCACATACCCACAGACGCATCGAACCGCTTTCACCCTCATCGAACTGCTGGTGGTCATCTCGATCATCGCGCTGCTGATGGCGATCATGGTCCCGGTCCTGGGCAAGGCCAAGGAGCACGCCCGCCGGGTCGCCTGCCAGAACAACCTGCACCAGGGTCTGCTGGCCGGGCAGATGTATGCCGGCGACTACGATGGCTTCCTGCCCGAGGGCAACGTCATCGACAAGTCCGCTCCAGGCTACAACAAGGAGTGGGACAGCGCCGACCTGCTGACGCTGATCAACTACAAGACGATGATCTCGTTCGGTCGCTATGGACTCACCGAGCAGCACGCCACCTGCGAAACCGCCCGGAAGCACTTCGAAACCCAGGAAGGCTGGCTCAGCCCGCTGCCCTCGCCCCACTCGCTGGTCGAGGCCACCCAGGTCGGCTGGATCTACTGGGGCAATCGAGGCGACTGGACCGACGAAAATACCGGACGCAAGTACATCACCGCCAAGAAGACCACCGACAAGGCCACCAGCAACACCCTGGTCACCTGCTTCTGCTACAACCGCTACGATGCGGTCGGTGGATCGGGCAACTGGCCCGCCTGGTATGGCTCCCACATCCGCGGCACCTTCCAGCACGCCGTCGGCCGACCCATGGACCCCGCCCCCGACGGCCTGGCCGTCGGCTACCTCGATGGCTCCGTCCGCTTCGTCAAGTGGAGCGATCTGACCCCCAGCAACCACGAAGGCGACTACCTCGTCTACTACGACGCTGGGACGTAGAAATCCCGCCTCTGAATTTCACGAGGAAGCTTGTAGTCGGGCCCCCTTTGCCGGTAAGCTGGTGTGATGATTATGCAGACGCAACCGACAAGAAAGGGATCGGCCCCATGAGCAGCGACCATACGACGACACTCACAAGGCGTCAATTCCTCAGACACGGAACGATGGCGGCAGGGGCGCTGACGCTGCCCTGGTACGTCCCCGCTGCCGCGCTCGGTCGCGACGGCGCCGTCGCGGCCAGCGAACGCATCGTCATGGGCGGCATCGGACTGGGCGGTCGGGGCTCCTACGATCTGGCCTACATGTTGACCCAGCCGGATGTGCAGTGGGTCGCCGTCTGCGACGTGGTCGCGAGCAAGCGCGACGTCGCCAAGCGCACCGTGGACAACAAGTATGGAACCAGCGACTGCGCCGCCTACAGCGACATGCGCCAGCTCCTGGCCGAACGGACGGACATCGACGCCGTCCTGATCGCCACCGGAGACCGCTGGCACGCATTGGCTTCGGTCCTGGCGATGCGTGCGGGAAAGGACGTCTACTGCGAGAAGCCCGCGTGCCTGACGATGACGCAGGGCCAGGCGGTTGTGGAAACCGCCCGCCGGTATGGTCGCGTCTATCAAACGGGCGCCCAGCGACTCAGCGAACCGCCTCACGTGTTTGCCATCGAACTGGCCTGCTCGGGCCGGTTGGGACCGATTCACACCGTCTATGCCGACTGCCGCTGGCGCGATGGGCTGCGTCACGACTGGCTGCCCGCCGAACCGGAGCCGTCCAAAGACCAACTCGACTGGGACATCTGGCTCGGCCCCTCGCCCTGGCGACCCTACAACGCCGGCTACGTCAATGGAGGCGGTTGGTACCACTTCTACGATTTCGCCACCGACGTCGCCATGTGGGGCGCCCATACCGTCGCCCAGGCCCTGGCCGGGCTCGACATGACGGACGTCTCTACGATCGAGTTCGAATACGCCGGACCCGACGCCACGATGGTGACCCGCCTTTCCAATGGCATCAAGCTCGTCCTCTTCCGCGTCGCAGGCTCCGTCTGGGACCCGTGCGAGTACTGGCACGGCGCTTGTGGCGAGCGCTTCGACGGACCCGAAGGATGGGCTGCTGCCGCCGATGGCTATTCCGCCCCCGATCTGTCCTCGCCGGAATTTATGCGCGACTACCAGAAGGTGCTCGCCGACTACTCCGCCCGCACCGGACGCCCCCTCGACCACGTGCGCGACTTCCTCGACTGCATCAAATCGCGCCGGACCCCCGTCGCCGGCCCCGAAGTCATGCGCCGCTCCATGAACATCTGTCTGGCCGCCGACATCTGCGAGCAGTTGCAGCGAAACCTCACCTTCGACCTGCGCCAAGCCGAATTCGTCAACGACCCCGAAGCCAACCGCCTGCGCTCCCGCCCCCTGCGCCCCCCATACACCCTCTGAGGGCATGCCCCAAGACCCCAACGGCTCTCGCCGGCGGAAGGGCATTGACAGGTCCGCCCCTCAGTGTCATAATGGTACCGATATGGAACCATTTTGGAGTGTGGCCATGCCGACGATTACGGTCAAGAACATTCCGCCGGAGATCTACGAGAAGCTCAAGCGTGCCGCAGAGATCAGCCGTCGCAGCATCAACAGTGAGATCATCGCGTGCATCGAACGCGCCGTCTGTAGCCAGGCGGTCGATCCGGACCAGTTGCTTGCCAACGCGCGCAAGCTGCGAGCCCAAACGGCGGCGCATCCGCTTACAGATCGCCAGTTCACCCGCGCCAAGGCCATGGGGCGCTCATGATCGCCGTCGACACAAACGTGATTGCCTACCTGTATCTGACGAGTCCTCATTCTGCACACGCGGAGCGAGTCCTCCTCAGAGATCCCTTGTGGGTGGCGCCCGTCCTCTGGCGAAGCGAATTGCGAAACGTCCTGACACTCTACGTGCGGAAGAAACACCTCAGCCTGGCCCAGGCCCAGGCAGTCATGGAAGAGGCTTTGCGCCTGATGAACAGCCATGAGTACGAGGTCCCGTCTCGTCGGGTGCTCGACCTGGCCGCTGCCACCCCGTGTAGCGCCTATGATTGCGAATTCGTCGCCCTGGCCCAGGACCTGGATGTCCCCCTGATCACCGTCGACCGGCAAATCCTGAAGCACTTTCCAGAGATTGCCGTTGCGCTCGAGCGATTCGCTGGCTGAGGCGACCGCCGCCTACAGCTTCCAGGCCTTGGCGAAGGCTTTGAAGCTGCGATCGTAGGTGCGCTCGACATCGTCGGGAAAACAGCAGGCGGGCAGTTGCTTTGATCCCAGATGATAGCTCAGGCATTCGCAGCAGACGCCTTTGTTGCCGCAGCCCGGATAGGAACAGTTGCAGTTCTTCAGGTTCTTCTCTTTCTTACACTCCATGCAGTGTCTCTCCTATCGTCTTCGATTCGTTGAAAAGATCCGTGCGTGCTGCCCGCCCGCCATACGACAGTACCGCCTTCCCGGAAGACACGTGAGAAGCCTGGCCCATGCTTGCATTTTGAAAATAATGACTTCAGCCGCTATTCTCTCGGCAAAACCG
>CAZTGH010000203.1:0-9319 GCA_964612985.1 uncultured Pirellulales bacterium
TCGGCAGTGCGATCAACAATTTCGGCGTGCAGCTTCTGCTGGACGGGTTCCTGGCATATTCAGCGGCGCCGGGACCCCGGCGGAGCCAGGGCGGGGCCATCGAGCCGACCCACCGGCCCTTTTCGGGCTTCGTGTTCAAGATCCAGGCGAATATGGACCCGAGACACCGCGACCGCATCGCGTTCGTCCGCGTGGTCTCGGGCAAATTCGAACGCGATATGACGGTAACCCATACGCGAACGGGCAAGGCGGTCCGCCTGTCGAACGCCGCCAAGCTCTTCGGACGCGAGCGAGAGATCATCGAAGAGGCCTGGCCCGGCGACGTAGTCGGCATCGTGGGCAATGCCCATTTCGCCATCGGCGACACGCTGACGGAAGACCCGGCCATCGTCTATCACGAGATCCCGCGTTTCGCTCCGGAGTGCTTCGCCTATCTGGAGAATCCGGTGGCGGCGGATTTCAAGCGGTTCGGCAAAGGGCTCGACCAGTTGCTGCAAGAAGGCGTGGTCCAGTCGTACGAACTGGCGGGTTCAGGTCGCAAGGCGCCGCTGCTGGGCGCGGTCGGGCCGCTCCAGTTCGAAATCGTCAAGTACCGGCTGGAAAGTGAATACGGCGTCGCCTCGAACGTGAAGGATGCCCCCTGGACGGTGGCCCGCTGGCTCGATAGCGTCGGGACGCGAGAGAAACTACTGATCCCCACCGGAAGCTGCCTGGCAGCCGACGCGCTGGGAAATCCCATGCTGCTGTGCGGCGACGACTGGCAACTGCGCTATTTTCAGGATCGCAACCCTGACGTCCAGGTGAGCGACCAGCCGTTTGCCGATCCATCGGCCCCGTTGGCCATCCGATAGGAGAGGACGATCGTGGCGCGCACGCTTGAGGAACTGGATTACCAGAAGACGCCTCTGGGTGAGTTGGTTCTTCGACGCCGGCGGTCGCCTTCGGTGGCGGACGACTGGGTCTACGAGGTGACGCTCGACCACGAGATGCTGATGTCCAGCACCGTCAACGTCAGCGAACGGGCCCTGGCGACGCTGGCGTTCGAGGCGATGGGGCAACCACCTCGAGACGTGCTCGTCGGCGGGTTGGGCCTGGGGTATACCGCGGCTGCGGCGCTGGAATATCCCAGCGTGCAACGTCTGGTCGTCGTCGAATTGCTGGCGCCGGTGATCGCCTGGCACCGCAAGCGGCTCGTGCCGATGGCCAACAGGCTGATCGGCGATCCGCGGTGCTCTCTCGTGGAAGACGACTTCTTCTCGCTGTGGACATCGGGACCGGGCGGGCAGCGATACGACGCGATCTTACTGGATATCGACCACTCGCCCGACTCCCTGCTCGATGCCGGGCACGCCGGATTCTACAGCGTGAGCGGATTACAGGACCTGGCCGGCGGCCTTCGACCAGGCGGCGTCTTCGCCCTGTGGTCCGCGTGGAGGCCTGCGACCGAATTCCTCGACGCGATGCGAACCGTCTTTGCGTCGGTACGGAGTCACGAGGTGCCGTTTTTCAATCCGCATGTCAACGAAACCGACTCGAACTGGGTTCTCGTAGCGGCTCTGTCAGATGACACCCGGTGACAGCGATCTCGATAGCGACTACTTGGGTTTCTCCGCAGGTTCGTTCCCGGCAGGCGCAGTCTGCGGCGCCTCGGGGGCCCGACTCTTGTCCGGCCTGTCGGTCGTATGGCCCAGGTACTGCGGCAGTTCGACTCCTGCCATGCCCGCCACTTCGTGCAGGGGCGGGATCGAGCGGATCAGGCCGGAGAGGAAGTTGGCTGTCGACGAGGTACCGTCTCCGTTGCCGCCGGAATCCCAGACGGTGACCTTGTCGATCTTGATGTTCTTGATGGCCTCGACCTGGCGGGCGACGATGTCCTCGATCTTCTCGATCATCAGCAGGGTCGAGGCGGCCCGGGCGTCGCCGTTGCAACTCTGGACCAGCGACTGATATCCCGCGGCCTTGCTGTCGAGCACCTGCCGGATGCCCTTGGCCTCTGCCTCGTATCGGGCCAGTGTCGCGTCGGCCTGTCCCTTCGCCTCCCGGCGGTACTTCTCCGCCTGGGCTTCCGCTGCGATCTCGACCTTGCGCCGTTCGACCTCCTGCCGCACCACCTCCTCGGCATTGAGGCGCTCCTGCTCCGCCAGGTACTGCGCCTTCTGGATGGCCACCTCCGCCTTGCGCCTGGCGACCTCGCCCTTCTCGAAGGCTGCGGCCTGCTTGGCCGCCAGTTCGGCATTGTAGTCGGCGATCTCGGCCATCGACTTGTTCTCACCCGCCACGGCCAACGCTTCCTGTTGCTTGACGAACACGCGCTGGTCGGCCTCCGCCTCCTTCTCGCCCTTGATAGCCTCGGCCTCCTGCTGCTGAACGAAAACGCGCTGGTCGGCTTCCGCTTTCTTGCGACCCTTCTCCGCCTGGGCCACGTTCTCGGCGACGCGGATGGACCGGTCCCGGTTCGCTTCCGCTTCGCCGATGGCCGCAATCGTCTCCTGCTGCTGCACGAACACGCGTCGGTCCGCTTCGGCCGTCTTCTGGCCTTTCTCCGATTCAGCGGTGTGTTCGGCCACGCGGATGGCCCGCTCGCGGTTGGCCTGGGCTTCGCCGATGTCGCCCAGTTTGACCTGCTCGGCCACGTCCACCTTGGCCTTGTTGATGGCCTCGGAAGCCGCTTTCTTGCCGATGGACTCGATGTAGTCCGACTCATCGGTGATGTCGGTGATGTTGACGTTGATCAGATACAGGCCGATCTTGTTCAGTTCCGGCTCGACGTTCTTGCGAATGGAATCCAGAAAACTCTCGCGGTCCTGATTGATCTGCTCGATCGTCAGGGACGCGACGGTCAGACGCAGTTGACCGAAGATGATTTCCTTGGCCATGTCCTCGATCTCGCGGGGCTGCAAACGCAGCAGTCGCTCGGCGGCGTTGTTCATGATCGCCTTGTCGGTGCTGATGCCGACGGTGAACGTGCTCGGGACGTTGATGCGGATGTTCTGAAGGGACAGCGCGCCCTGAAGCGGGATGCTGATGGTCATGGGAGTCAGGCTGATGTAGGAGTAGTCCTGAATCAACGGCCAGACGAACGCGCCGCCCCCGTGAATGCAATGCGAGGACTGGTCCTGCCCGACCTTTCCGTAGATCACCAGGATGCGGTCCGATGGACACCGCTTGTACCGCGAGGCCAGAAACAGCACGGTCGAGACCAGCAGCAGAACGAACGCCACCAGAACGACCATCCACAACGTGCTTCCCAGCGCCCCCTGCGCCAGCATTGTCGAAAGCATCATTTCCATTTCTCCGCTCCTATGGTTGTTTTGCGATCGGGCTTTGTGCCACGACCTGCGCCCCTGGCGACTGGGGCAGAATCGGCTCGACCACCAGCACATCCTGCGGCGTCACGTCCACGACGCGGATGCGCTGACCGGTCTTGATCACGTCGTTTCCCGTCGAGACGGCATCGTAGATTCGCAGGCGTTCCTGGACGGTGACTCTGGCCTTGCCGGTCCCGGCGCTGGGGATCGTCAGATAGACTTCCCCCTGCTGGCCGATGGCATTGCGCAGATTGATGTTGCCGCTGGCCTGCAACGCGCCGGCCTTGCGGAAGATCGCTCCGATGAGCCAGACGGTCCCGAAACCCGCCAGCGATGCCGCGACCACCGCGGCGGCAGGGCCCTGCCTGGTCTCGCGCATCATGGCCAGTCCCACCAGACCGAACATCATGAAGAACGCGGTCAGGCCCTGGAACGACAGGATCTTGAAACTCAGGTAGGTGTCGTGCACGTCCATATCGGCATCGCCCGCGAAACCGGCATCTGCGTCGGGCCCTGTGAAGTCCACGCCGTCGGCGTCGGAGAGGTCCCCGATATCGTGGCTTCCGCCGTCGCCGCCGATAAATTGCAGGGCCAGGCGCACGACGAACAGGACGCCGCCGATGACGGCGCAGACGAGGAACAGCGTCTCGATGCCACTGAACTGGACGGACAACGCTATCATAGTTCGGCCCTTTCAAATCCGCTTCGCGCGCCATTATACCGGTGTCCCGGGGCGTGACCAGCCCATAGAAGCGGAAATCTCTCGTCTGATCCATAGACGCATGAGCGGGGCAGATCTTGCGCGGGCGGCGAAGATTTCTGACGTTTCCGTGACACGGGCCGCTCGGATAAGGACGTCATGCCGGTAAAATCCTCTGGAAACGTATCGCGACCACCACAATCAGCAGGACCCAGCCCAGCACACGCACCACGACGGCCCAGCGGTCGGGAATCGGCCCGAATCGGCACATCAGCACGATGGCGCCCACCACTTCCGGCCACCAGATGGAAGCCAGAGCGATCAGGGCCAGAAACGACCCAGCCCGTTGACCTGGAAAGGGCTCGGGATCCGTCGGGCCCTCCGTCGGCGGGTGGGGCGCGACGACGAACACTTCGATCGCAATATAGAGGACCGCAATGCCCAGCGCTATCCAACGAGATCGTTCCATCCTATCCCTTCCTGCCGGCCCGTCATTCGGCTCTCCGACGGTGGCCGGCATGGTCTACATCCACAGACGCACGAATCGGGCAAATCTCAGGCCGCCGGAACGAGATTTTCCCGTCTCAAGAGATCACCGTCCGTCCATGAACTGCCTCCAGGGTCAGACGTATGATTAGAAAAACGAACGTAAGTATAGACGGCTGCAACGTTTGAAACAAGGCAGCACAGTGGATATGCGAGGAGATCGATCATGGACGCGATTGACTTGACCGAACAGGAGATCATGGTCCTTTGCGGCGTGCTGGAGACCTACCTGGCGGACCTGCACACGGAGATTTCCCATACGGACGACCGAGGTTTCAAGGAGGCCCTCAAGACCAGGCAGCACCTCGTCGAAGGCATCCTCCACAAGCTGGTCTCGCGCGCCGAGATGCCCGCGTAGAGGGTACGATGCGGATTCAGGCGGAAACGGGATTGCGGGGTGCGCCCTTCAGGGGTATAAACGAGATTGTCGCGCTGCATAAGGCAACGCGGATCTCTGTTGGGGGAAAGACCGTATGAGTGAGGCATCTGCACCCCTGCGGACGGCGTACGGGTGGCGAGCGGGCTTTCTTCTGCTGACCGTCGCTCTTTGCGCCGGCGCTTCTGCCGCGATGCAAAAAGCACCGACCGCCAGATCACCGATGGCGAGGGCGACGCTTGGCCCGGCGACCTGGACGCGGGAGACCACGTTCGGCGAGGCCATCGACAGCCTGCGAAACGCCACCAGGCCCCCGCTGAATATCGTCGTGCTCTGGCGTCCCATCAGGGAGAATGCGGACCTCTTCCGCGAGACGCCGATCGGCTTCGACAGCATTCCCGGCTTGCGCGTCCGCCAGTATCTGGACCTTCTGCTGCTGTCGATCTCGTCCGGCACCGTCAGTCCGCTCCGCTACGTCGTCGATGGCGGCGCGGTCATCATCGGCACGGAGGGTGCATTGCCCATTCCCAGGAGCGTGCCGCGCGTTTACGATGTCAGCGACCTCGTGAGCGCACCGTCCTATGCTCCCAGCCCCGGCACCATGCGTATGATGTTCGGTGGCGGGCTCATGGGCGGCGGCACGATGGGCGGTTATGGACAAGGTCCGGGCCAGGGCTTCGGCACCGGCTTCGGCGGCTACACCACGGGGACAGGCGTACAGGGCCTCGTCGGTTCCGTCACCAGCGGCAGCAGGTAAATCCGAAATTCGAAGCACGAAATCCAAAGGAAATCCAAAACAAATGAAACTCGAATGAACCAAAGGGCTGTCGCATTGCCGGCGGCTGTTTTGGATTTCGAGCCTTGATGATGCGTGCTGGTTTCGGGTTTCGAGATTCGGATTTCGGATTTGCGGATCAGCCTTCTTTGCGAGCGGCGCGGCGCCGGTCCCCTTCCTTGAGCAGGCGCTTGCGGATGCGGATCGACTTCGGGCAAACCTCGACCAGCTCATCCTGCTGGATGTACTCGAGGCACACCTCCAGGCTCATGATGCGTGGCGGGCGCACGCGAGCCGCATCGTCCTTCGACGACGATCGGATGTTCGTGAGTTGCTTGGTCTTGGCCGCGTTGACGGGGATGTCGTTGTCCTTGCAGTGCTCGCCGACGACCTGGCCTTCGTAGACCTCGTCACCCGGCTTGACGAAGAACGCACCGCGGTCGTAGAGGGCGTCCAGCGCGTAGGCGGTGACGGTACCGGTTTCGGTGGCGACCATCACACCCGCCTGCCGCTGCGGGATCGAGCCGCGCATGGGCTCGTACCGCTCGAACGTATGGTGCATCACCGCGCGGCCCTGGGTAGCCGTCAGGATGCGGGCGTTGAGACCGAACAGCCCGCGCGACGGGATCATGAACTCCATGTGGACGTAATCGCTGACGCCGCTCTTGGAGTCCATCTTGACCATCTCGCTGCGACGGTTTCCGATCAGGCTCATCACGGCGCTCTGGCACTCGGCAGGGCATTCGATCACGAGCCGCTCGATCGGCTCCTGCCGATAGCCGTTGACCATCTTGATGATGACTTCCGGCTTGCCCACGCAGACCTCGTAACCCTCACGCCGCATGTTTTCCAGCAGGATGCCCAGGTGCATCAGGCCGCGACCCGACACAACGTACGCATCGGCGTTCTCGCCCGGCTCAACCCGCAGCGCCACGTTCGTTTGAAGCTCCTTGTACAGGCGGTCGCGCAGGTTCAGCGAGGTGACGTACTTGCCCTCTTTGCCCGCGAACGGTCCGTTGTTCACGTGGAAAGTCATGCTCATCGTCGGCTCGTCGATCGCCACGATCGGCAGCGCGCTTGGCTCGTCCGGACAGGCGATGGTATCACCGATATCGACCGGGTCGAGGCCCGCCACCGCGCAGATATCGCCCGCCTGCGCCGTCAGGGCGCGCTTCTTGCCCAAGCCCTCGAACTCATACAACTGCACCACCTTCTGCTGCGTGTGGCGGCCGTCCTTGTCGATCACCGTCACCGCCTGGGCCTGCGCCAGCCGTCCAGCGAAGACCTTGCCGATCGCCACCCGCCCGACGTAATCGGAATACTCCAAGGTGGTTACCAGCATTTGCAGCGGACGCTCGGGATCGACTTTCGGAGCGGGCACTGACCGAATGATCGCGTCATAGACCGGCTTGAGATTGTCGTTGGGTTTGGCCAGGTCTCTGGTGGCCCAGCCCTCCTTGGCCGAGGCGAACAATACCGGAAAATCCAGCGCGTCGTCGTTGGCGTCGAGATCGACGAACAGATCGAACACCTCGTTGACCACGTCGTCGGGCCTCGAGTCCACACGGTCCGCCTTGTTGACCACCAGAATCGGCTTGAGCCCGTGCTGGAGGGCCTTGCCCAGCACGAAACGCGTCTGGGGCATCGGCCCTTCGAAGGCATCAACGATCAGCAGGACGCCATCGGTCATCTTCAGAACCCGCTCGACCTCGCCGCCGAAATCGGCGTGGCCCGGGGTATCGATGATGTTGATCTTGTAATCGCTGCCGTCGGCGTCAATATATTGGATCGAACAGTTCTTGCTCAGAATCGTGATTCCGCGCTCCCGTTCGAGCGGGTTGGAGTCCATAATCAGGCCGAACTCTCCGCCGGCCAGCTTATCGAGATCCTCGTCGCGGAACATTCCCGATTGATACAAGAGCTGGTCCACCAGCGTTGTCTTTCCGTGGTCCACGTGGGCGATAATCGCCACATTGCGTACCGTCTCAGCGTACATCCGCCGCCATCCTCAGTCATGGTCTATTAGAAATCCGTCCTTCGCCTCCGACCACAGCCAGGTCGGAGCCACCCCACGAGGTGAATCCAGTAGTTTACCAAAATCCGCACGCACAAGCAACAAGATCTGCAAAGATTCGGGCGTTACGCTGCGGTCGGCAAGTGGTGGCGGATTCGGGCCACGGCCCATGACCACCACGCCTGGGATCGGCAGGCCTCGTATTTGTCGTCTCGACCGGAGCGAAGCGAAGTGGAGAGATCCGGCGGCGAAGAAGTCAGTGGCCCGGCCCGTGTCTGGACCCGTGGAATGGTTGCCCCTTGCTATATCCCGAAAACCGCCGCGAAACCCAGAGCACAGCCCGTTCGATGCCAGATTTCCGTTCGACTTCGCTCAGGACAAGCTCTCGATTGGGCTTCGCTCCAGTCGGACTGACAAGGCGGACGCAGCAGACCCAAGTGCCACCATATTCCGACCGCACCCGGGCATTATCCCGGACCCTCCCCTGTCTGGTTCCGAACCCCAAGGGCGATCCATGCGGTCGCCCCCGCTCCCTGCGGCGCCGGCGATGAAGGTCAGTCGATCACGATGCAGCCCTGCGTCGAGAGGATCAGAGCGACGAATCCGAGAATCCACAGTAGCTTGCTCATGTTCTTCCCTTCCGGACAAGACGATGTTGGTATTCCAGCGGATCGAACACACCACAAGCGGCATGCGATCCCGCCAATCCGTTCGCGTTTGGCCTTGCGGGCAGCGGCGTTCTGTGTCACCCTAGTAAGGCCGGATGCGCCGGCGCAGTAACGGATGCGTTCGTGGCAGATATCGAGTCTGGATCAGTAACGAAGGCGATGAACATGGAACCGAATTGGCTGCGATGGGCGAAGCAGTGTGCCGCATTGGCGCAGAACGGACTTACGTTTTCCGACAATCCGTACGACATCGAGCGGTACGAGCATCTGCGCGACATCGCCGCCGAGATGATGGCTGAGGGGTTCGGACTGGACAAGAAGAGCTTTCTCGATCTGTTCTCACAGGAAAACGGCTACACCACCCCCAAGGTAGACGTGCGCGGCGCCGCCTTTCGCGAGGGCAAGATCCTGCTCGTCCGCGAGGCCCTCGACGGGGGCTGGACCCTGCCGGGCGGATGGGCGGACCCCTGCCAGACGCCGTCGGAGGCGGTCGTCCGCGAGATCTTCGAGGAATCTGGGTTTGAGGCGCGCGTGACGAAACTGGCGGCGGTGTACGACCGCAGCAAGCACCCCCACCTGCCGCACATTCCGTTTCACATTTACAAGCTGTTCTTCCTCTGCGAGATCACCGGAGGCGAGGCTACCGAAAGCCACGAAACCACAGGCGTGGGATTCTATGCCGAAGACAACATCCCCGAGCTATCCATCAGCCGGACGCTGCCCTTCCAGATCGCCCGCATGTTCGACCACTATCGCGAGCCCGACCTGCCCACCGACTTCGATTGATGACTGTCGATTCCAGATGGCGGATTCCCGGGTACCCGTCGGATAGGTGGATTCTGTATCCATGCGTTTTCTATGGTCGAGACGCCGGGCAGGTGATAGCCACGTCCCAGACTGTCGGGTCCAACTTCAGGCGCACGCTGAAAGCG
>CAZTGH010000204.1:0-9319 GCA_964612985.1 uncultured Pirellulales bacterium
ACGACAGCGGATCGGTTGCGATGAAACGGATCGGCGAGGGCGACGCCTACGCGGTCGAACTGTTCCGCACCGAGTTGAAGAATGTCGCCGAGAAGACCAAGTCGATGCCCGACGAATTCATCAACCCCGACGGCGACAACGTCACCGATACATTCGTCCAGTACGCCATGCCCCTCGTCGGCGGGCTGCCCAAGACCGAATACCTCGGCACCTATCCCCGCATCTAAACGCAAGAACGCGCCACCTCAGGCCCCGCACATGCACCTCTGTGACATGGCCGGGGCCTTCTTCCTTGCGCGTCATAAGACTACGAGACGTGGGCGTCTTCTTCGGTCTCGGTGCCGGGGCGAGGCATGCCTCGCCCCTACGATCCCGGCGTGGGGCAGGGACCGTAGTCAGGCGGCTATTAGGTCTCGGGACGTTGGAGTTGCTGTTGGAGTTCGTCGGGCAGGGCGTCCCAGAGGTGCGGATGCGCCTCGATCAGGCGGGCGATATCCCCCAGGTCTTTGATCCGCTTGCTCTGCCGTCGTTCGGTATCGCTCCAGGCCCGGATCTTGCCCCGCAGCGTATCCTCGAGACTGGCGACGCGCAGGAGGATGCCGTGGACATCGGCCGGCACGGAGCGGCTCGGAAACTCCCGATAGAACTCCTCCATGCTGAGTTGGATGCTGACTCGCGACTGTCCTTTGAAGTTGACAGACCACTCGAATCGTTCCGAGCGGAAGCCTGCATCCTGGAGGAGCGAAACCGTTCGCTCGATCGCATCCGTCGTCACCACGAAATCCACGTCCTGCGTCACCATCGCCTCGCTGGCCCAATGGTTCACCGCCACACCGCCAATGGCGCACCACGCGATGTCGGCGCGTTCGAGGCAGTCCACCAACCGCATCACGTCGTTGGTGCCGCCCCCCGTCTGCCAGTCGAAAAATTGCTTAGCTGTCATGCCCCCATTCTACCCGACGGCAACGTGTCGTGCCAACACCTTGCCGGGCGGGATCGAGGCAGCGATGCCACCCCGCCCTCGGGCCATCCTCGCCCATTCGATATTCTGTGGTAGGGGCGAGGCATGCCTCGCCCTCGCGATGATGGCATGGGGCAGCGATGGTGTCGCAGGTCATTGCCGTTGGTAGACGATGCGCCCGCCGACCAGGGTGGTGTCGACCTGGGCATCCATGATCTCGTCCGCCGGGATCGTGAGCAGGTCGCGGTCGAAGATCACCAGATCCGCCAGATAGCCCGCTCGGATCCTGCCCTTGCGATTCTCAGTGAACTCGGCGTAGGCGGCGCCCAGCGTGTAGAGTTCGATCGCTTCTTCCATCGTCAATCGCTGGTCGGCAAACCACCCCTCGCCCGCCTCGCCCGCCCGGTCCTTGCGAGTCACCGCCGCATAGAGCCCCTCCAGCGGATCGACCGGTTCGACAGGCCAGTCGGTGCCGAAGGCGATGCGAGCATTCGCATTCAGCAGCAGGAAGCTGTTGACCCAGATCGAGTGCCCGTCCACGCGGGACAGTGCCACCGGGTGGTCCGGCGTAACCGCGTCCAACGTCTCCTTCGTCGGCCAGGCCTTGTCGGCAAAGCGCTCGTGGTCCCAGCCCCGCCCTCGAATCAGCGTACCCGCCGGCAATTCGGCGGCGCGGGCCTTGACCTTCTCCTGTACCTCGCCCAGCGTATCGGCGTCGCGCAAATCGACGTCAAGCATGCCCCGCCCGCCTTCCACGAAGTGGATGTGCGCGTCGTTGAAGCCTGGCGTGATGAGCCTTCCCCCGGCGTCGATGATCGTCGTCCTCGCCGCATCGATATAGGCCAGCACGTCCGCATTAGACCCCACGAACAGAATCCTCTCGCCCGCAATCGCCACCGCCTCCGCGCGAGCCTGCTCCTCATCGATCGTAACAATCTTGCCGTTGTGAATCACCAGATCCGCCGGCCCCTGCGCCAGCGCCACACACCCGAAGCTGAGAACGAACAACAGGCAGGATCGCATGGCAGACTCCTTCTTCTCGATTTGCCGCCGGTCTACTGTGCCTCAGCAAAGCGTTTCCATTGGGCTTCGATGGTGGCGGGGGGCTTTCTGTCGGCGTGTATGTATAGGCCGTAACGAAGGTGCAGCGGGGCGCCCGGCGCGATCTCGCGCGGGCCGTCGAAGGTCAGCGACGCGCCCATCCACCCGTCGTTGCGAACGTGGAAATAGGAGGGGTGGTTCGGATTCTCCGGATGGTCGAACAGGGTGATGCCTTCGAGCGCGCCGTCGGCGATCGCCCCCGAATAATCCACCCAGCGAGCCCGCTTCCAGAGCACCTCCTTCTCGTTGACGCCCCCCTCGGAATTGCGGATGCGCCCGCCTCCATCGTGCACGCCGATCGTCTTGGCCATGCGCACACCGATCACCCCGAACGGCGTCTTGCCCAGCGTCACGGACTTCTCTTTGGCGCTGAGCGTCAAATCGATCGTCAGCAGCCACTCCTTGCCTTCCAGCAGCGTCACCGATGTCCGCCGCGTCTCATCCAGCAACACCCTGCCGTCGGGCGCGACCCATTCGTCCTCCGCGACGATCGTCGATCTCTCGCCTTCGTCAATGTACTCGACGATCCGCTTGTGCCGGATGGTTGCCCCGCTGCGATCGCCCCAGAAGTCGACCCCATTGACGTCGAAGTGCGAGATCCACACGGAGTTGTGATGGCTGTGCGATTCCGGATCGTGCGGATGCCCCATCCGTGTCAAACTCCGCCCCGCAGGCCCGACGATCGGATACAAAAACGGCCGCTTCAGCCCCGCCCCAAAATGATACCGCGCCACCTCCACCCCCTCCCGCTGAAATGATGCCTGCCCATAAGGCAAAGGCACCACCTGCAACCGAGCCACCCCCTTCACCTCCGGAACCTCCTGCGCCACTGTCACGGCGGTGATCGCACCGAGGTACAGTCCTATCATGACAGCGTTCTTGATCAACGAGTCCATACTCGTTTCATCTCCTTTCTCTCGTCTCATCGTCCACTCTGGTTCCACCCTGCCAGAGCCGGTCGCGGGCTATCCAGGCGTCAGTTTAAACTGTGAATGTCTCGTTTGAGAGCAGGTATCTTGTTCACGACGATATCCCACAGTATCTCATGTTCAAGGATATCGTAGCCGTGAGCCAGGACGTTCCGCAGGCCGACGATCTTGTGAGTGTCTGGAATCTGATCAACAAGGTCCGGATGGTCTCTTCGCAGGCGACTCAACGCCTCGCCAACGATCTCAAGCTCCCGTTCGACGATGAGTTGCAGGCCGCGATCTTCGCGGAAGTCATTGAAGGTCTTCCCCTGGCAGAAGGTCTCGATCTCTTCGACCACGCGCAGGATGTCTTCGCGTAGCTTGACGGGATCATGCCGCATAGATGAGCCTCTTGGTCTCGTCGAGTTCCTGGCGGAACACGCTGTTGCGGACGCTTGCAAGACAAACCAGATCGACCGGTCGTGCCAGCAATTGCTCCAATTCGGCTTTGAAGTCGAAGTATTGGTCGAAGCTGCCTGCGATGCCGTTTCGTGAAAAGACCACACCCAAATCGACGTCGCTGTCCGGCCCGAAATCCTCACGCAGCGCCGAGCCGAAGACATACAACTCCTTGACACCGTGCTTGTGGCAGAGGCCACGTATCTGTTCGCCCTTCTCGTCAACGATGCTCATGACGCCCTCATTACAAAACCAGCAAGACAGGCGAGCCCATCCGCCTCACCCATCGCCATTGTATCATTCGCCCTTCAAACAGCAATGCTCCCATGCCTTCCACCGCTCACCTCTCAGGGTGCCTCTATTTGGCTTTGGTCATTGCGAGAGCCGCAGAATCACTCTACAGGATTGCCTCCGAGTTGGCAAACGGCTTGATTCCTGGTAGACTGTGTCAGAAGCAGGCGGTGCGGCTCATCTTGACGGAGATGGGAATGGATGCCGGTCTGCCACGCGAAAGTGAGACGCTGCAGGGATCGGAGGCACAACGAAATGAAGAACCTGAGTCTATTCGCTGTACGTATCCTGATCTCTCTCGCCGCCGGATGCCTTGTCGCGGTGATTGCCTGTCTCGTAGCATGGCTGCCCATGCGTTGGATGCCGAGCTTCGGTCCCAAGGTACAGTCAACGCTGCACACCTTCTCAGCCATTGAGTCGATGTTGATGCAGCACCAGCAGGGCATGAATGCACTGCCGCGATCGCTCGCAGAACTCCGTCGTATCGCCCCGACATACGATGAACTCCACTGGGATCAGGACTCCCATCCGCTCGACGCGTGGGGGCGACCCATCCTGTATTCCGTCGAGGGGGGCCAGTTCACGCTCTCGTCGTTCGGTCGCGACGGTAAACCCGGAGGAGTCGGCCTCGACGCCGATCTTGTGCGCCCTGACGCAGACCCCGAGGAGTTTATGATCCCGTTTCATCAATTCGTCCTCCACGAGCCCGCGCGGGGCGTGGTTGCCACCTGCGTGGTCTGCGGCATCGTGGTCTTTTTCGTAGGCATGGTTTCCATTGCCCCTTCCGCGATGCAAAGCAAAGCGGGGATTGTGGCCGTCTTACTGAAGGTGGTCGTGACGATTCTCGGCGCGGTGATCGCGGCCGCGTTCATAACAGCTCTACATATCCCAAACCACCACTGATCCATGACCTTTCGATATCTTCGCGATCCGCTGTTCCTCTTCTGTTTCGTGCTGTATTTCACGAACCGGTGGGTGCTCAAACCGCTGCTTCCCAACCGCTTTAGTCAAAACTACCTCAACGACTTGATCTGTATTGCGTTCTGGGTCCCGATCATGCTGTTTGTGATGCGCAAGCTGGGCCTGCGACGAGACGATGTACCTCCCCGAGGATGCGAGATCCTGATCCCTCTCGTGGTCTGGTCGGCTGTCTTTGAATTGTGGCTGCCCAGGTTCGCCCCGTTCAGGAACTTGGCGTTCTCCGACCACGTGGATATTCTATTCTATGCGGTCGGAGCTCTTCTGGCCTCGCTGTTCTGGAAACGATGGTACCGAGACAAGGCTCCCGTCCCGAACGTGTAGCGCAAGCGACATGGCGTCAGTCCCTCCGTGGCGGATATGCGCGACGGGAAGACGGGTCGAGCAGGCGGATCTTCTGGAGGACGAGGCTTCGCTGTTCCTGCACCGGGATCAGTTCAGGCGGATTGTGGAGAAGAATCTCCGTTTGCTCGGTCGTCGGAAGTCATTGCGAGGTCTGGGCCTCAGCCTTTTCCTTTGGCGTTCTCGCCCTCGATGCTCTGCAAGAATTCTGCCGGTGTCACAATCGCGATGTCGCGGAAGGGCGCAACACAAGAAGGTCATCGTCGCCGGTAATTATGCACGAGGCGCCTCCAACGACAGCCAGTTCCAGAAACTTGTCGTCCTTGCTGTCGCGGCACGCACGAACCACTTCGGACGGTTCGACCAGCATCGCTCGTTCAACGAATGCCGCCAGAAACGCCTCTCGCGCCGCAGCCTTCACGTATCGCTTGAACTTCGGGCGCTGGAGCACCTCCGCCAATTCCTCAACAGTAGCCGATGACGACAGGATATAACCGTGTTTCAAGGCGTGACGAAAAGCTTGCCCAGGTTTTGATCGCGCAAACAACAGGGCACTGATCAGGGTGTTCGTATCGAAGACGTAACGCGGGCTCTCACTCATTCAGCAGCGATTCCAGGATGTCCGGCGTGAGGCCGCAAGCTTGGGCCTTGCGGCTGACCTCATCCATGACATCCTCCAATGCACGCGGGGTGCGACCTGCTTCCGTGAGTTTCAGGCTCAGCAGGAGCTCGAGTTTCCTCTGTTGCTCTGCCGTCGCGGTGTTGTAGACGCGAGCTGCTTCCGGGCTGACACGAATGGTAATGGCTTGCGTTTCCATCGTCTTTTACCTTTGACCGTATCATGGGGCGATCAAGGACAGATGTTCCGTGAATCACCTGTCGGCATATTCTACCACAGGCAGAATCCGAGAGCAACCGCTCGAGGCAGCCATCGTGTTTCCCGCCGGGGGGGCATGATCCGGGCTGTGGTCAGTTGGTGTATTGGCGGCCGGTGGCCCGATCGAGGAGCCGGATCTTCTGGAGGACGAGGCCGTAGTGGCTGCCCGGCGGAATTTCCTGCATGACCTCCCCGCGCCAATCTCGGGCGAAATTGCCCGAGTAGCACAGCCACGCCGTCCGCCCGTCGGCGCTGATGAATTTCGTCGGGATGTTCAGGAAGTAGCCCTGCTCGCCAAACTCCTTCATGTACGTAACGAGCCGCCAGGGGCCGGTGATTGCGTCCGCCTCCAGGATATACGAATTCATCCTGGCGCAGGTGGGCCAGCCGTCGGTGACGCACATCAGGTACTTCCTCAGCGGGGCGTTGTAGGTCACCGTGACGCAGCCGCAGTTGTTGTTCCAGTCGATCAAAGGCTCGATCTTCTCGAAGTCGCGCGTCCAGATCGCCTGGCCATCCGCATCGTGCCCCGCGAAGAACTCGTACTTCGAAGCATCGTTCATATTCTCGATGCTGGGCACCACGCGGAGCAGATAGATCTGGTCGCCACTGATCCAGCTCAGATTGCCGAAGCGAGGCTGGGGATCGGGCTCGGGCGCCCCGTGCGCGACGAGATAGGCCTTGCCGTCGGGCGAGTGCTCCATGTTCTTCCCGAAATCGACGAAATGCGGCGCGCCGATCTTGACGGGATATCCCCACATGCCCGTCTCGCCAAAGAGTGGCTTGGCAGGTGTGTGCACCGTATCGGTCCAGGTCCGCCCCAAATCCGTCGAGATCCGAAAGCCCACGAACGGTCCCAGCCAGGGCCAGTTGAACGCCTGGTCCCCATACCGCACGAGCCCGTCGGGCGCGAGGCAGTACGTGCCATAGTACCAGACGCCATCGTAGACGAGACTCCCGCATGGATAGCGACCCTGATAGGGAGCAGCGGTGGCGGTACACAAGCCCAGGCTGTAGATCTTCAGCTTCAGCGGGTCGTCGCCCTCCATCACCGCCTGCCCCGTCGTCGTCATGCTGGCCGGGCGCCCGCCGTGTCCGCTGTTCGAGCTTTCCCGCGAACCATCGAGACGCGGAACCGACCCGTCCGTCCAGGGCGAATAGAGATTCCCGTCCGACGCCCAACTCGGGTACCACGTATCCGCCACATGATAGTCGCTGTGCACGCCCAGAAACGCGACCCCGACGATATCCTTCGACGCTTCGAACGGGCACCCCGCCGGCGCCTCCGACGCCCACACAAACGGCTCGAAGTGCGTGCCTTCTACCTTCGCCGCTTGTGTGACCTGGGTCGATGCCGCGAGCACCATCGCACAGAGAAGCAATTGTCTTAGAAAGCATCGTATCCGAAGAGAATGCATGATCTCGACTCCTTCCCTGTCCATACCCACGCCGCTTGTTTCGCTTGCCGGAAGAAGAAACGGACGGGACCGAACCTACCGGTAGACGTCGCGTCGATGACCAATATGCATCACCGTGAGCTGTCGATTAGGATCATCGATTTCGTAGACCACGCGATAGGAACCGACCCGGATCCGCCAACCCGAGCGACCGGTCAGCTTTCGCGATCCTTGCGGTCGTGGTTCTTCGGCGAGCGCTCGGATGGCGTCTCGCACCCGGACATATGGCTCCGACGGCAGACCGGCCAGTTCCTTCTGCGCACGCCGCAGGATCGTGATTCCGTACATCACGATCGGTCCCGTTCGATCTCACTGACGGCCTGCTCGAATGGAATGGCCTCGTCGCCTGCCCCTTTGGCGGCGTCGTAGGCACGGATCGCTTCTAGCTCTTCCGCCTCCTCGATGAGGTGGCGGTACTCAGCGATGTCCAGGATCACAGCCTTCTTCTCACCGTTATCGTCAACGATGAACTGCCGTTTGGGAGTCGCCATATCCAGCGCCTTTCATTTGTCGCCGACTCGTACCCACTGATCCTGCACTGCCCCTATTATACTCTCTCCCGAAGTCGCCGCAAAGCCATCCTGGCCGGGCCCTCCCTCAGGTGAACAGCGCTTCGACAAAGGTCTGGGGATCGAACTCGGCGATGTCGGTGGGCTTCTCGCCCAGGCCGACGAACTTGACGGGGATATCGAGCTGGTCCTTGATCGCGATGACGATGCCGCCGCGGGCGGTGCCGTCGAGCTTGGCCAGGAAGATGCCGGTGACGTCGATCGCCTCGGTGAACAGTTGCGCCTGCGAGATCGCGTTCTGTCCGGTGGTCCCGTCGAGCACGAGCAGCACCTCATGTGGCCCGTCCGGGATCTTCCGCCGCACCACGTCGCGGATCTTCGTCAACTGCACCATGAGGTCCTTCTTGGTGTGCAGCCGACCGGCGGTGTCCAGGATCAGGATATCGGCACCCCGCGCCAGCGCCGCCTCGCAGGCGTCGAAGGCGACCGCTGCCGGGTCGCTGCCCGACTGGTGCTTGACGATCTGCACCCCGATCCGCTCGGCCCAGATGCTCAACTGCTCGACCGCTGCGGCGCGGAACGTGTCACAGGCCGCCACGATCACCTTCTTGCCGTTGTTGTGCAGGATATACGCCAGCTTGGCGATGCTCGTGGTCTTGCCGGTGCCGTTGACGCCCGCCACCAGAATCACCGTCGGCCCGCTCGGTGCCGTCCGCAACTGCCGGTCGTGGTCGGGCCAGTAATTCTTGATGTGCTCCTTGAGGAAGGGAATGACCTCCTCGCTGGTGGTGATCTTGCGGGCGCGATAGGCCTCGCGCAGCTCGCTAATGAGCTTGTCGCTGGTCTCGACGCCGATATCGTCGCGAATGAGCGTCTCCTCCAATTCGTCGAGCAGCTCGTCGTCGATCTTGCGTCCGAAGCTCAGCACGGACGACAGCGAACTGGAGATCTTGGTCCGGGTCTTGCCCAGTCGCTCCTTCACATAATCGGCGGTCTTGGAGAATATGCCCATAAGTTCATCCTAGTCGTACGTAAGTCTGGGTAGTTTTCGTGCCGATACTACCGTCCTCGGAGGAAAATGCAAGTCCCCCGCGGGGAATTCGCCGCATGAGGCCGCGAACGCGGGCGCCATTTTGCCGCCTCGGCCGTCTCGGGTGCGCTCGGTTTTTCTTTGACAAGGCGCGCCGAGCCCGCTAGAGTCGAAACCTCGTTTTGGGTGCCACATGCCGCCGGGGCCGGGCTCGTTCATGGGGGGGCTGGGCTGTTTTCTCGAATTCGGGTATTGTGGCGTATGGCGTTGGGATTTTCGCTGACTCTCGAAGCATTCCGTACGTGGCTGCGTGCGACGCGGACCGGGCGAACGGAGTCGAATGAAAGGCTGCATGGCAGAGGAGGCTGACGTTGTCGGCGCATGACGTGGCGGACATCTTCACCGA
>CAZTGH010000205.1:0-9254 GCA_964612985.1 uncultured Pirellulales bacterium
ATTTCGGTACGCCGGGCGTGGGGTACAACATCGGCAAGCTCGCCAGAGAGATCCAGAAGATCCTGCGCCTGGACGTGATCAAGAAGGCGGCGTTGATCGGCGTTGGGGACCTGGGCTCGGCACTGCTGGCGTATCCTGGATTCGGAACCTACGGATTGGACATTGTCGCGGCTTTCGATACCGACCCGAAGAAGATTGGCCGCCGGGTCAACGGGATCAAGATTGAAGAGGTCTCGGGGATCGACTCGCTGAAGACGCGAGGCATCTTCCTGGCGATCGTGGCCGTTCCCCGGGAGGCGGCCCAGGCGATGGTGGACCGTCTGGTGGCCGCCGGCATCCGGGGCGTCCTGAATTTTGCCCCGTGCAAGGTCCAGACGCCCAGACGAGTGAAAGTGATTACGCTGGATATCGCGATGGAACTGGCCCGGCTGCCCTATTACATGCCAGCGGGTTGAAGGGGCGCCGAGAACAGAGAGCGTGCCGGAAGAAAGACGGCGTTGTGTCGAACCTCGTTGAGAACCGTTTTTTTGAGGCTCATGGAGCCGGGATTGTGCGATGAGTGTGAAGAAGATTGCAAAGGATGATTTCGCTGTATTTGTGGATGGGCTGATCGGAAAGACCCGCGTGATCGGAGTCCAGGCCAAGGGCGACCGTTTTGATTTCGGGCCCCTGGAGTCTGCCAAGGATCTTCGGCTGGACTACGATGTGACCCTGCAACCGCCAAAGAAGTACTTCCTGCCTCCGAAGGAGGTGCTGATGACCTTCGAGATGGGCGGGGCCTACCAATCACAATACGAAGACGAGCCATTCGTTCTGTTGGGCGTTCACCCGTACGATATGGTGGCGATCAACCAGATGGACGAGCTTTTCCGGCAGGACAATTACGATACACACTACATGAAGCGGCGCACCAATGCGACGATCGTGGCCTGTGACGTGGTTCAGCCGTCGGAGAACGTGTTCGCCTCGTCGATGGAGACGGCGGTGGTGAAGGAGGGATACGATGTTCTGCTGACGGACATCGGCGACGCCTATGTGGCCGAGTCGGCGACGCCCAAGGGCGAGAAGCTGCTGGCCGAGATGAACGGCGCGACGGCGGACGAGGCGGCCCTGAAGAGCCGGGACGCGGTCTGGACGAAGAACAAGAAGGGGCTCAATCGTCACGAGCTCAAGTGCGATCCGGCCTACCTGCCCAAGCTGCTTAGCAAGGCCTACGATCATCCCGTCTGGGAAGAACGCGCCAAGACGTGCTTTGCCTGCGGTTCATGCAACCAGGTCTGCCCGACCTGCTACTGCTTCAACGTGCAGGACGATGTGAACTGGGACTTGAAGACGGGCCAGCGGGAGCGGGCCTGGGACGGGTGTCTGCTGGACGGCTTCACCAAGGTCGCCGGTGAGCACGAGTTCCGCAACCGGCGCGCGGATCGATTCCGGCACCGTCTGTATCGCAAGGCCAAGTACGTTCCGGCCAAGATCGGCGGCGAGATCGCCTGTGTCGGCTGCGGCCGATGCGTGGCGGCATGACTGCCGGATATCGCCAACCCGGTCAGCGTGTACAATCGTCTGATCGACGACCTGGGAATTGGCTGAGAATTGATGATGCATTGTTGATTGGGGATCATCGAGTCATCCGTAATCAATCATCACTTGAAGGGGCTTGACGAATGTGTCAGTGTTGTACGGAACAGAAAGATATCTATCTGCCGCAGTTGGCGACGGTCGTGAAGGCGGAAGCCATGAACGTGACCGAGAAGTACCTGCGGCTTTCGATGGATGACGGACAGTTTGACTATGTCCCCGGGCAGTTTGTCGAGGTCTCCGTCGCCGGCATCGGTGAGGCGCCGATTACGATCACGTCGTCGCCGACGCAGAAGGGCGGATTCGAACTGGTCATCCGCAAGATCGGCAACGTGACCAACGCGGTGCACAATCTGACCGAGGGGGACAAGATCGGGATTCGCGGACCGCTGGGCGACGGGATGTATCCGGTCGAAGAGGCCAAGGGCAGGAACCTGGTCTTCATCTGCGGCGGCATCGGCCTGGTCCCGCAGCGGGCCTTCATCAACTACGTGCTCGACCACCGCGCCGATTACGGCGAGGTCACGATTCTCCAGGGGACCAAGTGTTACGACCAGCGGCTGTTCGCTTCGGAGATCGCGGAATGGGAGCAGCGCGACGATGTGGACATGCTGGAGACCATCGACGAACCCGACGACTGCTGGAAGGGCAACGTCGGGGTCGTCACGAAGCTGATCCCGAAGATTCAGAGCGATCTCAAGTCGGCCGTCGTTCTGGTTTGCGGCCCGCCCATTATGTACAAGTTCGTCCTGATGGCGCTGGAAGAGCATGAGGTGCCGCACGACAACATCTTTCTGAATCTCGAGCGCAAGATGAAATGCGGCGTGGGCAAGTGCGGGCACTGCCAGATCAACGACGTCTACTGCTGCATGGACGGGCCGGTGTTCCGATATTCTGATTTGGCAACGTTGCCGGAGGCGATCTAATTATGAGTAAACCGAAAATTGCGATATTCGATTTCGCCTGCTGCGAGGGCTGTCAGCTCCAGATCGTCAACCTCGAGGAGGAGCTGCTCGAGCTGCTCGGCGGCGCCGACGTGGTGGAATGGCGCGAGGCGATGAGCGAGAAGAGCGATGAATACGACATCGCGATCATCGAAGGGTCGATCACGCGACTGGAAGACGAGGAACGTCTGAAGCTGATCCGCAGCCGGGCCAAGGTCCTGATCGCCTTGGGGGCCTGTGCCACGATCGGCGGGGTCAACAAGCTGAAGAACAACTTCGACGACCTCGATGAGGTGAAGAAATGCGTCTATGGCAAGGACGCGAAGAGGCCGCACCTGGCGACGCAGGCGACCAAGCAGGTCGACGAGGTCGTGGATGTGGACTATTACGTCCATGGCTGTCCGATGGACCGCAAGGAGTTCACCTACATCGTGCGGAGTCTGTTGCTGGGCAAGACCCCCGAGATTCCGGATTACCCGGTCTGTGTCGAGTGCAAGGCCAACGGCAACCCGTGTCTGTGGCAGTATGGGCAGGTCTGCCTGGGGCCGATCATTCGGGCCGGCTGCGGCGCCCGGTGCCCCTCGAACGGGTTCCGATGCTTCGGCTGCCGAGGCTACACCAGCAACCCGAACGTGGACGCGGCCAAGGACGTGATCGAACGATTCGGCCTGACCGTGGACGATCTCAAGACCAAGATGGTTCTCTTTGGAAGCAGACAGGAGCCGACGATCCATGGCTAATAGCGTAAACGTAAACGTCCATCATGTGACCCGTGTCGAAGGGCACGGCAATATCGTTGTCAATGCGACCGACGGCAAGGTCGAGAAGGTCGAGTGGCAGGTTCCCGAAGCGCCGCGTTTCTTCGAGGCGATGGTGCGGGGCCGCAGCTATGACGACATCCAGACGATCGTCAGCCGCATCTGCGGGATCTGCTCGATCACGCACTCGCTGGCCTCGACGAAGGCCGTCGAGAACGCGATGGGCATCCGGGTTTCCGAGCAGGCCGACAAGGTCCGCATCCTGATGCACTACTCCGAGCAGTTGCAGAGCCACGTGCTGCACGTCGGCTATCTGGTGGCGCCCGATCTGTTCGGGTTGCCCTCGGTCGTGCCGCTGGCCGCCAAGGCGCCGGATGCGGTGATGGCGGTGATTCGCCTGCACCGACTGGCGAACGAGTGGTCGGACCTGATCGCCGGGCGCACGACGCACCCGGTGACGCTCAAACCGGGCGGCCTGACGAAGTTCCCGACGGAGAAGGAACTGCGCGATTTGCAGGAGCGGCTCAAGAATTGTGTGCCCGATCTCAAGGCCGTGGCCCAGGCGGTGCTCTCCGCGGCGAGCGCCATTCCCGATTTTACGCGGGAAACCGAGTACGTCTCTCTCAAGCAGGACGATCCGCCCACGTACACGTTCTATCACGGCGACATCACGAGCACCGACTATGACGGCGCCGTTTCGATTCACGACTGGCAGGGCGTGGCCAACGAGTACGTCAACGACCAGTCGACGGCCAAGTGGACCAAGTGGCACCGCGATTCGTACACGGTCGGCGCCCTGGCGCGGTTCAACAACAACGCTGAGCTGCTCTCGCCCCTGGCCAAGGACGTCGCCAAGATGTTCGGGCTGACCCAGGGATGTTGCAATCCATACATGAACAACGTCGCCCAGATTGTGGAGTGCGTGCACGTCGTCGAGACCAGCATCGGGCTGATCGATGAGCTGTTGACGGCGGGGATCAAGCCCGAGACGGTGACGGTCTCGCCCAAGGCGGGCAAGGCCAGCGGATGCGTGGAAGCCCCGCGCGGCATTCTGTTCCATCAGTACGAGTTCGATCGCAAGGGCAACTGCGTCGGCGCCGATATCTGCATTCCGACGAACCAGAACCACGCCGCGATTCAGGCGGACTTCGAGAAGCTCGTACCTGAGATTCTGGACGAAGGCGAAGACGCGGTCCGTCTGAAGCTGGAGATGCTGGTGCGTTCGTACGATCCGTGTATCTCGTGCTCGACGCACATGCTGAACGTTCAGTTCGTCAGGTGACATCGCGGCCATGAAGAAGCCGATCGTGGTGCTCGGTCTTGGCAATCCGCTGATGGCGGATGAGGGGATCGGGGTCGATCTGGTGTCGCGGCTGTCGCAGGAAGCCGCCCGCTATCCGGAGGTCGATTTTCTCGATGCCGGGACAGGCGGCATGACGGTGCTGCACGTGATCGAGGGACGCCGCAAGGCGGTCCTCCTCGATTGTGCGTATATGAGCGAAGCACCGGGGACGATCCGGCGCTTCAGCCCGGACGACGTCCGCAGCACGAAGGTTCTTGCCCATCAATCGCTCCATGAGGCGGACCTTCTACAGGTTCTCGCGTTGGCCGAGCGGCTGGGCCAGTTGCCCGAGCAGGTGGTGTTCTTCGGCATCCAGCCGGAGACGATCGAGGTACGGCAGGGTCTGAGCAATGCTCTGCGGGATCGGATCGACCACTATCTCGATGCGATTCGATCCGAACTGGAGGACTGAACCATACGGCGCCAGGCCCGCCGAAGGGGCAGAGTTTGTCCCGGCGTCGGCTTGATTGCGGGATGCATCCCGGGTATAACTAGGTGGAGTGACCTGGCACAATCGCAGCGAAGCGTTTGAATGGACGAAGGAGACAAGATGGCAGAAGGCAGGATTCTGATTATCGACGACGATCCTGATATCACCGAGGCGATGACCGTGGTGCTGGAGAACAAGGGCTACGAGGTTCGCAGCGCCGCCGACGGCAGCGAAGGCATGGACCGGGTGAAAGAAAGCCGGCCGGACCTGATCATCCTCGACGTGATGATGCGGACCCGTCAGGAGGGGTTCGAACTCTCGCGGGAACTCAAAGGCAACCCCGAGTACAAGGACATCCCGATCGTGATGCTGACCGCGGTGAAGGACAAGACCGGGCTGGACTTCAAGGCGGAGGCGGGCGACAAGGCCTGGCTGCCGGTCGAGGAGTTTCTGGACAAACCGGTGAAGCCGGACGTGCTTCTGGAGAAGGTCCAAAGCCTGCTTCAGAAGTCCTAGAGCGGTATGGAAAGCATCCTCAAGAGCACCAGCCTGGTCGAGAGAGCGTTCTGGCTTGTGCGGTTGCGGTGGGTGGCGATCGCGTCGATGGGCATCGCCACCTTTGTGGCCGGCAGGTTCATGTCGGTGGTCCTTCCTGCTTCTTTGCTCTACACGATCGCGGGGCTCTTGCTGGTATACAACTTCATCCTGTACGACCTTCTGCGGTATTGGACGTGGCAGGGCAAGGAGCCTTCGGAGAGACGAATCGGACGGATCCTGACCTTTCAAATCAGTGCCGACCTGCTGATATTGACCACCATCCTGCACTTTTCCGGGGGCATCGAGAACCCGTTCTCGTTCTTCTTCGTCTTCCATATGATCCTGGCGAGCATCCTGCGGTCGAAGTGGCAGAGCTACATTCAGGCGACGCTGGCGGTGCTGCTGTTCGGCGGGGTGATCGTCCTGGAGGCGATCGGGACGCTGCGACACTATCCTCTGACCGGGTTCGCCGGGCACGGGCTGTACAGCAACCCGACATTCGTGTTTGGCTTCCTGTTCGTGTTCTCGGTCACCCTGTACCTGGTGGTCTACATGACAACCTCGATCAGCGAGCAGCTGCGGCAGCAGCAGGATGGCTACGCGCGGGCCAACGCGCAGCTCGAACAGAAGGACCAGCTTAAGAACGAATACGTGCTTCGCCTGACCCACGATATCAAAGGACACCTGGCGGCCGTGCAGAGTTGTCTGGACATCGTCATCCATGGTATGGTCGGGACGCTCAACGACAAGCAGCAGGACTTGGTGGAACGCGCCCACCGGCGGACCACCCAGTGCATGAATTTCATCACGGCGTTGCTGAAGCTGACGCGGATGAAGCTGAGCGGGCGAATGGAGGTGGAGCGGTTTTCCCTGAAGAACTGCGCCTACAACGCGCTGGCAGCGGTCCAGAACCGGGCGAAGAGCAAGGAGATCGCGGTCACCAGCTCGATCGATCCGTCTTTGGATGAACTGTGGGGCGAAGCGGTTCTGATCGAAGAGACTTTTACGAACGTATTGTTCAACGCCGTCAAGTACACCCGGCCCGGGGGGCGGATCTCGATGGAGATCCAGGACCAGGACCGGATGATCCAGGTGACGATCACAGACACGGGGATCGGAGTTCCGGAGGCGGCGCTGTCGCATATCTTTGAGGAATTTTACCGCGCCGAGAATGCGCGGGCGACCGAACGCGACGGGACGGGTCTGGGGCTGGCGTTTGCGAAGCAGGTGGTCGAGCAGCACGGCGGTCGCATCTGGGTGCGGAACAACCCGCAGGGTGGAAGCACGTTCGTCTTCACGTTGCCGAAGAACCCGCCGGACGCGACGGAGCCACAGGCTACGTAGCCAAGCGCCGTGAAAACGAGGCAAGAGAGATGCATCCGGTGCGGCTTCTACTAAAGGTCTACTACGAGCGGCTTTACGAGCGGATGGGGGCCGAGCCGAATCGTCTTCGCGCGCAGATCGACGCGCTGTTGTCGGCGGAGATCGAACGGCAGGGATTCGGTCCGATGGAACCGGACAAGGTGCAGGCCTATCGCGAGGCGTGCCTGGCCTTTGTCGATGAGCGTCTGGAGATGTACAACCCGATCGGCGTCCAGTACACCTTCAATCGCCCGACGAATCGTCTCGCGACCGACCTGGAATTCCAACTCAACTGGTACGACAGCCGGGCGGAGTTCGAGTCCCTTGTCGCGGCCGCCCGCCGGCTGGTCCCGGGGACCGGCATCGAGATGCCGGATCAGGTTTTGTATGAGCTTGCCGACCGACTCATCTCCGAGGCGGGGGCCTTTCCCGACCAGAGCATCATCGCCGGCTACACCGCCCAGCCCACCCTTCAGAAGCTGCCCGACTACATCGTGGCCATGGCGATCGAGCAGGTCGTGTGCGCGCCGGGTGCTGCCGACTGACGGGAGCAAGGCGAGGGAAAGGGCTGGATTTGACGCGCGGCCGCCCGTATTATGGGGCGGTTGGCGCTGAGGCCGACGTGGGCAGTCACCGGGAACATCCCATCAGAAACAGAGGAGAACAGCATGAAGAGCGCATCCCGCACGACGAAGTGCATTGGGGGTCTGCTGGCGGCGATGTTGGCGATCGCAGCCGGGGCGTACGCGGCGTCCGAGGTCGTCAAGTACGGCGTCCACGACATGAGCCGGCCCAAGCCCCCGGTGGTGACACCGGCCGAGAAGATCGGGCAGCCCCCCTCCGATGCGATCGTGCTGTTTGACGGCACCGATCTGTCGCAGTGGCAGAAGGGCGACGGCAGCCCGGCGACGTGGGAGGTTGCCGACGGTGCGATGACGGTCTCCAGGAAGGCGGGCAGCATACAGACGAAGAAGTCCTTCGGGAACTGCCAGTTGCACGTGGAATGGAGGATTCCCGAGGGCATTCCGGAGAAGGTCAAGGGACAGAGCCGCAGCAACAGCGGCATCTTCTTCATGGGGCGGTACGAGGTGCAGGTGCTCGATTCCTACACCGACGACGATTATCAGACGAACTCGACCTACGCCGACGGTCAGGCGGCCGCGATCTATGGCTCGCACCCGCCGATGGTCAATGCCTGCCGCGAGGCGGGGCAATGGCAGAGCTACGACATTGCCTTCCTCAAGCCGGTCTTCGACGACGATGGCAACGTGGTGCGCAAGGCCCGGATCACCGTTTTCCACAACGGCGTCTGCGTTCACAATAACCTGGAGATCGAGGGGACCACATCGCACAAGGTCAAGGCCCGGTACAGACCGCACGGGGATGGTCCGATCGGCCTTCAGGACCATGGCGATCCGATCAGCTTCCGCAACATCTGGGTCCGTGAGTTGCCCGAGCAGCCGTACTTGATCCGGTAACGCGACCCGAGCCGCTGTGCTTGCTTTCTGAGGTGGACGCCGTGCCGATTTTCACTCGACGATGGACCCCCGTTTGCTGTCTCGTTCTGCTGCTGGCGACAGGGGCACCTGCGGCTGGGGATTGGCCCATGCTGGCACACGATGCGGGGCGTTCAGGTACCACGGCCACGGAGATCCGGCCGCCGTTCGCGCGCAAATGGTACCGTCTCTTTCCCGACGAAGGTCTCATGTCGGGGGTGCAGCCGATCGTTGCGGACGGCAAGGTGTTCGTCGGGACGATGAAGGGCATCCTGCATGCGATGGACGCCGAGACCGGTCGGGATTTGTGGACGTACACCGTGCCGGGTGCCATCCTGCACGCGTGCGCGGCAAGTCATCGCGTCGTGGTCCTTGGTGGTGCCGACGGCAAGATCTACGCTCTCGGTGCCGATGATGGGTCGCTTGTTTGGTCGGTCCAGACCGATGCCGCGATCTGGAACGCGCCGCTGATCCATGACAACACCGTCCTCGTTGGAAGCCGTGACGGTTATCTCTACGCCATCGACATTCGCTCGGGCCACGTGCGGTGGAAAGCCGCAACGGGCGGACCGCTCCTGTCGAGCCCCGCGGTGGATGCCGAGCGAAATCGCGTCTACGTCGGCAGCGAGGACATGCACGTCTACGCCGTCGATCTGGCGGAAGGGACAAGACGCTGGCGAAGTGAGAAATTGCCCGGTGTGAGCTTTCGGGGATATCATCCCGTCGTGGCGCCCGATGGCTCCGTGATGATCACGACAACTCCGTTGCCCTCGCTCGATTCGTTCGAGCCGATCCTGATGGATATGG
>CAZTGH010000206.1:0-9238 GCA_964612985.1 uncultured Pirellulales bacterium
CGTTGTTGCCCCGCGCCGCCAGCGATTCGAAGATTGCGATGATCTGCTCGGTTGTCTTGCCCGGACAGAAAATTACCTCCGGAAACCCCCGTCGGATCTGCCGATGGTGATCCACCCGCGCGAAACCCAGGTCCTCGAACGGCAGGTGCCGCAGCTTCTCCATCGCCTCGTCGACGCCGAGACCGCCCGTTTTGACCTGCTCCAGCAATGCTCGAAGATGTTCAGCCTGTATGGGACACCTCCTGATGATCGGGTTCGATAGGCCTGGCCGCAACGCCGATCGCATCTGCGATCAGCCGCTCGAACTCGGTTCCAGCGTCAGATCGGCCAGCAGCCCCGCTTGGATCTTGTGATACGCCAGCGATGCAACCATCACCGCATTGTCCGTACAATATTTTTTCGGCGCCACCAGCAATCGCAACGCCGGTTTGTGCCTCTCGCACATCTTCTCCAGCGCCTCACGCAGCGCGCGGTTGGCTGCCACGCCGCCGCCGAGCAGAACGGTCTTGGCGCCGATGCGATCCGCCGCCCGTTTGGTCTTCTTGACCAGCACGTCGATCACCGCCGCCTGGAACGACGCCGCGACATCCGCAATCTCCTGCCCGCTCATCTCGCCCACCCGGTCGGCGCCCTTCATATCCTGCCCTCGGCAGTGGTACAGCACCGCCGTCTTGATCCCGCTGAACGAGAAATCCAGCGAATCCCGACCGAGCATCGAACGCGGGAACCGCACCGCCTTGGGGTCGCCGTTTCGCGCCGCCTTCTCGATGCTGGGCCCGCCCGGATAGGGCAGCCCGAGGATGGTCGCGACCTTGTCGAAGGCCTCGCCCGCCGCATCGTCGATCGTCGAACCCAGCAGCCGCAGTTCCAGAGGCGAATCGCAGTCGTAGAGCGAGGTATGCCCGCCCGAAACGACCAGCGCGACCGCCGGCAGTTCGATCTCGTCGGTCTCCAGCATCGCCGACTGCAAGTGGGCGTGCAAGTGATTGATCGCCACCAGGGGCTTGTCCCACATGAAGCTCAGCGTCTTGGCCGCGGTAACGCCCACCACCAGCGCAATGGTCAACCCCGGCTGATTGGCGATCGCAATCGCATCGATCTCCTCCTGGCCCACCCCCGCCTCGCTCATTGCCTCGCGAATCACCGGCAGGATGTTCTCGATATGCGCCCGCGAAGCGATCTCCGGCACCACGCCCCCGTACTTCTGGTGCAGTTGGGTCTGCGAAGCGACCACCGACGAGCGAACGTCGCGCCCGTCGGCAACGACCGCCGCCGCCGTCTCGTCGCAGCTCGTCTCAATCCCGAGAACCGTAATGTGATTCTTCTCGAAAGCCATAGGCCGCCGATCTTAGCCCCCACGCCCCTCTCTGTCAATCGCCGCCACCTGCGCCGACCGTCCTCGCTCGACCTTGACCCTGTAGGCGGGCCCACGACCCACGCGTTCAGCGTGTTGCGACATGCCGGTAACGCGTGGCTTGAAAACCCCCGTACGCTTGGGACAGATGCGCTCGAAAAACCGGGGGCCCTGAGATCTGTCGCAGCCACTCTGCCATTCCAACCAGAGCGCCCATCCTCCTTTGTCATTCGGACGGAAGCGATACCCTCTCCAGTCCTTGTCATTCCGACCGGAGCGAAGCGCAGTGGAGGAATCTGGCACCGAACGGGCTATGCTCTACGTTTCACGCCGGTATCCGGAACGTACGAACCCTGCGACAATTCGAAGGCCCAGAGGTAGGGCGGTGGACTGACTTCACGCTGCCAGCCCCTTCGACTCTCCGCCGCAGGTGGATTCTCCTCAAAGTGACAAGAAAGAAAAGTCCCGGTCGAGATGACAAGCGGAGGGCTGGCCCGCGTTATGAGTGGCGACTACGAGCCATGATCCGAATCTGCCACCAGACGCCGACCGCACCGCTGGGCCCTGACCTGCCTCTCCATGCTTGCTTCCCAGTCCAGCCTCACCTACAATGACGATCCGAATGGTCGGACGAAGGCGCTGACACCGGACGAAAGGAGTGAGAACATGGGTAAAGTGGACGCGGCGGTGGATTGTTTCTGTAGCGGTGCGGCCTGTTCCCAGGCCATCGCCGGCACCTATGGCCCGGACGTTGGCTTGGCGCGCGAGCAGGCCATGAAGCTTGCCTCAGGCTTTGCCGGCGGCATGCGCCTCGGCGAAACCTGCGGCGCTGTCACCGGGGCCTTTATGGTCCTCGGCCTGAAGTACGCTGGGCCCGACTGCGACCAGCGGGACCGCCGCCAGCCTGTCTACGACGCCCTGGGCGAATTCATTGACAAGTTCCAGCAGCGCAACCGCACCGTCATCTGCAAACAACTGCTCGGCTGCGACATCAGCACCCCCGACGGCGCCCAAAAAGCCACCCGCGAGGGCCTCTTCCGCACCATCTGCCCCGACCTCGTCAAAGATGCCGCTGAAATCCTCGAACAGATGCTCTGACCGCTCGAAACCAACCTGCGGTAGGGGCGAGGCATGCCTCGCCCCCGCAACGAACACCTTATCCGGACTGGGTGACCCATTTGGGTCTTCTGATGTGGGGTTTCGGTATTCTCCCGAATTTCGCGTTTCGATTGTCGAATTTCCCCCGTTTCACCTCCGCAGATTCCGCACAGACCACTGGACCGCTTGGACGGGCCGTGCTTGACAAGCCCCCCGGGCGCTGCTAAAAGACAACCCGAGCAGGGCGGCTCGGACCGAACGAGGCCGTAAAACCTTCGTTCCTCAATGAGCTTCTGCAAAAACGGACGTCAGGCCTGAAGTCCGTTTTTGCAGAGCTCTAGACAAAAGGAAGTGGCTTCATGATAGCAGCGCTTGGCGCCAAGGCCATCCAGGACGTGGTCGATGCCGGCCGCTTTGGACGATTTGCCTGGCGGTCGATTACCACCTCGCTCCGCAGTTGCGGGATGCGACAAACCTATCCGCTGATCTGGACGCAGATGAATATCATCGGCGTCCGCAGCGTGCCCGTCGTGATGATCACCGGCGCCTTCGTCGGAATGACCCTCGCCGTGCAGGCCTACGACCAACTGGCCGGCATGGGCCTCGAAGAGCACCTCGGCGTGCTCATCAACATCTCGGTCGTCAAGGAACTCGGACCCGTCCTGGCCGCCGTCATGCTCGCCGGACGCGTTGGAGGCGCCCTGACTGCCGAGCTGGGAACCATGAACGTGACCGAACAGATCGACGCCGTCCGAAGTATGGGCACCGATCCGATTCGCTACCTGGTAGCCCCCAGGCTCCTGGCCTGTTTGCTGCTGACGCCCATCCTGATCATCTATGCCGACCTGATGGGCGTCGTTGGCGGCGCCCTGGTCAGCTTCCTGCAGTTGGGGATCAACAGCCGCGCCTACTGGAACTTCAGCGCCGCCGGCGTGGAGTTATGGGACGTCTCGATCGGAGTAGCCAAGGGTTTCTTCTTCGGAGGAGCGATCGCTACCATTAGCTGTTACAAAGGGTTCAACTGCAAAGAGGGTGCCCATGGCGTCGGCCAGGCCTGCACCGACGCCTTCGTCGCCAGCTTCATTTCGATCCTGGCACTCGATTTCGCCCTGGCCGTGATCTTCAAGAGCATCTATCTTACATTCTGGCCGATCAAGAGCTTGGTGTGAAGCCCAGCCCAACCGCCGACGAGCACGCCGGCGCCGGAGTCCATAGCGTGGAACCACAGAACGACCAAAACGTACCGCCCGACGGCTACGGTCAGACCGATGCCTTGATCGAGGTCCGCAACCTGACCAAGAAGTTCGGTCGCAAGCTCGTCCTCGACAATGTCTCGTTGGCCATCGAGCGGGGCAAGACTACAGTCATCATCGGCCCCAGCGGCTGCGGCAAGACCGTGCTGATGAAACATTTCATCGTGCTGCAAAGGCCCACCACCGGCGAGGTCTATTTCGACGGACAGCGCGTCGATCGGCTCACCGAACGCGAGCTGAACAGCGTCCGCACTCGTTTCGGCTATCTCTTCCAGGAGGGGGCCCTCTTCGACAGCATGAGCGTTGCCGAGAACATCATGTTCCCCATCCGCCAGCACTTCAAAGACGTGAAATGGAGCCAGGTCGAAGAGGTGGTCAAGGCCAAGCTGGCCATGGTCGGCCTCGACGGCTTCCAGAACTACTATCCCGCCAGCCTCTCCGGCGGACAGCGCAAACGCGTCGCCCTCGCCCGTGCCATCGCCCTCAATCCCGAGGTCATCCTCTACGACGAACCTACGACGGGCCTCGACCCCATCCGCTCCGACATCATCAACGAGCTCGTCCTCAAACTCGAGAAGGACCTGAGCGTCACCAGCATCGTCGTCACCCACGACATGAAGAGCGCCTACAAGGTCGGCGACCGCATCGTCATGCTACACAATGGCAAGATCATCGGCGATGGAGACGCCGACCATATTCGCAACCACCCCCATCCCACCGTCCAGCAGTTCATCAATGGTGAGGTCAGCGAGGACGATCTCGCGGTATTGCGGATGAGTGGAGAGGTGGCCGCGTCCCAGTTCCTGCCCCGGGACTTCCAGCAATAGCCCGACCGGAGCCCATCCAACAAACGCCGATGACCGACACATGTTCCTGATTGGAGTTCTGCAAAAATGGACATTAGGCCTGCTTTGGGAAGGAAGAGCCTCGTTTCCGGCTCTTCCTTCCCAAACCCTGAAGATTTGATGATAGCCCGTCTACACCATTTTCCAAGGAAATCGCTTTTGCGATTTCCTTGAAGAATACAGGCCTAATGTCCATTTTTGCAGAACTCCACTTCCTCCGATGACCAAAGACCCGACCCAAATCGCAGCCGAGCTGAGCGCCCTGATCGAAGGCGACGCCTTCGCTGACATCATCCATCGCGTCGCCTTCAGCACCGATTCCAGCAGCTACCGCATCGTTCCCCAGTGCGTCGTCGCCCCGCGCGGCGCTCGCGATGTCGAGCGCGTCGTCCACTATGCGGCCGAACAAAGGCTGCCCGTTGCCCCGCGCGGCGCCGGCAGCGGGGTAGCAGGCGAATCGCTCTGCACAGGTATCGTGCTCGACATGACCCGCCACATGAAGCGGATCCTCCACACCTCCGCCGACGGTGCCATCGTCACCTGCGAACCCGGCGTCGTCCTCGACGACCTCAATCGCCATCTCGCCCGATATGGCAGAAAAATCGGACCCGATCCCTCCAGCGCCAACCGCGCCACCGTCGGTGGTTGCGTCGCCAACAACGCCACCGGCGCCCACTCCATGCAGTATGGCCACATGGGCGAGCACGTTGAGGCGATCGAGGCCGTGCTTGCCGACGGCACCTCGGCGCAATTTGCCAACGCCGTCGACGTCGAAAAGGCAGGGGGGCGCAAAGCCGATCGGATCGCCCGTGAATGCTGGTCGCTGCTCACCGCGGGCCGGGCCGTCATCGATAAGGCGATCCCTGCCACCAAGCGAAACCGCAGCGGATACAATATCGCCTCGATCTGCCAGGACCACCAGATCGACCTGGCCCATCTGCTGGCCGGCTCCGAAGGCACCCTGGCGATCTTCACCCAAATCACCCTGCGAACGGTTCCGCTGCCCAACGCCAGGGGCCTGCTCCAGCTCGAGTTCGACTCATTGAACAGCATGGCCCGCGCGGTCCCCGTCATCGTCAAGACCGCCCCCGCTGCCTGTGAGCTGATGGACGAGACGCTGATCGACCTCGCCTTCGACCAGTTGCCCCAGTATCGAGACATCCTGCCCGCCGGAGCCGCCGCCGTCCTGCTGATCGAACACGTAGGCGACACCGAAACCGAGGTCCGCCAGCAGATCGAGGTGACCGACCTCGCCGTCGGCAAACGCGCCGCCGGGCGGACCATCATCACCTCGCCCGCCGATCAGGCCCGCGTCTGGAAGTCGCGAAAGGACGCCGGACCGCTTCTCTACCGCAAACGCCGCCGCGAGCATCCCGCCGAGTTCATGGAAGACGCCAGCGTCGATCACACCCGCCTGGCCGACTACATCGAAGGCCTCCAGAAGATCGAGCACAAGTACGGCACCACCATGTCCTTCTTCGGTCACGCCGGAGATGGCGAGCTGCACCTCCGACCCTACCTCGACCTGAGTAGCCCGCGAGACGTCGACAAGATGCAGGCCATGGCCGAAGAGGTCTTCGCCCTCGTCTGGTCCCTGGGCGGTTCCATCAGTGGCGAACACGCCGACGGCCTCCTCCGCGCCGGGTTCGTCCGCCGCCAGTATGGCGACGAGTTCTACCAGATCCTCCGCCGGATCAAGGCCATCTTCGACCCCGAAGGCCTGATGAACCCCGGCAAGATCCTCAACGACGACCCGAACATCATGGTCCAGAACCTCCGCCGGGCCCACCGCATCCAGCCCGACCGCGCCCGCTCCGAGATGCTCTTTGCCGAAAACGAGCTCGAACTCGAATTCGAGCAGTGCTATGGTTGTGGCCTCTGCCTCAATCGCGATCCCGCCCTCCGCATGTGCCCGGTCTACCGCGCCCTGGGCGAAGAGCTTGGCAGCTCCCGCGCCAAAGCCAACCTGCTCCACTACTGGGCCACAGGCCAGCTCGACGACAAGGAATTCGAATCGCCCGAGTTCCGACAGTTCCTCGACCTCTGCGTCAACTGCAAGATGTGCGAAAAGCAGTGCCCCTCCGGCGTCCGCATCTCAACCCTCATGGCCGCCGCCCGCGCCGAGTATGTCCGCCGCAAAGGCCTCCGTCGCACCGAGTCTGCCCTGAGCCGCAACCGCTACCTCAGCCTGCTGGGCAGCGCCTTCGCACCGCTCTCGAATCTCTTCCTCCATCTTCCACCGTTCCAGTGGGCGATGGAAAGAACCCTTGGCCTCGATCGCAGACGAGCCATGCCCTCGTTCCAGCGTGGCGCCTTCCTCAAGCAGGGCCGCAAGTACCTCGACAGCCTGCCGCCGCTGACCGCCCCCGTCGACAAGGTCGCCTACTTCGTCGACTCCTACGCCAATTCGAACGACCATGACCTGGGCCTTGCCGTCCTCGATGTCCTGCGCCACAACAACATCGACGTGACGATCCCGCCGCAACGCCCCGCGCCGCTGCCCGCCATCGTCTATGGCGACGTCAAGACCGCCCGACGCGACCTCACCTTCAACGTTCGCCACCTGGCCGAAGCGGTCCGCGCCGGGTACAAGATCGTCTGTTCCGAACCCAGCGCCGCCCTCTGCCTCCAGCAGGAACTGCGCCACTACGTCTCAGGCGACGACGCCAAACTCGTCTCCGACCACACCTGGGAGCTGATGAACTACCTCGCCGACCTCCGCAAGCAGGGCAAGCTCAAGGCGCCCGTACAGGCGGTCCCCGACGAATTCGTCTATCACCTGCCGTGCCATCTCTGCGCCGTCGGCGACGAGACCGTGACCCTGAAGCTGCTCCAGGACCACTTCAACGTCCACGTGACCGACCTCCGCGCCGGATGCTGTGGCCTCTCTGGCACCTTCGGCATGCAGCAAAAGAACTACGACCTGTCCCACCAGATCTCGGAAAGCCTCCGCCACGCCCTCGAAACCGCCTCCACCCCCAACGTCCTCACCGAGTGCGCCGCCTGCAAGATGCAGATCGAGCACCTCGCCGCCCCCGTCGTGACCCACCCGGTCAAGCTCATTGCACAAGCCTATGGCCTGCCGCACTAGTCCCAAAGCAAGCGAGTACTCGGAGCCTTTGCGGGTGGCGACGTCGTATGGAAGCGTCGGCATACCTTAATAGCTGGCCGCTGCCCCAGATCAAGGAGAGCAGCATGGGCAACAGGAAGATCGGCCTGGGGATTATGGGACTGGCAGATACACTGATCCTCCTGGGGATGCGGTATGACAGCGATGCGGCCGTTGCCTTCGCAGGACGATTGGGGGAATTCCTGCGCGAACACGCCCATTGCGCGAGCCGGGAACTGGCGGAGTGTTTTCCGAATTGGGAGGGATCCCTCTGGCAGACGGAGCACAACAGGCCGATGCGAAATGCAACCTGTACGACCATTGCCCCGACCGGCAGCATCAGCATCATCGCCAGGTGCAGCTCCGGGATCGAGCCGATCTTCAAGTATGCCTGCAAACGGCGGGCTCTGGACGGCTCCGAATTCATCCAGTTGCATCCGCTCCTGGACCGTTTGGGCAGGGAACAGGGGTGGCTGACCGACAGGGTAAGAACGGAGTTGATGGCCGGCGTCGATCCGAAAGACATGCGGCAGGTTCCGCAGCCTCTGAAGGATGTGCTGGTCACAGCGCATGAGATTGCTCCTGAGTGGCACGTCGCAATGCAGGCCGCAATGCAGGTCAACACCGACAACGCCGTCTCGAAGAGAGCTATTGTCAAATGTTGTGGATGGAAAGAGTTTGAGGTCTGTTTGACGGAGGGGGTTTGCCGTTTCATCCTGGCGGTTTGCTATGCCAGAGATCGCCAGGCGGTTCAGGGGTGTGCTATGGCCACAGACCGCGGCGGAGCCCCTAGCCGATGCAGACGTTGAATACGTTGTGGATGGTCTCTACTTCGACTTTCATGCACTGCGACACCAGACAGGTACACTACTGGCTGCCGCGGGAGTTCACCCGAAAGTCGCCCAATCAATCATGCGACACTCGAATATCAATCTCACGATGGGGGTTTATACGCACACCCTAACAGGCCAAGAAGCCAAGGCTGTCGTAGCCATGCCTGATCTGTCCTTGCCGAGCAGCATGCGAGAAGTGGCGACCGGCACTGATGGTAGAAGGGCGGATTCCCTAAGAGATGATACGCATGAATTGACACCCCAGTTGACACCCAGATCGACACCTGCGGCTTACTCTGCATGTACCCGGTTGACATTAGATGGCGATACAGCGGCTGGGATGAGTGAGAGAAAGCCCCACCATAAGTCTATGCAAAGACGGGCATTAGACACAAAAAAGAAAGCCCTGTCAGCGTTTGACACCGACAAGGCTTCAGCGAGGCCGAAGGGACTCGAACCCTCAACCTTCGGATCGACAGTCCGACAAGGGGTTCTGTAAGTATTTGTCAGTAAAGCATTAACGAAGTCTACATAAGAACTTATGGTGCTGGCCGAGGTGCAGCCGAGAGCCAAACGAGCGCCTTACGTGCGCGGTTGGTGCAGATTTTGGTGCAACTCGCTGGCTCATGTAATCCAGTCTGTCTTGACACGATAGTGCTTTCTGCGGCCCGGGCTATTCCGGTCGAGTTCCGCTTCTTTGAATCCGTAAGTTCAGAGAGATTCTGTACCGGGTCCGCTGATGGAAA
>CAZTGH010000207.1:0-9207 GCA_964612985.1 uncultured Pirellulales bacterium
CTTCAGCTACAGCATCTGGGGCATCGCCGACGACGAGGAGGACGGGCTGCTTTGACACACGAAGTCCCTACCCGATAGTCAGCGGTATCACCACCGTGGCAGGGCGGAGCGCGGGCAAAGAATACGTAGACGATACGTCAGTCCGTGTGTGTATGAACGACAAGAACGGCAGGCTGCGCAAACCCCTGCCAGGTTCCAAGCGGAGGCCGGGGACGAAGACAAAAAAAGCAAACTTCTACCCAAAATAACCCTTGCTTAACCGGGTGTACGACATTACAGTAGGGAAGTAACGTTCCTTGCGGAGCGATTACAGGAGAGAGTGAAGAGATAGCCCTCGCCGGTCTCCAGCGGGACCGGATGACGTGCGGCGGCTGTCACTTGCGTTGTGCGCATCCAAGAGGGGAGAGAACCGCGGATGGGCGTCTGGAAGTCGGTGTGGGGCAAGAAGAGAGCGGGAGGGGAGGCGCAAATTGTGCATCCGGCCCTCGAACCGCTCGAGCCCAGACTTCTGCTCAATGCCGATCTTGCCGGGATCGAGCCGATTCTTGGCCCAGCTGGGCCGGCCAGCGGGCACGCCATCTATGTTGACCTGGACCAGGATCAGACAGACGCCTTGGAAGGCGCGCCGAGCATCAACGTCGATCTGGCTGGGTCGAATGAGGATGAGGGCGAAAGCGGCTTTCTGGCTGGGCTCGACCTCGACCGGTTCAGTAAGGCGCTGCTCAGCGGGGCACTCAATTCGGGCGAGGAGACGGCCTCCGTCGAGGGAGAGTCACAGGCGAAATCGGTATTGCCGGAGCGGCCTGTTGCGACGGTCGAAGGCGGTGTGAATATCGAGATTCAAGCGGAGCCGTGCGATGCGGCGTCCGCTCTTTTGCAGGGTGAAGCTGCCCAGCCCGGTCTGGCCGGCGGGCAGGATACCATGCCTGCCTCCGAATCCCCATCGATCGAGATCCGAGGCCCTCCATCCGAGTCTTTCGATGTAATAACTCTCTTCAATGCAACAATATACACACAGGAAGACCCGCCTTGCGCCTTGGCCGAGGTGGGAAGTGTATCTACCGCGAATGACACAATCACCCCCGAATTGCCGGGGCTGGTGCTGGTCGATCCGGACATCTCGCGTTGGGCGGGGCAGGTTGTTTACCTGGATTTCGATGGCGAGCAGGACGTCACGTACCATGGCCCCGTGACCATTGGGCCGTTCGATGTCCCGACGTTCCAGGCGCGGGGCGAATCAGCCACAAGCGAGGCGGAGGTCGTGGCTGGCGTCACGGCCAGTTTGAACGACCTGTTCGCCGGCACCGGCGTCCTCTTTACACTTAACCGGCCCTCTGCGGGCACGCAGTATTCCACCATCTACATCGGCGGGGACGGCTCTTGGGCTGCCGAGCACGGCTCGTTCCTCGGCCTGGCCGAGCAGGTGGATATCGGGAATCTGGACCGGGGTGATAGCGCACATGTGTTCACCGACGGACTATCATCCTCAGATCATCCGGTAACCTATGCCGCTATCCTGGCCGATCTGATCGCTCACGAGGCCGGGCACCTGCTTGGCTTTGCCCACGCGACGCCATCCACTGGCGGTACCCCTCTCGACGCTGTGGCCGAGATTATTCCGGAAAGACCCTTGCTCTTCGTCCCCGGTTTCGGAGGGACGTTTGCCGCCGATGAGTCGGAGGCTGGCGTCAACGAATGGCTGCTCAATCCGGGCCTTGCTCCGGCCAAGTTGGCCCTCGAACCGCTGACGCAGGCCTATGACAACATCGTTCGGTCATTCGACAACATTGGTTACACGCCGGATAGCGACTTTTTTGTTGCTCTGTGGGATTGGCGCGTTCCGGTGGCTCTGGACGTTTCTGCGTACGACGGTTCGCTGCCTGAGGAGACCCTCGATGGCCAATTGAGTTCAGTAACGGGCGCGACCCTCTTCGACAGCATTTCCGATGGCCTCTTTGACTCCGGCCTGTCCTATCTGACCTACTGGCTGGATCTGGCAGCAAGCACCTGGGCCAGCCTTCACGGCGGAATCGCTCCCGACGCCGTCGACATCGTGACCCACAGCACGGGTGGGCTGGTGGCGCGGAGCTATATCCAGAGCGCTGCTTACGAGGATGCCTATGACGGCCGCCAACTGCCAGTGGTGCACAATCTCGTGCAGGTGGGCGTGCCGAACGAGGGGGTTTCCAACACCTACAACCTCCTTGAGAATGATTTCAGCCAGAAACTGGCCTCGCGGGTTCTCGGCCTGATTACGGGGCAAGCCTTTGAACTGATCCAGTCCGGTCAGTCCCTCTATCTTCCGGATGGCACCAGCACGATAACCCAGGCCGACCTCGATGCCCAGGCCGATCCGCAGAAATGGTTCATCAGCCAATACGTGGGCACCCTCCAGGACCTGTTGCCGACTTATGCCGGAGCGTACAGCTCCGATGATGGCGTCACGTGGGAAACCCTCTCAGAGGCCACCGGGGGTATTGAGAACAGGCTGTTGCTGGACCTCAACAACTACGGCTCCGCCGATCCCAACGCCTGGGTGGATCGGGTCCAGGGGACCACCACGATCATTTACGGCGGCCAGGAGGATACCGAAGATCGGATACTCCGACGCATTGGTGCTGACCTCCTGCTGGGTGTGGACAATGAACTGCTGCCGTTCGATCGGTACATCGGCAACTGGCCCGACGACTCCACCGTCTGGTATCAGGACACAGAATCCAATTTCGACGGCCCCGAGGGGGACGGGACCGTTCCCACTACGTCGGCAGCCGGGTTGTTCCTGGGCGACGTCCGGATCGGGACCAACCTGCAACTGACGGAGATTCGCAAGGAAGACTTCCTGCTGGATGAGGCGGTGGGCCATACCGGATTGACGAACAACCTTCCTACGCAGCGGGAAATTATCGAAGCCGTAACCGGTTCTATTGCAGAGGCGGTCGATATCTCTACAGCCCTGGAACTTGGCAACTTCGACGCTGCGCTCAAGCTGCTCGATCTGGGCATCTTCGACCCTGTCGATTTTGTCATCGAATTGGCCGGCCGGCTCCCGTCATTGGCCCTGGATGTGACCGGCACCGCCAGCGGGCAATTGGGACAGGTCCTGGATATGGCGCTGAACAGCCTCTGCGAATTGCTCAGAGATTACCCGCTGGATCGGACGGTCCCGACCCCCATCGGCGACGTGACCCTCCGGTTCGACGCCTCCGGGCTCGAGGTGACCGCCAACCTCGATATCGCTATCGCCGAATTTTTCCACGCCCGGGGGCCGCTGACCCTGCGCAAGCCCTTCAGTGTTGAGGTCGTCGATGTCGCCACCGGACTGCCCTCTCTCCCCACGGTCGGGCGCCAGGCGGTACTCGATCTTCTCGGCGGTATGATCCCGGTCGAGGGAGACCCTCTGGTCGATGCCGCCGATCTGCAGTTTGCCCTCGATTACTCCATGATCAGGAACCTGCCCGTAACCACGGTGGAGATCACGGCGAGCGACTTGACCGCCTTTGCGGGCTTGAACGGTCCCTATTGGAACGACTCGAATGGGAACGGGCTATTCGACGAAGGAGAGGCGAATCCGGATGCCGCGGGCCTGGCCCTGACGGATGTCGATCTTGCCTTCGTTCTGTTGGTTCCGCTGATCCCCAGGGTGCCCGTGTTCTACACGCTGGAGGCGACGGCGGCGGAGGCCGGCTGGGTGGGCATGGAGGGAGTCTTGCAGTCCTCCGCCTGGGATATCGCGGTCGAGATCAACAGCAGCACCGGCTGGCCGGGCGGGCTGTTCACGCCTGTGATCGACTTCGCCGCCAGTTTCCCGGAGGAGACGACCGACACGGATGAGGATGGCAAGATCGATCCGACGGGCCTCGAAGTCCGGACCGGTGAGACGACCTCGACCTACATCGATTTCGACGGCAAGCGGCGGCTCGGAGCCTCCGCCGACAGCGTGCTGCTGCAACTGCGGGATCGCGTGCACGTGGTGGGGAGCTTCTCCTTCGAGAAGGGCCCGAGCCTGTTGGCCGATATATCGACGAACTTCCCGGGTGACCTCGTGACCTTCCTTGGGGCCCTGGGCGACCTGATCAGCCCCGAGGCCCGCGAGACACTCCTGAATCTCGGCGGCACGATTACCGATCTGCAGGTGAGCACTCTCCAGGTCGGCGCCTCGAACGTGCACGCGTTCATCGGCATGAACGGCCCCTATGCGCTGGATACGGACCACGACGGGGACGTCGGAGACGACACCGACGGGGACGGCAGACTCGAGCACGATCCCAATGGGGATGGGGACACAGCCGACAGCGAGTTCGATGCCGCCCCGAATCCCGACGCGGTCGGGTTGGTGGTCGATGACCTGGACCTCGGCTTTGTGATGATGACGCCCGCGCTGTCGGCCCTGCCGGCCCTGAAGAAAATTCTGCCGAAGTTCCACGCGCTGAAGGCCTCCGCGGAGTCAGTCCGCTTCGTGGGCATGGACGAGATCACCATGTCCCTCGAGGGGATCGAAGTGGCCATCAACGACGGCACTCCCTGGCTGGGCAACGAGAAGATCGGTACGCCGGTCGTCGATTTCCAGGCGAGCTTCCCGGCAGAAGCGACGGAAGATACCGACGGGGATGGCCAGATCGATCCGACCGGCTTCGAAGTGCGGACCGGGACGACGACCGATCCCCTCTACATCGACTTCGACGGCATGCAACGGATCGGGGCGTCCGTCGAGAAGGCCACCCTCCAGGTGTCGCAGTTCGTGCACGTTACAGGCAGCCTCGCCTTCGAAATGGGCCCGGTACACACCGTGAAGACCGGGGGCGGACTGCTCGGCGATATCGTGGATGACGCGCGGCAACTCCTGAGCGATTTCGGCCTGCCCCCCGATACGCCGATCCCGGTGCTGGATCCGGAAACCGAGTTGAGCTTCATGACGGTGGGCGCCTCGAACGTGCACGCCTTCGTGGGCCTCAACGGCCCGTACTGGAAAGACGCCGATGGCGATGGTGTCATCGACCGTGACCCGGACACCGGCAAGATCCTCGCCGCCGAGGTGAATCCCGAGGCTGTCGGTCTGGTGATCGACGACTTCGATTTCGGCCTGGCGATCATGGCGCCGACCAACCCGCTGGACCCGGGTCGCTATTTCGCCCTGCGGGCCAGCGCCGAGATGGTGAGCCTGGAGGGAATAGAGGGCGTCGTCCTCCAAGCCGAGAGGTTGCTGGTCGAGGTCAACCAGTCGCGACCCAGCGTCTATGGCGTCTCCCTGTTCCCGGTGGTGGACTTCTTGGCCAGCTTCCCCGCGGAAACCGACGGAGGGGACGGGGTTTTCGACCCGGAAGACGACATAGACGGTGACGGCAAGCAGGACCCCGCGGGCTTCGAAGTGGCCACCGGCGGCGAACCGGTCTATCTCACCATGGACTCATCGCTGGTTCGGGCCCAGGGCTTCGTCCAACTCGACCTTTTCGGCAGCGTCATCCTCACCGGGGATGTTGCCTTCGAGCTCGGGCCGACTCAGAACGTCGTGCTCACCGACGGCAGCCCGAGGCACGTCACGACGATGACGATCGGGGCCGCGGACGTGAGCGCCTTCGTCGGCGCCAATGGACCATACTGGACCGATCTGGACGGGGACCATGCGGTGTCCTGGTGCGACGCAGCGGGGGCCCCGCTGCCGATGGCCGACGCCGATATCAACGGTGACGGCCTGGTCGACCCCGGGGAGACGGCGGAGTTGAACGAAGACGCCGTCGGTCTGCACGTTACCGATCTGGACATTGGCCTGATACTGATGGCGTCCGTTTCTCTCGACCCCACGGACATAGGGGTTTATCTGGCCGCCGATGCAAGGATCCAATCCTTCGGTTTTGTCGGGCTCGACGGTTTCGAGATGAACGGCGAGCTCTTCCTGCAACTGAATATTGGGCTCGGCCTCTCCAGCCCCTCTCTCTCGGCCTTCTCACCTGTTGACTTCATCGCCAGCTTCCCCGATCCCGACGGGGACGGCCCGGAACAGGCGGGATTCAAGGTGAATACCGGGCCCGACTCTCCGCCCGTGCGGATCGATTTCGACCGCTTCCTGATTGACATCCAACTGAGTGGCTCGATCCATCTGGCCGATCTGTTGTCCCTGACCGGGGCATTCCTCTTCCAGGCCGATGAACAGGGGCTCAAGGTGTTTGTCGATGCCAGTCTGGCCATCGGGCCTGCGGGCGACTTTTTCCAGCGTCGCGCCCTGGGCGTGCTGATTGTCAATCAGCAGGGGGTGGCCGCGGATATGGATGTCAGCTTGACCATCGGCGCCGCCTTGCCGGGAGTCAGCCGAGATACCTCCGACGGCAGCGGCCTGGAGATCCAGGCCCGGCTCATCATGAACACGAGCGGCGTCGCGCAACAGGTCCGGATTCCCGACCAGTTCCTGGACGACCTGGGCCAGGAGACGCTGGACCGGCTTGTGCCGTCCATTGACGGCGACAGCCTGGTCTACGAACTCCCCGGAATCGCGCCCAGCCTGAGCAGTCTCTTCAACGATGCAACGCTTCCCAGTGCCCCGTTGACCACCGGCGAGGGCTCCGGCTATTGCGCCATCGTTTTCACCACCCGCCTGCTGATCCAGGGAGCGTTCGTTCTGGACGGTAAGTTCGGCATCCTGGCCACCAGCACGTCGTTCGAGCTGAGGGTTGGCGCGATGCTGGCCCTGGGTCCGTTCGGACAGATGGCTGCCTCAGGTCTGCTGATAATTGACTCGGAAGGCGTCGTCGGGCGGTTGCGGCTGGACTACGATGTCGGGCATAGCGCCCTGGGAGGAGCAGGCATCGGCCTGGAGATCAGCGGGGATTTCCTCCTGGAAGTCAACACGGGTCCACAGGCACGGGAGATGGAGGTATTCGACTTCAGCTCCGGCGGGCTGGTCCTCCGCAAAGTGGAGATTCAGCCGGGCGTACTGGTTCGAGTGCAAGGGACCGCGGATTTCATCGGTTTTCTCCAGGCCTCTGCCGATCTGACGATTGAGATTCGCAGCAGCCAGTTCTATCTGGGCGGCGCCGTCACGATCGATCTGGGCGAGCTGCTCAACACCCAGGTGAATCTCGACGTGCTCGTCACGAATGACGGTTTCTTCCTGGCGGCGGACGTGAGCGTCGACGCCAATGTGGCGAGTGTCATCCGGATCGACGCCGGCGGCGTGCTGGTCATCAACACCCGAAGCGATACCGTCTTCATCGAACGGACCGGCAGATGGTACGCCGCGGACTCGTTCCTGCTGGACCTGAATGGGCGGGTCAGCATCCTGGGGGTGCTCAGTTTCGACGCGGCGTTCAAAGTCCAGGTGGGCGGCGGCACATTCACCCATGCGGCGGGAGCCGTCAGGGCGACCTTGCCCCAGGGTGTCGACGCCTCCCTCGGGCCGGGTCAGTGGGCGGTCAGTTTCCGAGCCGGCATGAGCTTCTTTGGCCTGGCGACCCTCAACGCCGATGGCTGGTTCAATCACGCCGGACGGTTTGCGATCCATCTGGATGGGGAGTTGGTCATCGGCAGTCGGTCTTTTGGGCTGGTCGGTGGCTTCAACATTGACGTCTGGATGAACAGCGATCAATTCGGCATCGGTGCCAATGGCTATGTCAGCGCGAGGCTCTTCGGGATCACCCTGGCGGGTCTGAGCGTCGGATTCAACTTCCAGGCTGCCCGACCGACGGCATCCAGTGCGTCGTCCATTGAGGTCCGAATCTCTGCCACCGTCCGAGTCAAGATCCTGTTCTGGACGGTTTCCAAGACAGCCAGTTTCACCATCGGCAGGCTCGAGATTCCCCCGGAGCCGGTCCTGGGAGTTGTGGAAGATGACGTTCTGACGCTGAACATGGGCAGTGCCGCGAGACGGACGGCCCGGCGCGTAGCCGAGAGCACGACCGACGAGTTGTTCGTCATCGAGCACATCAGTGGCGATGCCGTCAACGGGGAAACGATCCGTGTTACCGGGATCGGGTACTCCCAGGTATTTACCGGCGTCAGGAGTATTGTCGCCTACGGCGACGACGGCAATGACGTGATCGTTCTGCGGCCCAACGCTGCCAATCAACGCGTGCAGGTCCCGGTCGAATTCTACGGGCAGGCGGGCGACGACACGCTGATCTGCGACGGAGCGGCTTCGACCGGCACCATCATGCTGGACGGGGGCGACGGGGATGACTACCTCGAGATCGGCGAGTTCGTTCTGGCGCCTGTCTCTCTGTCCGGCGGTCTCGGCAACGATCAGTTGGTGCACCATGGCAGCGGCGCCGGACGGCTCGCCGGCGGTCCGGGAAATGACTCTCTGTTGGGCGGTCCGGGACCCGACACGCTCCAGGGTGGGGATGGCGAGGATGAACTGAACGGCGCCGGTGGCCTGGATGTTCTCGACGGCGGCGCCGGCAGTGACCAGTACTTCTGGAAAGTGGACGAGGGAGCGGACGCCTTCGAGGAAGATCCGCTATACGCTGCGGATGTTGACGCGGTGACCGTCAGGGGTATCGCGGGCAACGATGATATCGTCCTGAGCCGGGACGCAACCGGAGGAGTGCGGGTTCAGGCCCTTCTTGGCAGTGCGCTTGAATCCATTGTTCTGAACCACATCGAAACCGTTATCGTCACGCCCGAAGGGGGCGCGGACAGCGTAACGATCGACGATCTGGACGGCACCGGCGTCTCCAGCGTGGTCGTCGATCTGGGTCAGGGCGAAACATCCGGCAACAACACGGTCCGGTACCGTGGTACTGAAGACGGCAATCTCATCAGTGTCCAGGGACGCGTGGAGCAGATCGGAACGGATGAGCAAGACAATGCGATTCTTACGAACGCTGTGCATGTGCAGGATGCTCTGGCGGACTATGCCGTTTCCATCCAAGGGTGCAGTCCGAGTCGCGACCAGCTCCACATCGAGGGTCTGGCCGGCAACGACGAGCTGACGGTTGGCTCCGGAAGCGACGCGGTCCGCGTGCAGGACCTCATCGCGGTGACGCTCGAGGGTGGCGAAAATGACGACACTCTCCGGACGGTTTACAGCAACGTGGAGATCCGTGGCGGGGCCGGCGGGAACGACCGCCTTATCGTCGCCAGCGACCCCAATACCGATGGCAGACCGGGTATCTGTCTCGACGACAACAGCGTGGCGGTCCGCCGCAACGGTGCCCTCGAACACCTCGTCTGGTACTCCGAGGTCGAAGCGTTCGAGCTGGACATGAGCTTGGAGTC
>CAZTGH010000208.1:0-9190 GCA_964612985.1 uncultured Pirellulales bacterium
ACTCAAGACCGGCCGGAAGGACTACGGCGCCATGGTCTTCGGCTCCAAGGGCATCGCCCGCAGCGGTGGCTACGAAGGCTATGGGCACCTCGTCAAGGAGATCGTCCGGTTCTTCCAGACGGGCGACGTCCCCGTGCCCGCTGAAGAGACCATCGAGATCTTCGCCTTCATGACCGCCGCCGACGAGTCGAAGGCCCAGGGTGGCTGCCCCGTCACCCTCGCCTCCGTCATCGAAGAAGCCCGGAAGTAGAGCGTCGCCGTTCAACGCGTAGGGTGTGCACGGCACACCGTGCCCCGTCGACGCACGTCAAACCGTGATGCTCAGGTCCCAGGGCGCGCGGTACGACCGGTGCAGCAACTCGTTGGCGGTTTCGTCGCCCACGAACCGTTCGGCCTCGGGGTCCCATGCGAGCTTGCGCCCGCGCTGGATCGCGATATGGGCGATCTGGCACATCGAGCAGGTGCGGTGCCCGACCTCGGCATCGGCCATCGTTGTCGCGTCGTTCTTGATCCCGTAGAGGAAGTCTTCCTTGTCCTGCCGCTGGGGCAGATGCACGTCGCTGTCCTTGAGCTTGATCCGCAGGATCGCCGGGTCGCTGGCGCTCATCTGCCCGCCCAGCCAAGGGGCGTGAATCCAGCCGTCTTTACCCTCGACACGAATGAACGCCCCCTTGTCCGTATGGTAATCGACGACCACGCCGTCGGCATAGCGGTACTGCACGCGGAAATTGAGCAGCACGTTCCACAGACCCGAACCCGGCGCGGGATACTCGCCGGTGCCTTCCACGCTGACCGGCCCCGTCCGCTCGCTGTCGTGGATCAACTGCGTCACATCCAGCGTGTGCGCGCCCCAGTTCGTGACCATCCCCTCGCATGTGTCCAGACATCGCATCCAGCCCGGTCGCGTATAGGCCTGGCGCGGATGCACCCGATCCAGCGTGTAGGGCTTCTGTGGCGCCGGCCCCGTCCACATCGCGTAGTCCAGTTCCTCGGGAACCGGCATCGCCTCCGCCTTGCCGCCTGCGATGTCGCCTGTAGGCACGCCCACTTCGATTCGTTTGATCTGTCCGATGTATCCGTTTCGCACCAGCTCGGAGATTCGGTGCATGTACGAATCCGTCCGGCACTCGCTGTCGGTCCGGAACGTCACGCCATGTTTGGCCACCGCATCGGCGAGCACGCGCCCTTCGGCAATCGACAGTGTCAGCGGTTTCTCGCACGAGACGTGCTGACCTCGTCGCACCGCCGCCACCGAGATCGGCACGTGCCAGTGGTCCGGCGTCGAATTCATGATCGCATCGACGTCGTCCCGACCCACCACCTCGCACCAATCCGTCGTCGCCTGGCAATCCGTGTTCCCGTAGTGTTTGTCCACCTCGCCCTTGGCCTTCGCCAGCCGCCAGCGGTCCACGTCGCACACCGCCACCACCCGTGCCTCCTCACTGAACAGGAAGGGTTTGAGATTTGCGTACAGCGCCTGCCGTCCCATCCCCACCATCCCGACGGTGATCCGATTCGACGGTGCGTTCTTGCCCCACACGGTAGACGGAACGATCGAAGGAAACCCCGCCGCCAGCCCCGCACCGCCCAGGGTTTGAAGCACCCGCCGCCGCGTATAGGATGTCCGTGTGTTGACCGGTTCGTTCATCGTGAGCACCTCCACAAGATCGGGTTCTCGATCGGACTACGCTGTACAGGGCGCCATTCTAACGGTTGGGCCCGGTACGTCGCCACCATTTTGTGCCGGGAGCGGTGCTCACGAGGAAGGTCGGGGAAGGCCGCCACGCTCTGCCCGCCTGACGGGGTGGCCTTCCCCGCTTGGGCCGACAAGAACTACTTCGCTTCCAGTTCCGCTAGCCGCTGTGTGCTGACGTCTTCGATTCGCAGGTCGCCAAAGATCACACGGTACTGACCTCCATCCAGCTTCCACCGAATCAGCACCTTGTCGACATCGGCCGCGGTCACGGTGTTCCCGTAGTACGCTGGCTCTTTGCCTTCGTCGCCCAGTTCGCGGACGTAGGTGGCTGCGTACTTGAGCTTGATGATCATGTCGTCATCGATCTCCGGGGGCGTGCCCGCAGCATTCAGCTTCCTGTAGATATCGCCCACCTCGCCGACGATATCGACGGGCGTCAGTTGGCTCGGATACGTCCCACCGCTCAGTTTGGCAAAGTAGCCCAGCGCCTCGGCCATCTGGACGCCAGTGTCCAACTGCTCGACATCGACCTGCGCCAGGGGCCGGTAGTCCGCCGGAATCGTCAGCGCGAAGGTGTCCGGGCCCACCTGCGCTTCCCATTCGAAGCCAGTGACGACGACGTGATTCTGCGAGCCGTCGGCGCTGGTGACATCCAGCGTCATCTCCACCGGCCAGCCCGTCGCGACATCCACCCACAGACGTCCGACCACGTCGTCCGGGACATCCGACGGCGACGACAGACGACCCATCGGCCCGGCGAAGAAGGCAGGAACCAGCGCGACATCCCGCGACTCCACCCCCTCGACGAGCGCACCGTCGATCTCCTTGCGCCCCAATTCGGTGTAAGGCCCCCTGAGAAACTCGTCGACGATGATCCTTGGATCGCCGCTGCTGCGCCGCACCTCTTCGCGAAGGGCCTCGGTGAGCTTGACCTCCGTGTACAGCTTCTGTCCCGTCATCAACGTGACGTAGAGCCCTTCGTCTGCGAGCGTATACGATTGATTCACGAGTTCGCCGTTGACATATGCGTCCATGCGCATCCCGTAGTCGCTCGACTGAAACCCCTCCAGACGCAGATCCATCATCTGGTCGGCCGGCCCGGGCGCCGTGACGCTGAGCGTATACGTCATCGCCCGAACCGCTGCCACCTGGGCGCGGACCTCGGCCCAACTGATGCTGCCGGTCCCCCGGAATACTCCAAAGCCAACGATTGCGCCGATGACAATCACCGCTGCCACTGCCAGTTTGCTCATCTTGCTCATGACCAATCTCCTGATCCAGATGCCACGCTTCACGGTTCTCGTTTCGAAAGGTCGGTCATCAGGAGCTTCGTCGATTCGGTCCATGACCCGCGACACCATCGTCTCATCGGTGCCTAGCGCCCGACCCAGATCCCGCAGGCGGTCTTCAAGTCGATCTTTCATGGCTCAAACCTCCTTGAGCAGCACCCGCAAGCGCCGGTGTGCCCTGGATAACTGCTTCGTAGTGGTCCCGGTGCTTCGCCCGGTGATCTCGGCGACCTCCTTGACGCTGTAGCCGCCGAAATACCGCAGCATTACGGCCTGCCTCTCCGACTCCCGCAGTTCGAGCACCGCCGCCAGCAGCCGCTCCTTCTCTTCGTCGAGCAGGACGAAGGGCTGCTCCTGGACGATGTCGAACTCGGGCAGCGGGACCTCGCGATACTGTCGCACGAGGTCCAGTGCACAGCGGCGAGCGATTCGCAGCAGCCACGGCCCGAACGACGACGCCTTTCGCAGCGTGCCCAGGCTCTGGTATGCCTTGACGAATGCGTCCTGAGCCGCGTCCTGCGCCAGGTGTCCATCCCGCAGCACCGATAGGGCCGCCGCGCGGACCGACGGCTCGTAACGCTCGATCAGAGTCGCAAACGCCTTCCTCTCGCCGCCCAGGGCGGCGCCGATCAACTCACCATCGGACTGGAGCACCGCAAGATCCCCAACAGAACGCGTTTTCCGAGCCACCACCGGCATTTCTGCTCCTTTGTTGCGGACCAACCATTCCTGACGAACGATCCAAACAACAGAAGCGCTTCTATGATATAGACCGACCCGCCCCAGAAATGCGACCGGAATACCAAAAAACTCTTTCTACAGACTGCCCACGCGCCCGCTGAACATACCGTCGATGACGTCAGCCTCGTGCCGTTGTTACGAGGGGTTCCCTGCCCTCACGTGCGCTCTATTGGTACCTGCCCCTCTACGACCTGCGCTGGGGCGCCGTCCCATGTGCGATCATACGCGAGGGCGACTGGAAGCTCATCGAATACTTCGGAGACTGGGTCGACCCCGAAGGCCGCTACGTCCCGGGCCACCGTCTGGAATTGTTCAACCTCCGCCGCGACCTGGGCGAGACCACCAACCTGGCCGATACCGAACCGCAAAGGGCCGCCGACCTCCGCCACCGTCTCCGCGCCTGGATTGAATCCATCCCCGCCGAAATCCCTGCCCCCAACCCCCACCATGATCCTACCCAGTCCCTCCGTGAAACCCGCGAAAAACAACCCTGGAACTGACGAGGTACACGGCTAACGTGCATCTAAGGTCGAATCCACCAGAGTATGCCGACTGTACCCAATAGCCTCGTTTTTCCTGGTTTTTTCTCTTGACGACGACCTTTCGAATATGTACGATGTCTATTAAACGACAAAAGGGAAACTGGACGCCAAATAGAGAATGCCAAGGCCCTCTTGAAGGGATCTCGCGGTGTCTGCCGTCGCATCACACTATCGTCTTCGGCTTGGGCTACTTGCGCCTGCCAACGTGCCGGGTATGAGGCATCGGGCCGGGCACCGAATGTGCAAAACAAAGCCAATTTTCCGCGTTCCTGCCCTGGAAATGGGGATTCGGGCGAAGAAACAAAGCCAATTCAAACCCAGACCAAGCCAATTTTCGCGTCCAATCGAGCCACTTCTCCCGGCTCGAACGTATATTCACAAATAAATATGGTATAATCGTCAAGAGCTGGGGCGGTGGATGCCTCTTTGAATCGATGAAAAAGAACAACGGAGGAAACGATGGGTGGGGTTTGTATTATGAGAGAGGGTGCAATAAATCGACGGAATGAGGGTCTTCTGGCGTTCTGGTTCGGTGGACTCATTCTGGCCCTGGTGCTGTGGTGGTTGCCCGCTGCGGTCATGGCTGAACCCGTGGAAACGTGCGAGTATGGCAAGACCGAGATTGTCTTGCCAGGCGATCCCTTCGAGCAGCGCCAGTACATCGGCACCTCTAATCTGGGCTGGATCAAGTTCACGCTGCTGACGTCCCCGTACGATCCGAACGTCGTCTACTTCCAGGACAGCGAGCATTTTCCCCTCCACTACGACTTCGTCTCCGCCTGCCTGGGCCCGTTCGTGGGGATCACGCCCGACGAGTTTGACCGTATCTCGCTGCATGCCAAGGACCAGCAGATGATCCTGGGAGCGGTGGTCACGCCGCCGAGCGGCTTCGGCGTCGCCGCCCCGATCCAGGAATACGGCATTCAGTTCGTCCGCCAGGACCCGTTCACGCGCGAGCAAATCGCCACGCTCTTCGCCAAGGTCAAGGCCGCCATCAGCAGCGACCCCAACGTCCAGGCGTTCTACTTCCCGTCCTACGAGCAGTCCGAGGTCGCCCAGACCCATGCCGAGTGGTTCGCCGAGCAGGGGATCCCCGTCAGTTCGGCCTCACGCTGGACCCGGGGCAACACGATTTACTCGCAGGGCTGGGCCATCGGCAGGCTCACGTACGTCGCCCCCGACGACATCGACGCCGCCTACAGCCGGGGCGATCTGCTGGCCGGCGATGTCCTGCTGACTGATGGAGTGCCCGCCGAGATCCCGATCTTGGCGGGCGTCGTCAGTCTCACCCCCTCGACGCCCAACAGCCACGTGGCGATTCTGGCCAACACCTACGGCATTCCCTTCGTGCACCTGGCCGAAGAGGCCGACCGCGAGAAAGCCCTCGAACTGATCGGCAACCGCGTCGTGCTGCGGGCCTACGACCAGTACTGGCGGACCACCGTCAACCTGATCGACGCCAACGATACGATGACCGACGAGCAGGCCGCCGAATTCCTCAGCCTCAAGCAGCCGCCCGCGCTGGCCATCCAGCCGGTCGAGCCGTTCGGCCAGTACAGCGCCCCTGTCGATTCCCTCACGCCCGACGACATCCGCTACTTCGGAGGCAAAGCCGCCAACTACTCGATCCTGCGCCGCGCGATCCCGGAGAACGCCCGCGTGGCGATGGCGTTTTCGTTCGATCTATGGAACGCGTTCATGGACCAGACGCTCGCCAATGGTCTCACGCTGCGACAGGAGATCGCCGAACGGCTGTCGCCCTACAGCTTCCCGCCTGCCTCGGTCGCGGCCCTGAAGTATGAACTCGATCAGATTCGGGAATTGATCAAAGACGACGACGCGACGCACTTTTCGCCGGAACTGGAAGAAGCGATCCTCACGGCGCTGACCGATCCGGCGTATGGCTTCGACCCCAATCAGAAGATCCGCTTCCGAAGCTCCACCAACGTCGAGGACAGCGAGCACTTCAGCGGCGCCGGTCTCTACGACAGCTACAGCGGGTGCCTTGCCGACGACCTCGACGGGGACGACTCGGGCCCCTCGCACTGCGACCCGGATGAATCCAAGGAGCGTGGCGTCTTCCGTGCCATCCGCAAGGTCTTCGCCAGCTTCTACAACGACAACGCCTATATCGAGCGGCTGCGTCACGGCCTGTCCGAGGACGAAGTCGGCATGGCGATCCTCGTCCATCACTCCTATCCCGACGAGATCGAACTGGCCAACGGTGTCGCGGTGGTCGAGATGAGCGATTATGGCTCGACGATCGAACTGGTCACGCAGGCCGGCGCGGTCTCCGTGGCCAACCCAGAGCCCGGACTGATTCCGGAAGAGGTCATTGCCTCGACCGCTGGCGATTCGGATTACGTCTACGTCCGCACCCAACGCTATTCCAACCTCGTGCCCCTCGGCCAGACGGTCATGACCTGGCCCGACGACTACAAGCAACTCGCCAACCTGCTGGACCGGGCAGCCGCACAGTTCCAGCAGGATACCGGTCGCACCCCCGCCCAGTTGGACTTCGAATACAAGAAGACCGCCCCCGACGGCAAGCTGGAGATCAAGCAGATCCGCCAGATCCCCCAAGCCACCGAGGGTCCTGCCGAGCGTCGCTTCCTGGCCGGCGGCTCGGTGCGCCTCGCTGTCCATCAGGGCGAACGCGCCGATTCCTTCTCGGCCCATCGACTCAAATCGAACTGGCAGCTCCACGCGCAAAGCCGCTGGCTGACGCCCGAGGAGCTGAGTGTCTGCCTCTTCGACGACGCCGCGTTCGAATACCACGATCGGGGCGAGATCCTCACCCTGTCCGGATCGCCCGCCTCCTGGCCCGAGGCGCAGCATGAGCTGTTCGTGGTGGAAATCCCGTCGTTCGACCCCGCCGAGCCGGTCTCCTCGGAGGATTCCCGCGTCCCCGTCACCGCGGCGTTCGACGTGACCGATTCGTGGAGCTTCGACCACCTGGACAACGCCCGACGGTATACGCTGACGACGTCGCTGCCGCTATATGGTCCGGTGCCCGAGGATTGTCCCGTGCTGTTGCTGTCGGATCTGTCATATGCCCTGGAGGCCAAGTACGCCGAACCGGTGCTCGCCTGGGACTACGAGGGCAAGATCATTGGCATGACGACCGACCGCGCCGATCTGGCGACGGTGCTCGGGCCCGATCCAGGCGATCTCTTTCAGATGCGGAAGATCGCCGATGCCAATGTGACGATCGAGACGGCGTTCTACTGGCCGCCTCACCCGACGGGACCGACCGCCGGCTATACCGCACCGCTGGCGCGATGGGCCGAGACCACAATTGCCGGCCTGACCAGCGAGCCCTTCACGCTGACGGGCGAATACTCCCAGACGTACGTGCCGGGACATCATAACTTCTTCGAATGGTTCATCTTCGACCCGAGCCTCGAACCGGGTCTGTCGCAGCAGACGCTGGAGGAGCTGGATGCGGCGGGCGTCGACTGGATCCTGGCCACCACCGGTTTCAGCGGCACCACGATCACGACCTTCAATCTGGACGATCCGCTGCCTCCCGCACAGGAGGAGGATGGCCCAGGCCGGTAGGGCGTTCCGTTCTACATCGACGGTAATACGGTTTGAAAGAAAACCAACAGGTCCTGACTTGTCATCCTGAACGAAGCGCAGCGGAGTGAAGGATCTGACCGATGACCGAGCGGACCATTCTTCTGAAGGCCCAGATCCTTCGGCTTGGCCTCAGGATGACAAGCTGTGGTCCGCCTCAGAACATTCGCTAACGCGCATAACCGGCGGTCAGGGCTCCATGTTGCCGGGCGTATGTCGATGGGCCAGCGCCCGGACCATGTAGTCGTCCAGCAGTTCGATTTCGAACTCGTCGATCATCTCTTCGGCGGTGACGGTTTCGTGCTCGCTGGTGATCAGGACCGAGCCGAGGAAGCCGGGGTCTTTGATCGTGACCTTCGGGCCGTACTTGGCCTTGAGCGCCCGCAGCTTCGACCAGTTGTAGTCCAGGTGGGCCAGTTCGCAGTCGAGGTTCACATCCGCGACCACGAAATCGAAGTAGTTCGTACTCGACGCGATCAAATCACCCTGGGGATCGCGAATCTCACATGGCAGCCCCGCGATCGCGCCGACGAAATGCGCCCGACACGAATACGCCCAATAGGCCTGCATCAGACCGCCGTGATACATTGACGAGAACACGATCAGGTCGGGCTTGGCCTTGACGTATTTGAGCCGCAGTTCGTCGAAGTTCAGATCGAAACAGATCGCAAACGCCACCCGCCCGAAGTCGCACTCGAAGACCGGCGCCTCGCGCCCGCACAGGATGCCGCTTTGGGTGGTCTCCTCGATCACGACGTGGTTCTTGTTGTAGGCGCCCACGATCTCGCCATCCCGGCCGATCAGGATGCTCGAGTTGCGCCAGGTGCCGTCGTCCATCTCCCGCGCCGCCGAGTAGACGATGTAGCAGCGGTTTTCCTTCGCGACCTGGGCGAAGTAGTCGCGCACCTGGTCCTTGCGGACGCGATAGTACGCCAGACGCTGCTCCATCGAGAAGCCGCCGAAACGATCGCACGCCTCGGGCACCACGATCAGGTCGGGTTTATCGGGCAGGACCTGGGCGAACCGTCCCTTCCAGTGCGCGATCATCCTCTCGACCGCCTTCTGCGGATCGGTGTTCCCGTCGATCGATGGCGACCGGGGCCCGATCGTCGCGATCCGCACGTGCCCGCGCTTCTTGGCCGACGGCCTGTGGGGCGCGTCTTCCGATTCGGCGGATGTCGCTGCCGATATGAGGAGAAAGGCAGCGGCCAGTACGATGATGGACAATCGCGATCTGCTCATGATGTCACTCCATATGGACAGTTCGGTAGGACGAGCGTTCCCACTCGCCTTGTTCGGTTCGATTTCGCTTGGGGCAATCGCGAAGAGACACACGACCTGCC
>CAZTGH010000209.1:0-7452 GCA_964612985.1 uncultured Pirellulales bacterium
AGCGCGCAACAGGCGCGCCACAAGGCGATTCGTTTCGCCTTCGGCGCGGCTTCGGCTCCGCTTCGGCCCGCATCATAAGTCCTGTAATGTCAATCGTTAGTGATTTTGCCGCAAGCACCTGCAAGCCCGGGTTCCGGACTGGCGGTACTTTCACCCCTGCGAGGAGCACACCGGCAGGCTGAGCGGCCGGCGGGTGGCTGAACGAAAACGGAAATAGTCCTCTCTAAAAAGCCGTGAGAGGCACTACTATCACTTGAAAGAGCACGTGGTTCATGTCAGTCAGGTTCTCTATGGCCAGGGAACTAACCAGGCGCGAGCCTGGCGTCAGCAAATGATGGGTGTGGTCTGGGAGCAGGGCTCGCTGGTGCTGTTGCATCCGGCGGATTCGTTTGACTCGCCGCACCATGTGCGGTACATTATGTTTTTAGGCGCGCGAGACTCTGATTCTGGAAGGGGTAGAAATATGGTGTCGAGGCGAACGCGTGCGATATACGCTGTGCAGGTTCTGTGCGTTCTCATCTCTCTGCTACTTCTTGGTTCCCAGGTATATGCTGATGCGGCCGGTATTGATGACAAGCGTACAGGAATTGCCGGGACGGCCGGGAACGACATTCTCCTCAACACACAACCTCTGGACGTCAACGCGATCCTGGAGACGGGGTCCGACGAGGACGTGACGACGACGGCCGTGGGCCTCGACGGCCTCGCCGGCAATGATTCGGTCGCCGCTGCCACGAACGTCACTGCCAACGCGTCCTCGACGATGAATGCGCCCTATGTGCCGTTTCGACTGGGGGGTACGACGGCGGCGTCTTCGAGCAAGGGCCTCTCGGGCGGCGACGGGGCCGACCTGCTCCTGAACCTGGCTTCGATCTTTTCGACCTCACTGTCGCACGCTGAGATCATGGAAGTGATCGTGCAGCTTGATATCGGAGCGACGGATTTCTCAACGGCGTCGACCGCACAGTCCATCGGTATCGAGGGCGGCGCCGGCCCGGACCACATTGAAAGCACCGGCGTTCTGCGCGCCGAAGCCGCCTCGCAGACCCTCGTCAAGGAGGCCCAGATCAGCGCCGTCGAAGTGCCGTTGGAGGCGTATGCTTTCGGTGATGCAAAGACCACGGCGACATCTGTTGCGGTGGGAATCCTTGGGGACACGCTGACAGGGACCTCGGCCGCGACGCCGGGCGCCACCGAGATCATCACAAATCATGGTTCACTGTCGGCCGTCGCATCCGCCACATCCGCCACCGAACAGGGGATGGTCGAGTTGTTCGGGGCGGCACGCGTCGATGATTCGACAACCGCCAGCGCCTCTTCTGCCGGGATCGCGGCCGGGGCGAACGACAGCCGCATCACCAACTACGATACAATCTACTCCGGGGCCGTTTCTTCGGCGGATATGACATCGGTCGAGATCAAGATGAAGGGGCTCATGCTCAAGCCGGCCCTCGATCTGTTCGGTTTCGACGTGGGGACCTTCCAGACGGTCGCCGATTCGGTGGCCGTCGGCATCGCCGGGAACGCAGGCGACGACACGATCATCAATGCCGGTTCCGGCGGGACCGGCGAGATCGAGGTATACGCCCGAGCCGAAGCGGATTCGGAGATTTACACCTTTTCGGTCTCGCCGCCCCTCGGCGGCGGTGAACAGGCGGCCGGCACCCTTGTGGCGGGCAGTCTCGCCCTGCCGCAGGTGGTGGCGGCCACAGGCGACGATTCGGCCCAGGCCTACGGCGACGCCGGCACTGTGGCAACCTCCTACGCGGCCGGAATTCTCGGCGGCGCCGGCGACGACACCGTGACAAACGACACGTTCCTGACGTCGCGTGCCGAATCCGAAGCGAGCAACCTGACTCTGAGCGTCGACGCCGCGCTAAGCAAAACGAGTTTTCTGCCGCTGCCGGGAGCCGCTGTGGCCGATGCGTCCACCCGAGCCGTCGCCGCCTCTCGCGGCATCGACGGCGGCGACGGCGACGACATCATCACGAACAGCGCCGCCGTGACCGCCAGCGCCACGGCCGACGCCGACTCTCTCGGAATCGCCGCGACCATCAAGGGCAGTGTAGAAGGTCTGTCGGCCGGCGTTTCGGTTACGGATGTTTCGTCGACCTCGAAGGCCCTCAGCAAGGGGATCGTCGGAGGCGCCGGCGGCGACACCATTACAAACACCGGCGCGGTGACCTCCACGGCGGCGTCGTCGGACAACTCCACCAGCGTCAGCGCGACCCTCGCGGGCGATAAGATCGGCGTGGCCGTCGGCGTCACGGTGGCCGACGCCGTCAGCCGGGCCACAGCGTACAGCGTTGGGATCGACGCCGAAGACGCCGGCGGGAACGAAAACGCCAGCGTGGCCACCCAGAACGACGTCATCGCCAACGAGGGGCTGATCCAGTCAACGGCCCGCTCCACGGCGCACGGAGATGCCGTCGGTGTCTCCATCGCCGCATCGCTGCAGGGCGTCTCGGTATCCGTGGCGGTCACCGAGGCCGATGTGGCCTCCGAAGCGTACGCTACCGGCGTCCGCAGCGGGATCGGTGAAGACACGATCAAGAACGGAGGGCCGTCCAGCGCCGGCATCCATGCAACCGCCACGGCCACCAGTTCGAGCGACAGCGTCTCGGTGGCGGTCAGCGGCGGCTGGATCGGCGTGGCGATGGGGGCATCCTACGCCGAGGCGAACACCGAGGCGACGAGCGGGGCCGTGGGCGTCGAGGCGGGCGACTCCAACGACGTCGTGACGAACGCCTCTCAGATCGTGACCTCCTCGACGGCAACTGTCTCCTCGACGGCCGTGGCGGTCACCGCCGCCCTGGCCCCCAAAGGGTTCAGCGCCGGCGTGGCAATGGCCGAGACCCGCACGGATTCGGCGGCGGACGCGACGGGGATCGACGCAGGCGACGGAGACGATACGATCGATAACGCCGGCGTGGTTGCGACCTCTTCGACGGCGACGACGGCCACGAAGACCGTGACGGTCAACTTTGCCGAAGCGGGCGCGGCCGTCGCGGACGTTTCGTCCCAGGCAAGGGCGAACGCGACGGGCATCGAAGGCGGCGCGGGAACGGACGTGTTGACCAACAGCGGCTCGGTGGTGACGACCGCGACGTCCACCGCCGACGACACCAGCGGCACGGCGAACCTGCTGGGATATGCTCGCGGCGATATCGCATCGACATCGAAGGCGACGGCCGTCGGCATCACTGGCGGCGACACTCTGACCAATACCTCGGGGGCGAACATCGCGACGACCGCGACCGCGAATGCGTATGCGGACAACTACGTCGTTCAGGGCGGCGGCGTCCAATTCGCCAAAGTCGGCTCCAAAGCCGATGCCCGCGCGACCGGCATGGCCGGCGGAGCATTGGATGACACGCTGTGTAACGACGGGACGATCTCGTCGGTCGCCAATGGCGAAATCCTGGGGAGCAACTTCTCCTTCAATCTGGCCGGGGTCCAGCTTGGCAGCGTCGGGATCAACGCCACAGGCACGGCGGTCGGCATCGACGGCGGCGACGGCGCCAATACCATCACCAACGATGCGAACGGGCAGATCAGCACGTACGCGGATCTCAGCACGACGTCCGTAGACACCGAAGTAGGTGTTCTCAGCGCTCAATTCATTCGTTCGGGCGTGACGGCCGACGCCTGGTCCCACGGCATTCTCGCCGGCGCTGACGACGACACGATCGACAATCGGGGTTCGATCGACGCTACAGCCAGCGCTCTCGGCGAAGCCGGCGGCGCTTCGCTCGGCCTGATGTCCATGAGTCTGGTTGACGCCCTGGCATCGGCGGACATCTCCGGTATCCACTCAGGCAGCGGCGATGATGCGATCACAAACACTGGAACGATCCGCGCCGGCGCGATCCAGGCGGGCAACGACTACCTTGCGAAGGCGGAAACCGCCGCCGTCTCGTTCAATCTGTTTTCGCTGGTGATGTCATCGCTGGGGGCCCAAGCCGATATCACCGGTATTCGGGCGGGCGACGGGGACGATACCGTCTCGAACTACGGCACGATCTTTATCGGAGATGAGGGGGGCGATGACTCCTGCACCGCCTCGCACGCCCTGGTCATCGGACGATCGCTCAGCTACGGCGGCCAGATCCTCGGCGCGACGATGGCCTTCGCGGGTTCCTCGGCGCGGATCGCTTCGGGGGGGATCGATGGAGGCTCCGGAGACGATGTCCTGACGAATTACGAGGAGGGGAACATCACCGTGAAGGCCCGCTCCTATGCGGACGTCGATTCCGTGACGTACCAGACCCTCGGCTTGCTCGACACCTTGGCCGAGGCGAACGCCTTCAGCGCGGCGAGGGCCACGGGAATCTACGGCGCCGACGGGGATGACGTCATCACGAATTACGGCGCCGTTACGGCCAACGCCCTGAGCGTTGCCGATGCGGAATCGTACGCAGACGTGGGAGTGTTCACCAATCCTCACGCCATCAGTGAGGCCCAGGCGACGGTGCGTGCGGCGGGCATTGACGGTGGAGCGCAGGGCAGCAAAGAGATCCACAACTTCGGCTGGATCGAGGCGATAGCGAACGCCGGCGCCAGGCCGCGCGCTCATTCCGATTCGGGAACGATGAACACGTATGCCAAAGGCTATGGCCTCGCGGAATCGCAGGCATTGGGCATCGCGTCGGAAGGCTTGCACAGTCTTGTGACCAACGATGAGACGGGGAGTATCTTCGTGACCGCTCTGGCAGGGACCTACGACACGCTCGGCAACACCGGATATGTCAATTGCGACGAGATCGCCGTCTCCGGCGCCGGCTATGCGTGGGCCCCGCTGAAGGCCAGCGGCGTCGGCATCTCGCTTTCCGACGGCAACGATATCGTCGTCAACGAGGGTTCCATCACGGTCTTCTCTCATGTCGACGGTTCGATCTACACGCATACCTTGAACCGCAGCGCCGTCAACGCCAATCCGGATTCGGACGCGCGGTCCTATGTTCTGAGCGAGGCAACGGGGATCGCCGCCGGGGCCGGCTCCAACGAGGTGACGAACAACGGCCTGTTGACCGTCGAAGCCTCGAGCTACGCGGCCCCCAAGGCCTATTCCTGGAGCGCATTTGTTTCGAGTTCTGCCGATACCTATGGCGTTTCGGATGCGGTGGCGGTCGGGCTGGAGGCGGACGGCACGATCACCAACGCGCTTGCGGGCGTTCTGGATGTGACGGCCAAGGCACAAAGCTGGGCCAATGCTCCGACGGAATCGGAGTCGGCCGTCGCCGCGGCCCTCCTGGCCGCCGAAGCGACCGGTTTTGGCACCTTCACAGATGCCGCTGTGACGGAGCTTCAGAGAATCACCAATCACGGCACGGCCACGGTTCGTGCCCTGGCCGGCGAGGAGGACGACAACTACTCCGCGAACGTCCACAGCAAACTCACTTCAGGGGCCGCGACAGCCAACAGCACCGGGACACTGACGGTCGATGCGGCGGGCGTCCGGGTCGGCGACGGAGCCAAGGAGATCATCAACACCGGCACGCTCAATGTACTGGGCGAAGAAAAGTATCGGCTTGCGAATGCGACGGCCGTATCGAGATACAACAACGCCACCGCGAATTCCCACGGCACGGGTATCGCGACAACGGCGGGAGTTTTGGCCGCCTCAGGAGACAACCGCGTCCACAACGCGGGCACGATGGATGTGCAGACGGATATCAACATCTATGCCCGCAGTTGGTCCGACTCGGACTGGAAGACGACCTACGCGACCGCTGCGTCCCATGCCGAGGCGGCCGCACAAGGCATTTGTGTGGGCGACGGTGACGACACGATCGTCAATACGGGATCGCTTGGCGTTGCCTCCACCGCCAGAGCAACCTCCTATGCCCGATCCGATGAATACGCCACATCCACGGCGACCAGCGAGGCCGTCGCCATCGGAATCGACGGTGGTTCAGGAAAAAATACGATCGTCAATGAAGGCGACATGCAGGTCGGCGCCACGGCATGGACCTTCGTCAGCGCCGCCGGAGATTACCCCACCCGCACCCCGGGCTCCACGGCGCGGTCGATCGGAATCACAACCGGGCACGACGGCAGCTATCTCCTGAATTCGGGAACTCTTGAGGTCCAAACCAGCGAATATGAGAATCTGTTCGTGTCCGGCCAAGGCCTCGCCATGGCAATCCTGGGCGGCGGAGGAGACGACGTGATCGTCAATGAGGGCTCGATCGTGACACGCACGACAACCGGTCTTTGGGCAAACGGACCCGGAATCGGCATCGATGCCGGCGCGGGCGATGATATGGTCATTCTCGCGGATGGATCGAGCGTCGTCGGCGATGTGCTTCTCGGCTCCGGCGATGACACACTCGTATTGATGGGTAGCCCGATCGTTGAGGGTCTGGTCGGAGCCGACGAGGGCTCCAACACGCTTCTTCTGGACGACACCGGCTCGTTCGACCACCACTTGGAGGGATTCGACCGTGTGATGAAGCAGGGATCGGGAACGTACACTGTTTCGGGACTGAGCCCTGCAACCCGGCTGGACCTTCAGGAAGGCACCCTCGAGATCGACGGTGACTACCAGTTCGCGGAGGCCGGCCTGCTGACGACCGTGGCCCGGCCGGACGGAAGCGGCGGCCAGTTGAAGATCATCGGAACGGGCGCCCTGGACGGGACCCTGGCTGTCAAACGCGAGCAGGGACTCTATCGGCCGGCCACCTACGACATCGTTGCCGCCGAGGCGCTGAGCGGATCGTTCAGTGACGTGCTTCTGCCCGAATCTTCGCCACTGCTCGGATTCTCCATGGAGCAGACGCCGGATCGCGTGCAGGTCTCTGTGACACCGCAAAGCTACGCCTCCGTGGCGTCGAACGAGGCGGAGAGGGACATCGGTGAGCATCTCGACAGAATCGCGCCCCAGGCCACGGGGAACCTTGCGAACACGCTTGGTGCATTTCAGACGTTGCCGGGGAACCAATTCGGTACGGCTTTCGCCAGCCTGAGTCCCGCTGTGCATGAGTCGGCCACGGCAACCACGTTCAACGTAACGACCCAGTACAATCAGACCCTCTTCGAACGAATGCACAGTACGCGTTCGCACATCGAGAGCGCCGACGGCAGCCTGGCCTACAGCCAGACGGAACGATACGCCGTATGGGTGGACGGATTCGGTCATTGGGCCAGACAGAATTCGCAGAGCGGTTTCGCCGGCTACGAGTACCGCTTGGCCGGAGCGGCCATCGGCGCCGACCGCCTTATGGAGGACGATGTGCTCGTGGGTGGTAGTTTTGGCCAGTCGAATGCCGATATCGATATGGACAACAACTTCGGTCAAGGTGACATAGACAGCTACTTCGGCTCTCTGTACGGCAGCTACTTCACCGACCGCATGTACTTTGACGCCACCGTATCATATGGACGACAGCGCTATCAGGACACCCGCAGGATCGAGGTCGGGACATTGAACGGCGCCGCTCAGAGCAAACA
>CAZTGH010000209.1:7462-9148 GCA_964612985.1 uncultured Pirellulales bacterium
GCGACGTCTATGCGGCCCACGCCGAAACAGGCTGGAACCTTAGCCTCAAACAATGGACGCTCCAGCCGTTTTCCGCCCTTCGGTACACGTTCCTCGACGAGGACGGGTACACCGAATCCGGCGCCGACGGCGTCAACCTCCGCGTGAAGAGACGCAAGACCGATGCTCTGGCCGTAAACCTTGGTGTGCGGTTTGCCTTTCCGTTCGAGAAGGATGGCTGGCTTTGTATTCCGGAAGCCACGGTTGCCTGGGATCATGATTTCGACCTCGACGACCGCCGCATCGTGGCCGCATTCGATGGCTCGCCCGGGACGACCTTCGTTACCGAGGGGCGCGATATCGACAGAGACGGCGTTGTTTTTGGCGCGGGCCTGACCGTCATCCGCAAGAACAACGTGAGCCTTTCGGTGAGCTACACAGGCGAGCTTCGCAGCCACTATAGGGCCCATGGCCTCACCGGCGGGCTCCGGTACGAGTTTTAGTGGAAATGCAAGGACGTGGACTTTAGCCATTCCTGAGGCGGTTTTGTGCTGGCAGAAAAGATGCCGACACTCCGATGTAATTGTTGTCAGGCAATGCATCGGAGATGTCGGCATGGACGCTACGTTCTGTATATCGGCATGGAATACCTTGGTTCAACAACTGGTCTTGACATTTACCGAGCCCACGATGCGGCCCTGTACGAGCTGCCTCCCAAGCGACGCAGGCGCGGCCAGCAGGGCCGCCATGCGACGCGTGGCAAGCGTCTGCCGACGCCCCAACAGATCGCCGCCCGCCGCAAGAAGGGCTGGAAGACCGTTACGGTCAGCCGCCGGGGCAAACCGGTGCAGCGACGAGTTCTGGGAATCACCTGTTTGTGGTATCACGTCTGCCGGACGGTTCCCATTCGTATGGTCATCGTCCGCGACCCGGCCGGTCGTCAAGAGGACGATTTCTTCTTCTGCACTGTAGTTCATGAGGGACGCAGGTTCTACGTCAACCGGACTGAAAGCGACGGGCAGACCCTTTGCAGAAGCCGACGGAAGGCCCTCGCAAGGCGGAGGCCACGCCGCCGTTGCGTGGCGGTCGATTCGCTTGGCTGACTACCGTAGTCGTCCAATTCCCGCTGAACCAACACGATTCTTCTTGAGATTCTCGGCAAAATCGTCTTGCCCCACCAGAGGACGAGCGTATAATACGAACGACTTGAAGAGTGTCTGGGCAGGCAGATTGACAGGGGGCAGCGAAAGCTGCCTGCTGAAGAATGGGCCGGTAGACAGTGGGATGTACCCGACTGTTGCCGGTTTTTTTTTGCGCGAGGCCGGCGGAAGAGGCGGCGATCCGCAGGTACGGCAGGAGCCCTCTGACGGGACTCCCCCTACAGTGCGGCGGGAAGATAGCGGTCGTGTCCACGACCTGGTGATGCGATGAACGTGTATGACTTGAAGGACGAGGACAGTGCAACAACTGAAGATGAGCAACCATACACCTGAGAGCTTAACGCTGTCGACAGAGACGCGAGAGGTCCTCGAAAAGGCCGGTTCGGTCCGTTTCGCTTCGAGCATCCAGGACCTCGAAGATCTGGCGTGCGGCGGGCGGGGAAACCGCGAGTGGAAGGTTGCCTACACACTCCCCGACGGACGGCAAGAGCACGACGACATGGGGCTATGTCATTCGGCCCTGCAGGAGGACGATGGCAAGCTGCGG
>CAZTGH010000210.1:0-9139 GCA_964612985.1 uncultured Pirellulales bacterium
TGGAGCGAAGCGGAATGGAGAGCTTGTCCTGAGCGAAGTCGAACGGAAATCTGGCATCGACAGGCTATTATCTGCGTTTCGCGGCGGTACCCGGCATACAGTGATCGGTCAATGGTTCGAAGGGCTCAACAAGGCAGGGGACTGACTTGCCCAGGGCCAGATCTCTCCACTTCGCTTCGCTCCGGTCGAGATGACAAACCGAGGGCAGACCAATCCCCAAAGCAGTCATCAGAAGGCACGCCTCGAATCCGCCACCGTTTGCCGACCGCACCCGGACGACGCCTGGCGGTGGAATGAGCGAACTGGGTTCGGTTCGGCGGGGTATACGTTCGGTTCGAGGCGGGTGACTGGGAGAAAGCCGTTGCATCGAGCTAGGAATTGGGGCTTAATAGGTGCGAATCGTACAATCAGGCGGCTACGGGCCGCGATGTGATTCCTTGTGGACGAAGGGAGAACGCTCATGAATGCGGCGAAACGATGGCTGGTGAGTTTGCTGATCGGGATGGTCTTGGTGGCGACTGGGTGTTCGGAAGTGGGCATCACCGGACGGCGACAGTTGAATTTCGTACCCGAGTCGATTATCAACTCCATGAGCGTCCAGCAGTACAGTCAGTACCTGTCCGAGAACAAGGTGATCGCCAACACGCAGAATAGCGAGATGGTCAAACGGGTCGGCAGTCGGATCGTGGCGGCGGTCGACGAGTATGCCCGGCAGAACATGGAGAGCAATCCGTTCGAGGGGTACGAATGGGAGTTCAACCTCGTTCAGGACGACGCGGTGAACGCCTTCGCCATGCCGGGCGGGAAGGTCGTGGTCAATACCGGCATCCTTCCCGTGACCCAGGATGAGACGGGGCTGGCGGTTGTCGTCGGCCACGAGATTGCGCACGTCTTCGCCGACCATGGGGCTGAGCGGATGTCACAGGGCCTGCTCGTCCAGATGGGCGGGATCGCACTGTCCCAGGCGCTGAAGGAGAAGCCGGAAGCGACGCAGCAGCTATTCATCTCATCTTACGCAGTGGGAAGCCAGGTCGCGCTGATGCTGCCGTTCAGCCGGTTGCACGAAAACGAGGCCGATCGGCTCGGGCTGATCTTCATGGCGATGGCCGGCTACGATCCGCGTGAGGCACCCGATTTCTGGCAGCGGATGGCGGCACAGAAGAGCGGGGGGGCACCGCCGGAATTGCTCAGCACGCACCCGGCCGATTCCACCCGCATCCGGAACCTTAAAGAATTGATTCCGGAGGCAATGGAATACTATCGATCGGCCAACTGAGCGGCAGCGGATCGACCGGCCAGGGCGCCGGTCGAGAAACACATCTGGAGGTTGTATCCGCCGCAGGGACCGTCCGCGTCGATCACCTCACCGGCGAAGTATAGCCCGGGGCATAGCGTGGAAGACATCGTCTGCGCGTGGATCTCCTGCCGGTGGACGCCCCCGCGGGTCACCGTCGCCTCGGCGATCGGGCGGGTGCCGGTCACGTGCAGCGGCAGACGTTTCAGCAAATCCAATATTGCCTTTCGCCTGTCCTTCGTGATCTGGCTTGCCTGGAGGTCCACGTCGCAGTCCGTCAGCGCGCAGAGAGTTGCCGCCAGTCGCCTTGGAACGAATTCAGCCAGGACATTGGAGACGCTCTTTCTTGCGCGGGCAGCGAACCGCTGCTGAAGCTGCCGGTCGAGTTCAGGCAGGTCCGCTGCCGGCATCAAGTCGACATGGATAGCGATCTCGTGGCCCCCGTTGGCAAGGTCGTCGGCGAACAAGCGGCTGGCGTCCTGTGCGGCGGGCCCGCCGATCCCGTCCTGGGTGAACACGATCGCTCCACGCGAGGCAAGTTTGCGCAGGGCGCCTTCGCCGGCGATGCGTACGTCGGGAATGGCGACGCCCGCCAGTGCGGCGGGCCAGGGCTCACGCACCACCAATGGTACGAGCGCTGCTTTCGGTGCAATGATGGAATGTCCCAGAGTCCGGGCGAAGCGGAAACCATCGCCGGTCGAGCCGGTCTGAGGCCAGGAAAGACCGCCTGTGGCGAGGATGACGGAGCGGGTGGAGATGTTGTGACGGGCCGCAATGACCGTGAAGCCAGTCTCCCGTGAAATGATGTCGGCGACCGGATTCTCATACAGCAGTCGCGCGCCGCTGTGCTCGGCCTCGTCCACGAGGATTCGCAGTACGTCCACCGCCCGGCCCTGGGCGGGGAACACGCAACCGTCCGCTTCGGCTATGGTCGGCAGTCCGCGATCGTGGAAGAACACCCTGACGGCATCGGGCGGCATCTCGTAAAAGCTGTGACGGAGGAAGCGGCCAGCCTGGCTGAACGCGCGAATGAGTGCGTCAACGCTCGCGTCGTGCGTGAGATTGCACCGTCCGCCACCGGTTGCCAGCAGCTTGCGGCCTGCGGCTCGGTTGCCTTCGACAACCGCTACGGCGACCCCCTGATGCGCGGCGCAGATCGCGGCCATTAGTCCGGCCGGTCCCGCCCCGACGATACAGACATCCGTTTTCATGCTCCGGTGTTTTCCTCCGCCCCCTTACGGCTGGCCTTCTCCGTGACTATGGCTGCCCGGCAATCTCCATTACATGGGGATCATCCCGTTCGATCGTGAGGGTGATCTCCTGCCGCGTGTCGATCCCTAAGTGCTGGATACAGGCGACGAGCAAGTAGTCGACGAGCTCGCGGATGGCGGCGCGGTCGGCCTGCAGCGTCGCCTCGCCCACCCAGACCAGGTGTCTGGGTTCGGGGGCATCGGGCTGTAGCCGGAACAGGCGGACGACGAGCCACTGTCGATATTTGGCGTCGTAATAGGGCTGATAGAACGTCGGGCCAAAGGCGTAGCCTCGGCTGTACCCGCCATAGAAGCCCCCTCGCAGGCCCACCATCGGTGTGCGGTCGATCGTCTCGCGGGCCATCGTCCCGACGCGGAAGGTGATCTCGTAGGCCGCGGTCTCGGGTGTCTTGGTAACGCTGTACCCTTCGGCGTCGAGCAATCGCTCGGCCTTGTCCTTGATTTGTCTTTGAAATACCAGATTCTCCGAATTCGGGTCGGTGGCCACGTAGACCGGGGCATCGCGGTCGGGCGGCTCGTTCAGTTCCGAATAACCGTTGAAATGTACACGGTAGGCGGGCGTACATCCCGCTGCCGCCAGCATCATCGCTGCCAGGATCAGCGTGATTCGAGTCATATCCAATTCCTTTCCATCGCAACGCGCGAGTGGTCTTTTTCTCAGAAAATATTGTCGTTCTCCGTGCGATGGAAATCAAGCCTCAGATCATAGGGAAAACTCCCATTTCGGATAGGGCAATAGTGTGAAAGAAAGGCATGGTGTCCCGGAACGGGCCTTGCGACGTCCGAAGAGCGAAACCATTGTCCGCCGTCACAAAGGGAAATCCGATAGCCACACGAGGGTGGGGGTTTTACTTCTCCGTGTATTGGAGAAAAGAGCGAAGAGATATAGGCAAAACCCTTGCACGGCATAGAGGGCAGTGCTACACTGATGGCGTTGGCCGGTACGTCACTTTACGGGAGTGAGGGCCACGCGAAAACTGGGGGTCTGTTAGAGACCATTCGCAGCGTAAGACGAATTCCACTTCATGTCGGGCCACGAAGCGGTCGATACGCTACTTCATGGCAGATTCGAGAAGCACAAGCTGGCCCCGGCCTGACTGGAGAATTTCGCCTCTCGCGGGGCGCGATCAGACCGAGGAGCCAGCGACGATGACGCACATTCGATTTCTATTTCTCTGCACGGGTGCAGTCGCAGTGGTCCTCTCGTTTGCGGGCGGACAGCGATGTTTCGGTCAGACGAAGCGGCGGGTCCCACGTTCGGATGCGACGCCTGCTATCGACGCGCCGGTTCTCCATCGGACCAGCCACTTCTTCCTCGTCTCTGAGAACGGCTCGGGGATCCCATCGGCGTTAGGTTCGGCGCTGGACGCGATTCACGAACGGCTCTCGCAGGCCATGGCCTCGTACGGTTTGCCGCTGGAGACGGCGAGGGGTCCTTTGTTGTGGATCTGTTTCGAGAATCGGCAGCAATATCGCCGATACTCGATGGAGGTCGAGCACGCCAATCCTGCATTTCAGGACGCGTTCTATTCGACGCGTACGAATCATGTGGTCCTGTACAGCGGAAGTCTGACGCAGCCCCGTCGGGTTGCGGGACGGGCGACCGTGCCCGGCTCTGCGGTGCACTTGACGAGTATGCCGTCCGGATCGGTTTCGCGCCGGGCTATCCCGGGGCCGATTACGGCGGACCGGATCGAAGTGCTCACGCACGAGATGGCGCACCAGTTGGCCTACAACAGCGGGCTCCAGAAGCGTGGCGTCATGTACCCCCTGTGGGTTTCCGAAGGGCTGGCCACCTACTTTGAAGGGTGTGCTCTGCCCGACCGCCAAGGCAATCGGAGTCGGCAGGAGCGACTGGCGAAGTTGGGAGCCGAAGGCCGACTGCTCTCGCTGGGGCGATTGGCTGTTCTGACCGGGCCCGAGGCGCTGGAGCCGTCTGCAGCCGACGCGTACGCCCAGTTCTGGGGACTGCTCGGATTCCTGATGGAATCCCACCCGACGGAACTCCGTGCATATCTGACGGATCTGTCTCAACTGCCACAGGGGCGGCGCCCATCGGCGTCGCTGCGACGCGAATTCGTCCGGCATTTCGGCCCGATCGAGCCGCTCGAGCGGCAATGGTGGCGGTTCGTTGCTTCGCTGCCCCGTGCGAGCGGGGATGAAGACCACTCCGTGGCCGCCAGCGGGTTCTAACACCCCCTGTCCATCCCGCGTCTTTTCTTGACGGCAGCGCTACCGGTCTGCGCGGGGCGTTCTAGGCAAAAGACTCCACCGGATTGAGGCGGACGCCTGACTAACCCGCTCACAGGCTTGTCGTATAGATTCCCGACAGCAGGGTGAATACGTGAAGATGTTCTTCACCGGCGATGATTCATGGCGTCAGAGAAGGGAGAAGGATACCAGAAATAGAATAAGGAGGTATATCATGTGTCGTACATTCAAGACAGCGATGAGCATCGGCTGTGCAGCCGCGATTCTGATGTTTGTAGCGGCTCCCATAGTGAGTGCTCAACCCGACGAACGGCGGTACGAACAGGACTCGTCCATGAAGGCGCAAGAGCCCCAGGGGTATCACCGGTCAACGTCGCAGTCTCAGTCACAGGCAGACAATGTGTCCCGATCGCGACAACGTGTAGCGACTGCCGCTCCCACTTACCAGAGGCTCGAACAGGTGATCGGCTGTCCGGTTTACGGCGCCGAAGACGAGAAGCTCGGCACGATCAAGGATGTGGTTTTGAATACCCAGGACGGGACGGTGGGATATGCGGCCTTGACACACGGCGGATTCTTCGGCTTCGGCAACAAGGTCTTTGCGGTGCCGTGGTCCGAATTCGAGCGGCATCCGGAGAAGGAGGCCTATATCCTGGACGTGAGGGAGGAATACCTCCAGGAAGCTCCGGGGTTCTCGCAAGACCAGTGGCCGGATATGGCCGATGAGAACTGGGCGCGGGAAATTCGGGCATTCTACCGCGAGGGCCAAGTGGAATCGGGCGAGCCCGGTCGGACGTCTGAACCGGCGATGACAGCCCAAGCCGAGGAGCGTTTGCCGATCCAGTATCGCCGGGCGACAAAGTTGATCGGCCTGACGGCGAAAGACTTCCAGGGTGAAAGACTGGGTCGTCTCGACGACATCGTCATCGGAACGGACGACCATAGGCTGGCGTACGTGGTCGTGATGCTGGATCAACCGATCTGGGCCCTGGAACGTGAGGCCGCGATCGTACCCTGGAATGCCATCGACGTGATCCCGGAACTCAGTGCCGTACGGATTGATGCGGACAAGTCGATGTTGGAGGCGGTTGCCTTCAGTCCGTCCAGCGAGTTTCCATACTTGGGCGATCCGTTGTACGCCCAGGGCGTTGAGAAGCGATTTGAAGGCACTCCCTACTGGGAAACCCTGGGCTATGTTCCGGGCGAAGGTGCGACTGGTCTGAAAGAAGAACCGAAGGAATCTTTCCAGGATGTGAGTGTCGGGGCTTGGAGAAGTGGCAGCGAGTACAATCAGCGCTTCGATCCGGGTCTGGTCAAGACCGTGCACGGGACGATCTCCAGCATCGGAACGTTCCACCTGTCGGACACGCCGGTCGAAGGGCTTCGCCTGGGTGTCAAGACATCGGAAGGTGAGACCATTGCGGTTCACGCCGGACCGCGTCCCTACATCGAAAGCCAGAATATCGAACTCCACTACGGTGATGAAGTGACGATCACCGGCGCGCCTTCCCGCATTGCGGCCTGGCGCGGCGAGTTCCTGATGGCTTCGGCGATCCAGCGCGGCGACGAGACGTACCATCTGCGCAACTCGGATGGCACCCCACGTTGGAGCATGGGCGAGGCGATGGAGAATCGCTCTTCCGAACAATAAGTCTGTGCCTGGGTGAAGCGTAGGAACGGATCTCAGTTCGTCCTTACGCTGGTTGGACGTGGCGGCAGCGCCCAAGACGACAGTCTTCGCGCTGCCGCTCTTTTTCTGCGCCGACGACCGATCGCGCCGATCTTGTGGTGCGGCCAGTCGGTTCGGTCTTGATCTGGCCGGCCGGGTCCCGTATAGTCTAACCTCCGGAGTGCCGAATGCAGCGGTCGGATTTGTCGAGGTGAGCCGTGGGACGCCTGGTCATACTGTCGGGGCCATCCTGTGTGGGGAAGGGGCCGCTCTATGCGGCACTGAAGAAGTTCTATCCGGGCGTGGCCGGGGCTATGACGAAGTTCGTTTTGTACGACAGCCGGGCTCCTCGCCCGGGCGAGGTGGAGGGGCAGGACTACTTTTTCCGCAGTCGTGAGGAGATCGAAGGTTTCCGCAAGCAGCGGCATTTCCGCGTGTTCGAGGTCCGCAACGATGTGCAGGCCATGGACACGCGCGAACTGGAGCGCAGGCTGGGGCAGTCCGATGTCTTTTTCGAGGGCAATCCGTTCATCGGGTCCGGGCTGCTCGATTGGGCCCAGGCGCAAGGGGTCACGACGTTGACCGTGTTCCTTTCACCCCTCTCTCGCGACGAGATCCTGGAATTGGCCTCGCGCGAACCGGGCGTGGATCTGGGCGATTTCGTGACGGACATGATGCGGCGCAAGCTGCTGCGGCGCACGCAGCGGCAGAACGGGATTCTCTCGCAGAAGGACCTGGTGAACGTCGAGATCCGCGCCGGCAGCGCCTTGCGCGAGATGCAGCAGGCCTGGCGGTTCGATCACGTGATCGTCAATCACGACGGCGAAGACAGCGATCACTGGGATGCGTTCTATTACCCGGTCGGCGACGCTCGCAAGGCGGTGCAGAGCTTCGCGGCCTTGTTGACGGAGACGTCGTCTGCCGGTACGGAGACCTGGGGCCAGGACTTGCTGGGATGATCCGTAACCTGAGGGCTGGAGTTCTGCAAAAATGGACAGTAGGCCTGTATTCTTCAAGGAAATCGGTTTTACGATTTCCTTGGAGAACGGTGTGAGTCGGTTATAGCCACGTCGTCAGGCTTGAGAAGGAAGAGCCAAAACCGAGGCTCTTCCTTCCCAAAGCAGGCCTACTGTCCATTTTTGCAGAAGTCCACTGAGAATACGAACGATCGAATCGAATGCAGGAGCCGCGCTTCACGCATGACCGAGACCGATCCAAGCTATCGGCTTCTGGCCTGTCTGTACCTGCGGGGACAGCTCGACGCACTGATCGAGCAGGTGAACGGCGTGCGCGAGAACCAGGAAATCGAGCCGGTTCACCAGGCACGGGTCGCATCGCGACGGATGCGGGCGGGGTTGCGAATGTTCGGGGACTGCTTCGATGCGAAGATGGCGGGGCAATGGCGCAAGCGGATTCGCAACCTGACGAAGGGGCTCGGGCGGGCGCGGGACCTGGACGTACACATCGAGTTCCTGGATGGCTTTCTGGCCGGTCTCGACGAGAAAGACCGACGTCACCGCCCCGGCGTCGAGCGGTTGCGGTTGCGACTGCGGCAGCAGCGGGATGCCATCCAGCCCAAGGTGATCCGGACGCTCGACGCACTCCAGAAGGGCAACTTTATGGCAGAGATGGCGGGCGAACTGGAAAAAGAACTGTTCCAGTTGCGTTACGGCGGAGCGACTCTGCAAAGCCCATACGCGTTCGAGCGAGCGGCTGCGCACATCCGGCGGCGTCGACAGGATCTGCTGCGCCGCGAACAGACGCTGAGCGATCCGGCGGACGCCGATGGGCATCATCAACTGCGCATCGATGCCAAACGGCTCCGCTACACGATGGAAATCTGTGACGCGGTGTACGAAGGGCAGTTGCATCCGGCTATCAAGGCGATCAAGAAGGTCCAGTCGCTGCTGGGGGATATTCACGACTGCGACGCGTGGATCGTCCACGTTCAGGAGTTCATGGACCAGGAGCGGGCGCGCACGATCGCGTATTTCGGTCATCACGGCCCGTTCAACCGACTCCAGCCGGGGTTGCGGCTGCTTATCGACGAACGGCGCCGGCACCGGCAGGAGGCGTTCGATCGTCTGCTCGGACAGTGGAGGAGGCTGAGCGAAGAATATCTGTGGGATGCGTTGGAGGCCGTCGTGCAGGCGCCTCTGGAAACCAAGACGGAGCCGCAAGTTGAAATAGAGGACGCCCCGACGGGTGGGACGCAAGAGCAAGCAGACGACGATCGCGCTGATTAGCGATATCCATGGGAACCTGCCCGCGCTGGAGGCCGTGCTCGAGGACGCTGCGCGCCGAGGCATCCGCGCAGTCTGGAACCTGGGCGACCTGTTGGGGTATGCGCCTTTTCCCAACGAGGTCGTCCAGAGGCTGCGAGAGATCGGTGCGGTGAACCTCATCGGAAATTACGATCGGAAGGTCCTCGATTTCGAACACAAGCGGAACGGCTGGAAACGCAAGAAGGCTCCAGCCAAGTACCTCGCCTTTCAGTGGAACGACGCCCATTTGTCCGCCAAGGCCCGGCGTTTCGTTCGCGCCTTACCCGAGCAGGTCCGGCGCACCGTCGGCGGACTGGAGGTCCTGATGGTGCATGGCAGCCCGGTGTCGATCGATGAGCCGCTGAGTTCCCAGACGCCCCGGCAGCGTTTTGACGAGTTGGCGAAGGTCGCCAAGGCTGAGGTTCTTCTG
>CAZTGH010000211.1:0-9105 GCA_964612985.1 uncultured Pirellulales bacterium
GCGCCATCTCCTCCCAGGCCGCCTCGATCTCCTCGTCAGGGTCGGGCCAGTGCATCTGGTACAGGTCGATCGTCTCGATGCCCAGCCGTTCGAGACTGGCCTCGCATTCCCGGCGGATGCTCTCGGGATCGAGACAGGGGACCTTTTCCTTCTTCTCGTTCCAGAGCAGCCCGCACTTGGTGGCGATATAGGGCTTGTGCCTGGTCTGCTTGAGGGTCTGTCCGACCAGCTCTTCCGAATGGCCCAGGCCGTACGCCGGCGCGGTGTCGATCCAGTTGATGCCGTGATCGAGCGCCTTCAGGATCGCGCCCAGAGCCTCCTCGTCGTCCTGAGGCCCCCATCCGAATTGCCACGGACCGCCCATCGCCCAGGTGCCCAGGCCGACCGTGGTCAACTGCATGTCGGTATCGCCCAGTCTTCGTTTCTGCATGTCATCTTCCCCAAACGTGATCGCAGCCGCAGCCGCACGGAACGTGCCATAGCATAGTCGGCGAAGGGGGCTTTTTCAACTGCTTTCAGCGGACCGACCTTCCTCTGGGTGCGCCTGGCAAATGAGGGCGGATTTCAGCAGTGTTCTCTCTGAAACGAACGACCCTCTGTTTGTCGTCTCGACCGGCTCTTCCTTCTTGTCGCAGGGCTACGGTCTTTGCGGATCGGTGTCACGGTACTGATGCGTGCTGCATTATCGGAATGAACCCCGTTTTGTCCCGGCGCGACCGAGGATCGCGGACGAACTTGGGTTCCGCCGGATTTCGCTTAACGCTCGTCTTGTTGATAGCCGATTATAATCTATGTTTTTAAGGGGGCCGCAGCCGGCGTGGTTCCGAAACAACCGTGCCGGGCGAGAGAGCGGACGAGCGAAGGTGCGCGGACGTTCGCCGGGCACGCCCGGTCCGTTCCGTCCGCCTGCCCCCACGAGAGCACCAACCTTAGACGTAGTACGGGAGGTTGACATGAGTGAAATCGTCATGCTGGAAGGGCATGAATCCCAATCCGTGCTTCAGACAGTCGCCGGCGAACGTGCGCCTGCTATCATGTCCTATCTGTCGAAGGACAAGTGGCACGTGGCCAAAGTCGTCATGCGCGAATTGTCCGGCGGCAAGCTCTACGTCGAAGGTTGCCACTCCTCTGGAAAGCCGCATCCGGTCAACATTCGAGTGAATCAGCCGGTCGGGGTCAATTTCAAACATGCCTACGGCAAATTCGTGTTCGATACCAGCGTCGTGGCGCTCGAGCCCTCGGCCGATCCACAAGCTGGCGGGACCATCGTCCTGGCCGTGCCGGACCGTATCGGCGTGGTGCAGCGGCGCAGCTACTTCCGCGTCACGGTTCCCGAGTCCCTCAAGGTCAAGGTGGTGCTCTGGCATCGTACCAGTCAGCGCCGCTCGAAGGGCGCGGGCCACGAGTACTTCGAGGGCCGGTTGATGGACATCTCGGCCGGCGGGGCGCAACTGACCCTGCCCATGAAGAACGCGACAAACAGCGACGGGCTCGGCGTGAGCCCGTCGGAATTCCGCAAAGGCCAGTTCATTGGCGTGCGATTCACCCCGATGCCGTATGAGACGCCTCTGATGTTCAGCGCCCAGATTCGCAACGTCCTGCCGACCGCCGATCACACCGGGCTCTGTCTGGGATTGCAGATCGTTGGACTTGAGGCAAGCGACGAAGGACGCGAGGTTCTCTCTCGCCTGGCGATGGTGGTGGACCGCTATTTCCAGATGAACCAGTCGACGACGACGGCTCAGGAGAAGCATCCGTCTCCGACGGGCCCGAATCCGTCTCATATTCCCGCTGGGGCCCTCCAATAGCGGAAGAGAATTTTCCGCATTCGCCAGGCGGAAGGCCGGGGCGCCACCTTATGACTTGAGTTCCCCGGAAGGGTGAGTCTCAGGTTCCGGGGTCTTGGAGAACAGCCGTCTCTTCTCCCGCAGCACTTTAGAGTAGAGCCATCGGACCAGCCCGCTTAAGGCGAACGTCCAGAAGATCACCACCAGCGCCGTCTGGATCCCCCACCAGAACACCAACCCCAGGCATAACAGCACCCGGATGAGATAGCCGAAGGGCTTTTTGCCTCGGAGATAGACGTTCAGGACGTGGGGGTATCGAATGCGGCTGACCATCATCGCCGCCGCCGTCAGCGTCAGAAACGGCAGCAGGAAGATCAGCAGGTCGAACTCGGGCATCACCTGCTGATGGAAGATGATGAGGCTGGTGATCGCGCCGGCCGCTCCGGGGGTCGGCAGACCCGAGAAATTCATGTGAGCCGACTCATTCTCTTCGTTCTCCACATTGAATCGCGCCAGGCGGATCGTCGCACAACTGACATACGCCAGCGCCGACAGCCAGATGAAGCGGTGGAAGAGATCGCCGCTAAAGGGGGTGGCCAGTTCCATTCGCGTCTCAAAGACCTTGAGCATCAGAAACGCCGGGGCCACGCCGAAGCTGACCAGGTCGCACAGGCTGTCCAATTGGCCCCCGAAACTGGAGGTCGACTGGCTCATCCGCGCCAGACGCCCGTCCAGCATGTCCGCCAGCATGGCCAACAGGACCATGTAGCCTGCCATCGCATAGTGCGAAAAACCCGCCATGCCCCTTTCCATCCCCCGGCTGGCGAAAACGATGGCGATGAAGCCGAAAACGCCGTTCAGCAAGGTGATCAACGAAGGCAAAACGGTGATGTACTTGACCCGTTGGCCGCGCATGCGTCGCAGGAGCCGACCTTTGTCCCGTCTTGCCCTAGAATGGAATCTTCCCACGATCTATTTATACCTCACCAGAGGAGTTATCCCCGCCTTGACCTTATCCCCTGTGCGGATCAGGCACTCGATTTGTTCGCCCCCGGGCACGTAGAGCTCCGTTCGCGAGCCGAATTTGATCATCCCGAACTTCTGCCCCTGAGCCAACCGGTGGCCTTCCCGGGCTTCACAGACGATATGCCGGGCGATCGCCCCGCTGACCTGTCGGACGACGAGGCGATCTCGCGGTTCGTTCGTCCGCACCACCGCCAGGGTGTTCGACTCGTTGACCTTGCCCGACAGCGGATTCATGGCGTTCATATACCTGCCTTTTCGGTAGGTAATGCTCTCAATCTCCACGTCGCAGGGGGCTCGATTGATGTGTACGTTGAAGATGCTCAGAAAAATCCCGATCCGCAAGGCCCGCCCGCCTGTGAATTCGTTCGTCGCCATGTCTTCGACGTCCGTGACCGTGCCATCGGCAGGGGCCACCAGCAGGCTCGCGTCCTGTGGCACTTGGCGGTGGGGATCGCGAAAGAACGCCAGCATCCAGACCAGCACGGCCAGCAGAATGAGTTCCACCAGCCAGAACGTGAGCAGGGCCCACGCGGTACCGATGGCCCATTCGGGAAAGAGGCGCAGAGCGACAAAAACGTAGACGGCCATGACCGCCGCAACGAGGAGCGGATACACCGCCACCTGGGGCCACCCATACCTGGTCAATGGAATTCTCATACAACCTAGTATGATAGGCAGGAAGATTTGTTCGGGCAATAGAAAAGGCCGATTCTCCGCCCAATCGGCCCTGTCAGAGAGAACTGTGCGTCAACGTAGGTGGGTCTGCTGCCGATGGATACGCCACAGCCGGTCGGACAACGGTCAGCGGTGCTCTCGCGAACCGGGCAACCGCGTAATTCCCATCGGCCTTTGTCTTTATGGACGCAGCGGACAGGCAGATGTTACAGTCAATCTTGAGATTATTCTCGTTTCGCCTCCCTGTGCTTGCCCCCCGCCCGGCCGGTGGCAAACGTGCGAAAGGACAGGTTGCCAGACGGGACAACTTAGAGTAACCTGAAAATCGGTACTCTCGATTTGATACACAGGTTCGCAAGAGGCTGCTGCAATGGACGACGTCATCGTCGATCGGCGCAACGTTGTGGAAGGCAAGGTGCCGACCTCTTTCTTGCGCCCAGGTATTCTATGGCGTGAGGAACTGCTGCCGTATCTGCTCGCCTGCCTGATCGGCGTGCTAACGGCGCTGGCGGCGGTAGGGTTCAATCACTTCATTCAGTGGGTAGATGCCGCCAGCTACGGTTCGGACTCGACTCCCGGCGTTTACCGAGAACGCTATGTATTGCTGCTCTTCCTTCCTTCGATCGGCGGATTGCTGGTCGGCCTGATTGCGAGGTTCTATTCCCGTGAGGCCGTCGGGCATGGCGTGCCGGAAGTCATGGATGCCATCGTGCGTCGCGACTGCAAGATCAAGCTTCACGTGGCCCTGGCCCGCATCGCAACCGCAGCGCTGACCATCGGTTCCGGCGGCTCCGCCGGCCCGGAAGGCCCGATCATCCAGGTCGGCGCCGCCATTGCCTCGTCGGCCGGACGTTTCTTTCGCGTAGTGCGACATCAATTGCCGGTGCTGATCGCCTGCGGCGCCGCGGCCGGGATCGCGGCGATTTTCCATGCGCCGATCGCCGGGGTGCTGTTCGCGATGGAGGTCTTTCTGCGCGACATCAACTTCAGAACACTGTCGCCGGTGCTGATTGCCTCGGTTCTCAGTCGGGTGGTCGTGACCAGCCTGTTGGGGCCCGGCCAGGCAATCTTTCCCCTGGATGATCTCATGATCTATCCATTCCATTGGAATGAGTTGGGCAATTACATCGTGCTGGGGGTCTTGTGTGCCGCCGTGGCGGTGGCACTGATCGAGTTGCTGAACCTGGCCGAGGAATTCTTCGAACGGCTTCGAATACCCGATGTGCTCAAACCAATGCTTGGCGGCGCTGCGCTGGGGGTCCTGGGTATGGTTACGGTCGTCGCAATTCGCGGGGCGGTACGCGGCGAGCCGATCATATTCGGAAAAGGCTACGTGTTCATAGGCCTGTGTATCGGCACGTCGTCGGCCGAGCGATTTGCGGATTTCGAGCTGACGGTCGGCATTGTAGCTTTCTTGACCGTCGCCAAAATCGTCGCGACCTCGCTAACACTGGGCAGTGGAGCATCCGGCGGCGTATTCGCCCCGTCGCTGTTTGTGGGCGCCACGACCGGCTATGGCGTGGGGCTCCTGGTCCAGCGGGTCGATCTATTTACCGACGTAAACCCGGCGACCTACAGCCTGGCAGGGATGGCATCGGTCGTGGCCGCGACGACGCACGCCCCAATGGCAGCGATTGTGATGCTCTTCGAGATCACGCACAACTACACGATCGTCCTGCCGGTGATGTTTTCCTGTACCGTGTCGCTGATGATTGCTCGGAGATTGTGTCGTCAATCGGTGGCAACGTTGCGACTCGAACGCAAGGGCGTTCAGTTCGGCCTGCACGCCCGAATGGCGACGCTGCGTCGGTTCACGGTGCGCGATATCATGGAGCCGGGGACGGTGATCGTACCAGGCCCAATGCCGCTGCAGGAGATCATCCTCCAGACGGCTGACGAAGACGTATCCGATTTCATCGTGGTCGATGCGGAGGGACGTTATCAGGGACTGTTGTGCGAAAAAGACATGCGCAATACCCTCGTTCATCCCGAAGCAATTCCCTTGATCATCGGTGAAGAACTGGCGCGCTACGATGTACCGGTGGTCTCCGCCGAGGATACGCTCGACAAGATCTTCGAGCTGTTTTCGCACTTGGAGGTCAACAGCATGCCGGTAAGCGAAGATTCCACGCCGAATGCGTTCATCGGCATGGTCACTCGCGCAGCGTTGTTGCGATGCTACATGAACGAGATGCAAAACGGCAGTTGAATCCCGTGCGTCCGCGCCCTCAGCAACCTGCTGTGGCTGCCGACCCCGATGGTGTCCGCCCCTGAGCTACTCCCGCTCTCGTTCCTCTGCTCCGTCTCGAACGGCTGACAACGGAACGGGAACGAACCCGGCCACGACGGTCCAGACCCGGCCGAACTGAGAGTAGCCCAAAGGCGGCTCTGATCATATGCTTGGTCGCCTCTGAGGCAGACTCAGGTGCGACGGAATGGGTTGTCGAACGTAGCGGCCTTGTCCAACTCTGCCTCGATTTCAAGCAAGCGGTTGTACTTGGCGATCCGCTCGCTGCGACAGGCCGAACCGGTCTTGATCTGCCCGCCGCCCATCGCCACCGCGAAATCGGCCATGAACGCGTCTTCCGTCTCGCCGCTGCGGTGCGAAATCACATAGCCCCAGCCCGCCCGGCGGCACAGATTGATTGCCTCGATGGTCTCGGTCACCGTGCCGATCTGATTGAGCTTGATGAGCACGGCGTTGCTGGACTTCTCCTGGATCCCCCGGGCGATGAACCTTGTGTTGGTGACGAACAGGTCGTCGCCCACAATCTGGATTTTATCGCCCAGGGTGGCGGTATGCTTCTGAAAGCCGTCCCAGTCGTTCTCCGCCAGCCCGTCCTCGATGGAAACGATGGGGTACTTCTCGATCCAGGCGGCGTAGAGCTGGGTCATCTCGTCGCTGGTCTTCTTGCCCTGGCCGCTCTTGGCGAGGTTGTAGGCGCCGTCCTCGTAGAACGAACTGGAGGCCGGGTCCAGGGCAATGCTCACGTCCGTGCCGGGTTTGTAGCCGGCGGCTTCGATGGCCTCGACGATCACCTCACAGGCCTCGTCGTTGCTCTTGAGGTTCGGCGCAAAACCGCCTTCGTCCCCCACGCTGGTGGCGTAGCCCTTCTTGGCCAGGATCTTCTGGAGAGCGTGAAAGGTCTCGGTTCCATACCGCAGGGCCTCGGCGAAGGTTGCGGCGCCGATCGGCATGGCCATGAACTCTTGCAGATCCACACTGTTGTCGGCGTGCTTGCCGCCGTTGAGGATGTTCATCATCGGAACAGGCAGCCGTACGGCCCCGGCGCCGCCCAGGTATTTGTACAACGGCAGGTCGGCCGCGACGGCCGCAGCCCGCGCCACCGCCATCGACACGCCCAACGTCGCGTTGGCGCCCAGCTTGCCCTTGTTCGCCGTCCCATCCAATTCGATCATCAACCCGTCAATCTCGGCCTGCCCGCTCGGATCCATGCCGACGAGCTTCGGTCCGATCGCCTCGTTGACATTCTTGACCGCCTTGAGGACGCCTTTGCCGAGGTAGCGTTTCTTGTCACCGTCGCGCAGTTCGACCGCTTCGTTCTCCCCCGTCGACGCACCCGATGGGACGGAGGCGGAAACGCGGACGCCATTGTCCAGCTCGCAGAACACCCGAACGGTGGGGTTGCCTCGCGAATCCAGGATTTCCATCGCACGTACCGCTGAGACCTTTGTCTTCATATCTTCTCCTTCGTTATCGTTGGTGTTGCTGCCGCCACCGCATCGGCTACGATGGGCCGGCAGAGTACGCGAAAAAGACGGTCTGCGATCTCCGCTGGCCGGACGCTGGCGGGTTCATCTTCGTGCCCGCAGGCACAGCATGACCATGCTAACGCCAGCGGCCCAGACCCGCAAGCGGAATCTCCTTCGCCGACAAACAGGCCTTGACCCAGCCGGACCAGGCGGGTATCCTCCGGCCACGTGCAGGTCGGCCGGGCACACGCACGGGAAGCCCTGAGCCCATCCGAATGTCCGGTGCGACCGAAATATTCGACAGGTTCCGCACCTATTGCCGATAAGCCCGGAGGCCGGGTCTCTGAGTGTGATGGACCGACGGAACGGTTAGAATGCAAGACAAGGGCGGCGGATGGGGCTGCCTCGCGGTGACGCCGAGAAAGGCCACGCCTGTCGTAGTGTGGATTGTGGGCTATGCTGAGCCAGAGAATTCTCCACTTCCTGCTCTTCGTCCTCTTCTTCAGTGTGGGGGCGGGGGCACTGGGTGCGGCGGCGCTGTGTGACGACCTGATCCTCTATTGGCGAAACGAGCGGCTCGTCGAGCAGGCCCACCGTTCCCTGGATCGCCTCCGGTCGCTCAACGACGAGTACGATGCATTGCTGAAGGAACTCCAAGACGACCCAAATCTTCTGAAGCGCATCGCCCCAGCGACGCTCGGCACCCAACCGGAAGACCCCAACGCCGTCTATCCGAAGGCCCGCGCCAGGGAACTGGCCCTGGCACGCCGGGCGCTGATGGACCAGACCGGACTACCCCCGGAGGAAGCGGCCATCCCCCAGTGGCTCCAGCGGTGTAGCGAGCCCAGGCACCGCATTGCCCTGTTCTTGGCCGGGGCCGGCCTCGTCCTGATCTCCCTGGTGTTCTTCACGCCAAAACCCGACGCTACGGAGTGAGAGATCTTGTGATGACGCGGGTCGCCGGTCGCAGACCTCAGGACAGCGCGCTGCCGGATCCTGCCTCGCAAGAAAGTAATAGGGGGCAGCACAAAAATCTTTGCATGAATCAAATGATGTGATATGCTAAAGGTTTAGGGTATCGCCACCGGGCAGGTAGCTCAGTTGGTAGAGCAACGGACTGAAAATCCGTGTGTCGGCGGTTCAAATCCGCCCCTGCCCATTCCATTTCCCCCCGTTCCAACCGCTGCCAACTCGTGACGTTCATTATCTAAGGTCCCGTTTTCCAGTGAGTTACAGTCGGAGGCCTCTTGGCCGTCCGTTCCGTCCATGTTGCCAACTGTTGCCGGTCGGTTACAGGCGGAGAAAGCCGTAAGTGTCGATTTAGGTGTCAACTGGGGTGTCGATTTTTTCGGGGTGTTCGAGATCGCATCCGCAGTCCCATCGCAGGTGCCGGTTGCCTTGGCTTGCTGGCTCGCAAGATTTTGCAGAGACAGGTCCGGCAGATTCTGGATGGCCTTGGCCTCCTGCCCGGTCAGCGTGTGCGTGTACCGCGACATGGTCAGGTTGATGTCGCTGTGCCGCATGAGGCTCTGGGCGATCTTGGGGTGGACGCCGCCGGCGGCGAGCAGACTGCCCATCGTGTGGCGCAGGGAATGGAAATCGGCGTACCGCCCGGCGTCATCCAGGTAGGGGATGCCCGCTCTTTCCAGATCGGTCTTTATCATGTCCGATGTCCGCTTGGTAAGCTGCTTGTACGTCCCGCCGAACGCTTTGGCCGCCGGCATCTTCTCCGCGAAGAACTCACTCAGGAGCCTGGCGGTGTCCGGACGCAGTGGCAGCGTATCCTGCCGTCGTCGTTTGCTGTGCCCCGCCTGGACGCTGACTTGCAGGGCGTCGAGGTCGAAGTCCTGTACGCGGAGACTCCGGATCTCGTTGGCCCGCAGGCCCGTCTCTGCGGCGAACC
>CAZTGH010000212.1:0-9080 GCA_964612985.1 uncultured Pirellulales bacterium
GCCGTCGTCCGCGTTCACGATGCCACATCCATCGCACCGACAATCAAAAAACGCACCCTCACCTCCGCGCGCATTGACAGGCCGCGGTGAGGCGGTTACCATAGCCGCGCGGTGCCCCGAACCCAACCTCTCTCTCCTGGAGCACATTCCATGTCCGCCCAATACGCTTCCCACCCACTCGCCCGCAAGCGCCGTGACGTGATCGTCCTTAGTCTCATCGTCGTGTTCGGCCTGATCTGCGCCGGAATCGTCTTCGTCCACCTGGACCAGCCCGTCTGCGATCTCGACAGGGGATGGACTGAGGCCCCCATCTGCCGCGCCCTGCTTCGTGTTGCCACCTGGACGGGCAACTGGCAACTCGCGCCGCTGATGATCGTGCTTCTGCTGGTCGCCGCGCGGCGCCACTGGAAGCGACTGCTCAACACGCTGCTGGTCGCCTACATCCTGCGCACCGCGGTCGTGGAGTGGCTGAAGCTGACAACGGGGCGTCCACGGCCCCGGCAGCTCCCCGATGCGACCGTCTTCGAGGGATTCGGCGCGGGCACATCGTTTCCGTCCGGACACGCATCGTTCTCATTCATGATGGCCATGATCATCTCCGCCTGGTTCCCGCGCTGGCGATGGCCGGCGTGGATCGGCGCCATCCTCGTCTCTCTGAGTCGGGTCGCGGTACATGCGCACTTCCTGTCGGACGTCATCGTCGGAGCGGTCATCGGGACGGTCGCCGGCGCGGTTGTCCTGTGGATCTGGCCGGCGGCCACCGCCGAGACAGAGGATGAGATCGAGGAACAATACATGCGCAAGCAGCGAGCACGAGAGCAGTGGCTTGCGTCGCCTGAGGGCCGCGCGGCTCAGAGAAGGTCGCGGCGGCTGGCGCTGGGCGTACTGACGGTGGTGCTGTCCATCGCCGCGATTCTGCTCGCTTACTGGTTCGTCGATCCACTCGTGGGCTTCCATGAGAGTGCATTCTTCCAGCAGGCGTGGGTGCAGACCCTCGGTGAACTCGGCAGGTACCTCGGAACATGGGACCTTGCGCCACTACTTATCGCGGTGACTCTGATCGCGGCGGGCATGCTCTGGAAAGAGTTGCTGTTGAGCCTGCTGGGCGGCTACGCGCTTCAGACGACACTGACCGAGCTGATCAAAGACTTCATCGGGCGCCCGCGGCCGTGTCAGATCCCCGACCATGACCTCTTCTTCGGCCCCGGTACGGAATACCATTCGCTGCCCTCGGGACACGCCTCTTTCATCTTCATGTTCGCGGTGATCACCGGAGTGTGGTTCCCGCGCTGGAGGATCCCGCTCTACGCGCTGGCGGTCTTCGTCAGCCTTTCTCGGGTGGCCCTCGGAGCGCACTACCTCTCCGACGTTACCGTCGGGGCGCTGCTGGGGGTCGTCACCGCGTGGGTGATCCTGGCGATCTGGCGGCCGCCCCACGCCCGCAGGTCAGATCCGGAAAGCGAAGCCCCGAGCCGCCCTGAGGGCGGGGTGCAGTACATGAAATAAGGGATGCGCCGGGGGGAAGAGCGCATCCCTTGAAGGCGCCCCGAAGGGGCGCCAAACCTCACAAACCTGTTTCTATCGATACGCGTACAACTTGCCGTAGGGCCGGCTGCTCCACGGATAGAGCTTCAGGAACTCGTCAGGCGAAAAGCGCCCGGGATCCACCTCGAAGGCCATGCAGTACTGCGTGATTATAGCCTCCAGTATCTCCCGGTCAGCCTCGCCGACCTCCTCGACCGCAACCTCAGCGCCGGATTGGTGTTCCGACGCAGTCACCTTCGTGTGTACCGACGCCCATCGCGAGGAGTTTGTTCCCGCAGGTCCTGCAGTGGATGCCACATCAGTAGCCCACGAGCCCCTCCACGAAGATGGAGCCGCCGCGCATGGAGTGCCCGAGGATGTCGCCCGCGTCGCCACGAATGACAATGCTGCCGCCGTTCATGGTATTCGCCACGCCATCCTGAGCGTTCGAGTTGACAATGATCTCGGCCCCGTCCATGAACGCTGCGAGGTCATTTCCGGGTATACCGTTGATCTCAATGGATGCGCCTCCCTTGAGACCGGCCCCAATATACCGATGAACGAGGACGTTGTCAAGTAACAGTTCTGTTTCGCCATCTGCAACAGCCTGGTGAATGCGTTCGTTCAACTCTCTGTAATGGATGCTGTCCGCGTCGTTTCTCATCACTTGGATCCCGGACACGTCGATCCGCTCGCGGATCAGGCCCGTGATGATCCCGGCCCGGTCGATCTCGCCCACGAACACCGCTCCCACGATCCGGTCACCCTCCAGTACGATCTTGCGGTAGGTGCATCTATCCTCGTCAAGCTCTGACAGCACCTCGTACTGCTCGCCCGGCGCCTCGGTCACGCCCACGGAGATCGTCGGCACGTCCACCACGGTCACGGAGTTCATGACCAGGCCGCCCCCCTCCACGCCGCCTCCGCGCCCGCCATGTTTCGGCCACGTCGCCCGCGGCGTAGACGTCTTGGACCGACGCGCGCATCCCGTCATCGACGAGGATGCCCCGGTCATACAGGCCTCGATGCACAGAGCGTCTTCGCAGTGGCGGCACTGCAGCGCGAAGGAGACGTAGCCGTCACGCTCCACCTTCACGCCGGGGACGATCGAATCGCGCTCCTCGCGGAATGCGCGGCCCGGCTGTTGGTCGTCCGTCGTTGTCGTCCGGCCGAAGGACAAACGACACAAAGGCCGGGCCGGCATCGCGTGGACTTGCCAAACGGCGGGCAAGTCACGCTCTCCGGACCGTCCAGACGACTACGCCATCGGCGAAACGCCCCGCGGATATGTGTCCGCGGGGCGCATCGGGCAGCGTCTTCATCGCGTCGATCAGAGGTCGTAGTACATCACGAACTCGTGCGGGTGGGGGCGGAGATTCACCGCCGCCACCTCCTCGCGCTTGAGCGCGATCCACTGTTCGATGAGATCGCGCGAGAACACATCGCCCGCCAGCAGGAACTCGTGGTCCTCCTCCAGCGCATCGAGCGCGTCCGCCAGCGACGTCGGAAGCTGCGTGATCTTCGCCCGCTCCTCGTCCGGCAGCGTCACCACGTCCTCGTCGATCGGCCCGAAGTCGTGCGCGGACGGGTCGATCCCCCGCTGTACGCCGTCAAGGCCCGCCATGCACATGGCCGCGAGGCACAGGTAGGGGTTGCAGGTCGCGTCGGGCGGACGGAACTCGATCCGATTCTCGGACTCCTTCACCCCGTACGCCGGCACGCGGATCGCCGCGGTGCGATTGGACAGGCCGAAGAACGCGCTGATCGGCGCCTCGTAGCCCGGTACCAGGCGCCGGTAGGAGTTCGTGGACGGGCTGGTCAGCGCCAGCAGCGCCGCCGCGTGAGTCAGCAGGCCGCCGGTCCAGTTCAGCGCCATCTCGCTGAGGTTCGCGTAGTCGCCCTCGGCATCCCAGAACAGCGACTTGCCCTCGTGGGTCACGTACTGATGCACGTGCATCCCGTTGCCCGCCTCGCCGAACATCGGCTTGGGCATGAAGGTCGCCGACAGACCCCACTCGACCGCGATGTTGGCGATGAGGTACTTCATGACCATGACCGCGTCCGCCATCTTCAGCAGCGGTCCGAAGCCCACCTCGACTTCCACCTGCCCCGGCGCGCCCACCTCGTGGTGATGGTAATGCGTGGGGATGCCGGCCTTCGCGATCGCCGCGAGCATCTCCGAGCGCACGTCGTGAAGCTGGTCGCGCGGAGGCGCGGCGTGGTAGCCGCCGTGCGCGTCCATGCGGTGGCCCAGCGAGGGCATGTCCTCGTCGCGCGAGCCCCACAACGCCTCCGCCGAATCCACCTCGTAGCCGGCCGCGTCCATCTGCGAGCGGTAGTCCACGTCCGAGAACAGGTAGAACTCGATCTCCGGGGAGAACACGGCCTCGCCCGGGCTGATCACCTCGGCGAAGTACCTCTCCGCGCGCCTGGCGACGCCCCGCGGGTCACGGGTGTAGGCCTCATCGCTCATCGGCTCGACGATATCACAGATGAAGCTGAGCGTCTTCATCGCGCAGAACTGATCGAGCATGCCGGTGGTGACGTCCGGCACCACTCGCATGTCGCCGCGCGCGACGCTCTTGTAGCCGACGTAGCTGGAGGTGTCGAGGCCGACGCCGGTAGCGAGAGCCTCTCGGGTGAGATCCTCAGCCGAGATAGTCACGTGGCGCTGGCGCCCGATCAGGTCGATTGTCTTCAGGTCAATCATCTGCACGCCTTCGGCTTTGACGAACTCAAGGGCTTCGGCAGCGTCCGCGAACATATCAGACCTTCCTTTGTGTGCAGTAGGATGAACGGCCTTCGTTGTCTCTTTCCACGGAACCGCTCAACCTCCTCCACCAAGAGCGTGCAGGAGATGGCGGCCCGGCGGAGAATCGGTCAGATGAGTATCAGGGCAAGGTCAAACGTCGTCGGGGTGGTCGATTGTGATGTGGCGGGAAATGACGGGGAGCGCGCATGCGCGTTGGGTACTGCTCGGGCTGGCGAGTGTGGGACTCATCGCGCTGGGATTCACCGCCGGCTGCGGCGGGTCGGGAGGCGATGGCGGCGGCCAGCAGGTGCTGCAGCTTGTGCTGACACAGATCGCGGACGGCTTCCAGCGACCGAATTACGTCACCTCCGCGGGCGACCGCAGCGGAAGACTGTTCGTGGTCGAGCAGCGAGGCATGATCTGGATCGTCGATCCGACCGGTCAGGTACTCGCGTCCCCATTCCTCGATCTCTCGAATGTGGTCAATGATTTCGGCGAAGGCGGTCTGTTGTCCGTGGCATTTCATCCCGACTACGAGAACAACGGTCGGCTGTTCGTGTACTACGTCGCGAACGACGGCGCGGATATCAAGAGCTACGTGTCCGAGTTCGCGGTCTCCGCTCTCAATGCCAACCAGGTAGACGAAGCAAGCGAGGAAGTGCTGCTTGAGATCGACCAGGCCAGCTACTTCCACAACGGCGGTCTCGTGACATTCGGGCCGGAGGGGTATCTGTGGTGCGGGCTCGGCGACGGTGGCAACGCGACCCGCCCCAACGCGCAGGACCCGAGCGACCTGATCGGCGCGCTGCTGCGCATCGACGTGGACGGCGGCACCCCGTACGCCATTCCGGCAAGCAATCCGTTCGTCGGCCAGGGCGGAGCGCGCGATGAGATCTACGCCTACGGCTTCCGCAATCCGTGGCGCTACTCGATCGACCCGACCACCGCGCGCGTCTTCGTTGCCGACGTCGGGCAGGATGACTGGGAGGAGATCAACATCGTGGAGGCCGGCGGGAACTACGGCTGGCCGACGATGGAGGGGCCGGACTGCTTCCCGCCCGGGACCAACTGCGACACGACCGGCCTGGAACTGCCGATCTTCCAGTACGCGCACGGGCAGGGCGGGGTCTGCGCGGTCACCGGCGGCTACGTCTACCGCGGGAATCGTTACCCGCAGCTTCGCGGAGTGTACTTCTACGCCGACTACTGCGCGGGCACGATCCACCGGTTGACCGAGGACAACGGGCAGTGGACCGCGGCGCTGGAGCTTGACACTGATCTGCAGATCAACTCATTCGGGGTGGACGAGGACGGGGAGATGTACGTCGTGGACCTCAACGGCGCCGTCTACCGCATGGACTTCCAGGCGCAGTAGGCGTCAGACCCGACCCGCCAGCGATCTTCCTGCCGCACTGACGAACTGACCGGGGTCGAGTCCCGATGCGCGGACCGGCCCCGTCTTCATGTACCGCAATGCCCCGCCGACACCCTCAAGCTGCGCATCCCCGGTCCCGATATTCCGAACGGGCTTTCAATCCACATCTCCGTGATTCACCGATGAGAGAATCCGGGGATTCCCTGTTAACATAACCGACTCAGTGAGGTATCATACTGATGAGGTTGGAAGCGGCCATTCAACGGGAGGTCGCAGGGACATGGAGACACGCGATCCAAAGAAGCTCTCATGGGCGAAGATCAACCAGTGGCTCGGCTGGGCGATCATCACTTTGTCGGGCGGACTCGTGGCGGCGACGATCCTGATGCCGCACGGGTAAAGCAAAGCGGCGGGGCCGGCGTTCAGGGGTGGCGCCGGCCCCTTCGCTGTGTACGCTCAGTTGCGGACGGAGCCCTGGCAGGTGTATGTCATCTCCACGGCCTCGCCCGCCGGCAGGTCACGCTCCCAGGTCGGTTGCGAGCGTGGGTTGACGCGTTCGAGCCCCGTTGTCCGCCTGACGGCCTCAGCCTGCTGCCCTCCCGCTCCGGTGGGAGGGGCGCCCGAGCGTCGTGGGCTCGGGCGGGGAAGGTCATCCTTCACGTCTACCCACATAACTCGGTCACACCCCCCGTGCTGCCGTGACTTGACAGCCGACTCGCCCTTGATGTACGCTTGTTCGCCGGGATAACCGTACTCGCGAGGCCCTGGTGGAGCGATCCCCATTGGGCCTCTTTTCATTTACCGCCGCGAAGGCCTGCATACGCGCGGCATGGGAGACGTTGAGAATGGCTGCGAAAGTAGTCGTGGGCGCACAGTGGGGCGACGAGGGCAAAGGAAAAATCACCGACATCATGGCCGAAAACGCAACCGCCGTCGTCCGCTACCAGGGCGGCAACAACGCCGGCCACACGGTCGTGGTGAATGACGATACGTTCAAGCTGCACCTGATCCCGTCCGGGATCCTGCACCCCGATACCATGTGCATCATGGCCGCGGGCACCATCATCGACCCGATCTGCATGAGAGACGAGATCGAGAGGCTGCGAGAGCGTGGCATCGATTGCGACAACCTGCGCGTGTCGGTCAACGCACACGTGATCATGCCCTACCACCGCCTGTTCGACGGGCTGCAGGAGCAGTCGCGCGGCAGCAAGTCCATCGGCACCACCAAACGCGGCATCGGGCCGACCTACACCGACAAGACCGCGCGGATGCCCCGGAGCATCCGCATGGCCGATCTGCTCGATGACAACCGGCTGTGGGAGATGATCGACGAGCAGCTCGCGCACAAGAACGTGCTGCTCACCGAACTGCATGGCCACGATCCGCTCGAGACCCGCGAGGTCTACGACGAGATCGCGCCGGCGCTGGACGTGGTGCGCCCCCACATCGCCGACGTGCGCGGAGACATTCGCGCGGCGCTGGAGACGGGCGAACTGGTCCTCGAGGGCGCTCAGGGCACGTTCCTGGACCTCGACTACGGGACCTACCCCTACGTGACCTCGTCACACCCGGTCGCGGGTGGCGCGTGCCTCGGCACCGGCGTCGGCCCCACCGAGATCGACGAGGTGATTGCGATCGTCAAGGCCTACACCACGCGGGTGGGCGCAGGCGACTTCCCCACCGAGCTTCTCGACGAGACCGGTGAGCGGCTGCGCGAACGCGGCGCGGAGTTCGGGACCACCACCGGCCGGCCGCGCCGCTGCGGATGGCTCGACGGCGTGGCACTGCGCACCGCCGCGGAACTCAACGGCGCCACGGGCATCGCGATCACGAAGCTGGATGTGCTCGACGAGGAGGAGACGATCCGCATCGCGACCGCCTACGAGATCGACGGCGAGCGCTGGGAGCGGATGCCCGAGAACCTGGACCTGCTCGGCGAGGTCACGCCGGTCTACGAGGAGATGCCCGGCTGGCAGGTGTCGCTGTGCGAGATGACGTCGCTCGAGGACATGCCCGACGAGGCGCGCCGCTACATCGACCGCATGGCCGAACTGGCCGGTTGCGACATCTGGGGAGTCTCGGTCGGCCCGGCCCGGGACCAGACGATCATCCTCTGAGCACCGCGTAACAGAAAGCGACGAAAAGCGCCGGCGCGACAACCGCGCCGGCGCTCTGTGTTCTGCGCAATACAGGTCGGGTGAAGGCTGAGGCTCAGTTCACGTTCCAGTATCGGCTCCACGCCGGTGAACTGCTGCCACTCCCGCAGTAGGTCTCGTTGTTGTTGAGCCACTTGGCGTGCCCGTCCATGAACGAGTAGTTGCAGCCATCGTTGTGGACGGACAGGTCCCTGGCCAGGGGGTTGCCCGGCTCGAACGCTGTCTCGTTCACCGCCGGGGTGCCGTAGCAGTACAGCGGGCGGCCATCGCGCCCGTCCATTCTGTAGCCATGGGGCCGGCCACACGCGCGCGGACCGTAGGCGGCGTCATAGAGCATGATGAGCTCCGCGGGACGGTTCATGTCTCCCAGCGAACGCCCGGGACTTGTGTGACTGCCTCGAAGAGCCTGCTGGTTCCCCGCGTAGGAGCAGTAGCTGTGGGGGTGGCTGGGGCAGATGTAGATCTGCGTGTTGGCGACGTACGGGTAGATCATGTCCGCCCAGTACCAGTAGCTGTTGGTGCCCGTGCGCCCGCTCACGGGTCCGGGCGGGATGTTGATCCCGGTGTTCCTGCTGCTGTTGCCATAGCAGCCGGGCGTTCTCTCGTCGTAATCCTGAGTATACATCAAAAGTCCAAGGGCCAGTTCCTTGACGTTGCTCGAGCAGGAGGCCGTGCGCGCCTTCTCCCGCGCGCGGGCGAAGACCGGGAACAGGATCGCCGCAAGGATCGCGATGATCGCTATTACCACCAGCAGTTCAATCAGAGTGAAGCCGCGTCGCATTTACGACACCTCCTTCGACATTCCATAAGACTCACAGGGCATTTGCCCGGCGAACCGGCGATACCTCCTGCGCTCAGGTCTTTTTTCCTTCTTTTTTTCGACCGTGTTGAGGGTCGTCCCGGAGCGCGAATCGCTGGCGCCGACGCAAGGGATGCGCCGGCGCCATCTCGTTGCGATGGAGCGCGTGGCTTCGTCTTCTGCGCTACCATTGCAGTTCGAAGAGCGTCGGTATCTGAGCGAGCTTCGCGGTGGCGGAGAGCGCCGCCTGGTAGCACAGTTGCTGGTGCTGCAGGTCCACCAGCGTGGTCGCGATGTCGATGTCCTCGGTGTCGGAGAGGATCTCGCGGGCCGCGACCTCCGCGTCCTTCGCCGACTCGGTGGCGTCATCTATCCGCTGGACCTTCGCGCCGAGGACGCCGCGCTGCTCGACGACGTGCCCGTAGAGCGCATCGAGGTCGCTCGTCAGTTCGGGGATGCGCGCTTCGTCCC
>CAZTGH010000213.1:0-7999 GCA_964612985.1 uncultured Pirellulales bacterium
CGCGCGACTTGCCGATACCTTCGCTTTCATTTCCTGCTCCAGCGCAATCGCCGCCAGCGGATGAAGGCGAAGGGCCTTGCCCCTGCGAACGGACTGGCCGCTCATCGACAGGCCAAGCAGTTGCTTGCGGAGTTGCCGCGTCAGGGCAATATACTGATCTTTGCCGATCGCGATGAAGCGCCCGTCGGTGTTCTCAACTTCCTCGAGCAGTCTCTGCATCTGGATCATCAGGTCCTGGTCGACCTGCGCGACGGCCTCGACCTCGAACCAGCTCTGAGCGGAACGAACCGAGAACTGGAACTGCCTGGCCGAGAGAGATCGCACGGTGATGGGGTCCCCTTTGGGCCACTCCACTGTCAGCCTCTCGGGCGAAACCGTCTGCAACTGATCGAGCAGTTCGAGAGCTTCGTAGGGATCGTCGAAGATCCAGGCGTAGTCGCGCTGCTGACCCGTATCGAGCATAGGCACGGCGGCGATCGCCTCGACCGCGAGGGCCGTCTCCTTCTTGAAATCGCGCTGGGTCCGCACCGTTCGTCCCGCCACCGTTTCGAGCAGATGGGAGTTGCCGGCGCCGGGCGTGAAGGCGCGCTGGGATTCACCGGGCAGGGGAACCACGACCATTTCGACCTGCAAGCCTTCGCCAAGCCGTTGGAGGCGCAAGCGAGGCCGGCAATCCGGCTCGACGGTCTCGGCCTCCTCGGCGACCATCGCCACGTCGGACTGAATCGCGATGTGTCGGGACAGTCCCTGCAACCGCCGGAGGGTATCTTCGGAGCGGTCCTTCGGAATCGTTACACCGTCCGGCCCGAGAATCTCTGCGATCTTGCGATGGATGGGCTCGAACGTGACGATCCGCAGTCGCGTCCGCGATTCCCGCGCGACCGCACGAACGCCGTTCCACCGGTCGGGCTTCGGATAGGGATCCATCGTGATGTGGAGCTTCTGCCCCTGGGGCACGATGTGCACCTCGGGCGTGCCCTGCACGATCTCCACCGGCAATCCGGGGCGGTCCTCCCAGAAAACGTTCGGATGTCCCACCAGGTGCTGAAGGGCCTGGCCGACGTCCAGATCGTACCCATAGCCGTAATACCGGCTCGAACCGCTGGGGCTGACGCTCGTAAGGACCGCTTTGTCCTGCTCGGTCAGGTAATCCAAACCCTCGATGTCGTAATTGAGCAGCCGGGGTAGAGCCAGCTCGCGCCCCTTGGTCCACGCGCCCCTCTTGCTCCGTTTCTGTTCGACGGGGGTCACGCCCACCCGATCGTCCCACAGTTCCCGGAGCTTCCAGCCCAACCGCCGGGTCTGCTGCGCCGTTGCTTCTACGGCCGGCTCGCTCTCCTGCATCAGTTGTTCGAGAGCACCGACCTGGCTTTCCCAAATCTCCTTGACCGCCCAGAGTTCGGACAGATCCTTTGCCTGGCTGTTCTCGAAGAAGGATTCGGCCCGAGCGCTGTACTCGGGCAGTCCGACGCCGAGTCGATCCATCAGCCGCGCGATCTGCATCACGGGCCACTGTACCCCTTGCCGATCCCAGAGGCACAGCAGACCCTCCACTCCGTCCAGGGCCTCGCCTTTGCGTGCCGTAAGCGCTTTCTTGTCCGAAGCATAGAGGCAATAGAGCATCTGCATCAGGCAGGTGGCCAGACTGCCCAGCGAGGGGTCCTGGCGGTGCAGCGGACGCCACGCAGCGCCATCGGGATCGGCATGGCCCTCATGGAAGTCCAGCAGGATCTTCAGAAAGAAGTACGCACCGTAGTAGGGAGAATGCGTTCCTGCTCTGACGAGCCAGTCGAGCCAGGTTCGCGCCTGACGGCGGTCGCTCGTCTGCTCGGACTGAACCAGCAGCAGCAGGTGCAGCAGTCCCGGGAAGTTCCCCAGGTAGGCCACCTGGTCCCGCTTGGTCTTGCCCACCCGTTGGAAGGCCCGATCGAAAACCTCCCTGGCCGGCGTGAGGTCTCCACAAAACAGCTCCAGCATGCCGCGGAGGATATGCGTATCGAGATCGGGAAACTTCTCCAGCAGGGCCCGCGCACCGGTCAGGTCACCGGCCAGGATATCGCGCTCGGCAAGGTGATTGACGTAGATCTCCAGAGCCACCTTGTCGAACGAGTTGCACTCGCCCAGCACGCTGGAGCGCACGTGCGAGAAGACAATGCTGTCCAGCGTCAATTCACAGACGGCCTGGTGCAGGATGATGGCCAGGAGCTCTTCGCGGTATGGCCTCGGCAGACGATCGATGAATTCGGGCCAGAACGGCTCACCACAGATCGCAAGTAGCGCCGGAATCACCGACCGCACGCGGTCATCCCGCTCGCAGAGCGAGGCCAGTCGTTTCAGTTCGTTCCAATCCTCCTTCTCGACCGCCAGGAAGACCTCGCGACAGGCGTGCGGAAACGAGACGAAATGGTCCTTCCGCCATCGGTAGTCCCAGTCGTCGGGCGCGGGGAAAGCGGGCATCGCCCTCTGCAAACTCTCTCCGAGGCCGAGCAGATCGCCCTTGGTACGTGCTGCTTGGAGCGCGTCGGTCCGGACCTCGGGCAGGCATTCCGGCGGCGTCGGACCCCAACTGACGATCCACTCTTTCTGCCGAAGGCGCTGCACGGAGGGCCCTAGCTTGGGGGCGGTGATGGCCGAGCCGTCGGGCATGGTCATCTGCGTCTCTTTCATGGCGCTGAGCAGGTCCTTCCTGCTCAGCGGTCCGAACGACAGCGCATGCAGGGTCAACACCGCCCGGTCCAGGGCGGACAGACGTCCGATCTCCGCCAGCCGTGCATTGGAGTCCTTTTTCTCTCGCAATCGACCCGCAGCGACATCCATGTGGATGTCATCTCCTTCCATTTCGAAGCCAACCATCCATCCAAACGCAGGACGCACCCGAATCGGGCCGCCCGAATCTTGTAGCGTACCGCATCGGCTCGCTCAGAACAAGACACGTTGCCAAGATAGCACACAGCAGAGTCCCTGCGCCCGGGCGCCACAATCGCAGCGAAAGTCAAGACCGCCCGTGATTGCCCGTTTCCACCGCCACAGAAGGGTGTTCTACCCCGTCCGGGCATTTCCTCACTCGCCCTGAACCAGGCAACGCTCGGTTTCGGGGGCTGTGTTCGCATGCTGTGCTATTGGCCCGAACCGCAAAAATGTCAGGGGTCCGCCCACAGCGTCTGCCAGGACCGGGGGTGCTGCCGCCGTCAGAGTACGCAAGAACCGGATGAGCCGAAAAAAACACAGGGACTCGGCCCACGGGAAGTTTTGCAAATAGCGAGTTCAATGCTACAATGCCGCGTTACCGCGTGGGACACGGGCCCACCGTAGAACCAGGATCGAGTGGGTGTGGAGCCCACCGTACGAAAAGCAGGTTGCAACGATGCAGAGCGACAACAACGCGGAATACAGGATCGAACCGGCAACACGAATCACACGACTGCCACCGTATCTCTTCGGGCGACTCAACGCGCTCAAGCTCGCCAAGAGGCAGCAGGGCGCCGATATCATCGATCTGGGAATGGGAAATCCCTCGGACCCCGCCCCGCCGCTGGTAATCGACAAACTCTGCGAGGCCGCTCGCGACCCGCGCAACCACCGTTATAGCGCCAGCAAGGGCATCAAGGGCCTCCGCATCGAGATGGCCAAGAAATACGCCCGCAAGTGGAACGTGGACCTCGACTGGGAGCATGAGGTGCTGGCCTGCATCGGTTCGAAAGAGGGATTCAGCCACCTGTGCCTGGCGATGCTGGGCCCCGGTGATACCGCGGTCGTCCCCGATCCCGCCTTCCCCATCCACAACTACGGCGTCGTGCTGGCCGGAGGCAACGTAATCACCGTACCCCTGGGCAATGACGAGAAATTCCTCAACACCATCGCCATGGTGTCAGAACACCTGTTCCCCAAGCCCAAGCTGCTGATTCTGAACTACCCGCACAACCCGACCTCCATGACGGTCGACGACGGATTCTTCGAAACGGTCGTCGATCTGGCCAAGCGGTTCAAATTCACCGTCATTCACGATTTCGCGTACGGCGAGACCGTTTTCGACGGCTACAAGGCCCCCAGTTTCCTCTCGGCCAAGGGCGCCAAGGACGTGGGCGTGGAATTCACCACGATGAGTAAGCCCTACAACATGGCCGGCTTCCGCGTCGGGTTCGTCGCCGGCAACCGCCAGATGATCGACTATCTGGCCACGATCAAGGGATACTACGATTATGGCATCTTCCAGGCGATCCAGATCGCCGGCATCATCGCCATGAGGCACTGCGACGAAACGATCGCCGCTCAGAACGAGGTCTATCGCACCCGACGGGACGTCGTCTGCGAGGCCCTGGAGCGGATCGGCTGGCAGGTGGACAAGCCCCGCGCCGGCATGTTCGTCTGGGCCCGCGTCCCCGATGAGCACCTGCGGGGCAAAGGCACGATCGATTTCGCGATGGACCTGATGGAGCACGCCGAGGTGGCCATCTCTCCGGGCGGCGCCTTTGGCGAGAACGGCGAAGGCTACTTCCGCATCGCCCTGGTCGAAAACGAGCAGAGATTGCGCCAGGCGATCCGCAATATCAGCCGCTTCCTCCAGGAAAAGCCCATCCGCAAGGCCAAAGCCGCGAAGTAGGCCCGCCCCGAAATGGGCCCGGCTGGCTCCAGCCGCCAATCAGGCAGCAACAAGCCCGACTGCCAGCGACAGCGTCTGCCAAATTCCTTTTGACGCTCCGCAGGCATCCCAGTATACTCCCCCGTTTATTATACGCCCAGCGGAGGCCTGTAACGGAGTGGCTCATGAACAATACGAAAATCGTCGCTGAAGGCATCACCTTCGATGATGTGCTCTTGCTGCCCGCCAAGAGCGACTTCGTCCCCTCTCAGGCGGATACGAGCACCCGGCTGACGCGCAACGTCCGGATCAATATCCCCATCGTCTCGGCGGCTATGGACACCGTTACCGAGTCGGCCCTGGCGATCGCGCTGGCGCAGGAAGGCGGCGTCGGGATCATCCACAAGAACCTCAGCATCGAGGCCCAGAGACGCGAGGTCGCCAAGGTCAAACGCAGCGAACACGGCGTCATCGGCGATCCCGTCACCCTCTCGCCCCACGATCCTGTCCGCCGCGCCCAGGAGCTCATGAGCGAGCAGAATGTCAGCGGCATCCCCATTGTCGAGGGCAAGAAGCTCGTCGGCATCCTCACCCGCCGTGATTTAAAATTCTTACCCGATTATGGCGAGAAGATCAGCACGGTGATGACGAAGACGAATCTGGTGACGGGTCCGGCGGATACGAAGCTCGAGCAGGCCAAGGAGATGCTCCAGTCGCGGAAGGTGGAGAAGCTGCTGCTGGTCAATGAGAAGGGCGAACTGGCGGGGCTGATCACGATGCGGGACATCGACCGGGTCCAGCAATACCCGCGGGCGGCGCGCGACCACCGGGGGCGGCTCCGCGTGGGGGCGGCGGTCAGCGTTCACGACTACGACCGCGTGGCGGCGCTGATCGAGGCGGACGTGGACATCATCACCGTCGACACCGCCCACGGTCATTCGCAGAACGTGGTCGATACGGTCAAGCGGATCAAGGGCGAGCATGAGATCGATGTGATCGCGGGCAATATCGCCACGGGCGAGGCGGCCCGCGAGCTGATCGACGCGGGCGCCGACGCCGTCAAGGTGGGGATCGGGCCCGGGGCCATCTGCACGACCCGCATCATCTCGGGCGTGGGCGTACCCCAGGTCTCGGCGATCATGGCGGTCGCGGAGGTCGCCAACGAGATGGGCATCCCGGTGATCGCCGACGGGGGCATCAAGCAGTCGGGTGACATCACCAAGAGCATCGCGGCCGGGGCGTCGAGCGTGATGATCGGGTCGCTGTTTGCGGGGCTCAAGGAAAGCCCAGGGCAACTGGTCATCTACAAAGGGCGGCAGTTCAAGGAATATCGCGGCATGGGCTCGCTGGGCGCGATGGTCAAGGGCTCGGCGGAACGCTACGGCCAGAGCAGCAAGACCGAAGTCAGCAAGCTGGTGCCCGAGGGGGTTGAAGGACGCGTCCCGTATCGGGGCATGCTCGGCGACTTCGTCTATCAGCTCGTCGGCGGCCTCCGCGCCGGCATGGGTTACTGCGGCACCCCCAGCATCCAGGACCTCATGGAAAAAGGGCGGTTCGTCCGCGTCAGTTCGGCGTCGATGGGCGAGAGCCACCCACACGATATCCAGATCACGAAGGAAGCTCCGAATTATTCGGGGCATATGCCCAGCGATGACTGACAACCCGTGACTCGTCGCTCGTGGCTCGTCGCTCGAAGAAAGAGCCGACGACGAAATCGGGCGACGAGCGACGATTGATGCGTAAAGCACGAAGCACGAATTTCGAAATCCGAAACAAATCCAAATGAGGCAAATTCGGAAATCCCAAACGAGATCGTCACAGCAAGTCGGTTTGGAGCATTCGTGTTTTAGGAATTCGTGCTGGTTTCGTAATTCGGTATTCGGATTTCGGATTTTCCTATGACGCGGGAAATGATCGCCATTCTGGATTTCGGCAGCCAGTACGGCCAGTTGATCGCGCGCCGGGTCCGCGAACACAACGTCTATTCGCGCATCTGTCCGGCGGGAACACCGGCGGCGGAACTGGCTCAGATGCCGCTCAAGGGGATCATCCTCTCGGGCGGTCCCGCCAGCGTGTACGCCCCCGGCGCGCCGCGATGCGACGAGAAGATCTTCGAGCTGGGCGTGCCGATCCTGGGTATCTGCTACGGGATGCAACTGGGCTGCCAGATCCTCGGCGCCGAGATCACGCGGGCGGCCCGTCACGAGTACGGGCGGGCGACGCTGCGCATGCTCGATAAGGGCGACCTGCTCGCCAATCTACCCGACGAGACGCTGGTCTGGGCCAGCCATGGCGACCAGGTGACGAAGCTGGGGCGCGATTTCGCCAAGCTGGGCGAGACGAAGACCTGCCCGTACGCGGCGGTGCGGCACGAGGGCAAGCAGTTCTACGGCGTGCAGTTCCATCCGGAGGTGAGCCACACGCCCAAGGGCGACATCATCCTCAAGAACTTCCTCTACAGCATCTGCGACTGCGCGGGCGACTGGAAGATGAGCGACTTCGTCACTGAGACGATCCAGAACGTCCGCCAGCAGGTGGGCGATGCGACCGTCATCTGCGGGCTCAGCGGCGGGGTCGATTCGTCCGTCGTCGCCTCGCTGATCCACGAGGCGATCGGCGATCAGCTCGTCTGCATCCTCGTCGACAACGGTCTCTTGCGGAGGAATGAACGCGAGAACATCGTCTCGACGTTCCGCGATCACTTCCACATCGACCTGCGGGTCGTCGACTGGTGCCAGCAGTTCCTCAAGGCACTGGAGGGCGTGACCGATCCGCAGCAGAAGCGCAAGATCATCGGCGCCGAGTTCATCGCGGCGTTCAAGTCCGAGGCGGACCAGATCGAGGACGCGCGGTTTCTTGCCCAGGGGACGCTGTATCCCGACGTGATCGAGTCGGGCTCGAAGGACGGCAACCCCGCGGCCAATATCAAGCTGCACCACAACGTGGGGGGGTTGCCGGCCGAATTGGGGTTCGAGCTGGTCGAGCCCTTGCGGGACCTGTTCAAGGACGAGGTTCGCCTGGTGGGCGAGCACCTGGGGTTGCCTGAAGACATGGTCTGGCGTCACCCGTTTCCGGGACCTGGACTGGGCGTGCGGATCATCGGAGAGATCACGCCGGAGCGGCTCGAAGTGCTCCGCGCCGCCGATGAGATTCTGATCGACGAGATCAAGGCGGCGGGATTGTATCGCCAGATCTCGCAGGCGCTGGCGGTGCTGGTGCCGGTCTCGACGGTGGGCGTGATGGGCGACGAGCGCAGCTACGAGAGCGTGATCGCACTGCGGGCGGTCGAGACGACCGACTTCATGACCGCCGACTTCTCGCACATCCCCTACGACGTCCTCGGCCTGATCTCCACCCGCATCATCAACGAGGTGCGCGGCGTCAACCGCGTCGTCTACGACATCTCCAGCAAGCCCCCCG
>CAZTGH010000213.1:8009-8949 GCA_964612985.1 uncultured Pirellulales bacterium
GTGGGAATAGCCCGCGTCCTGCGTCGCACGTGACCCGTATCCCGTCCGCATAGCTCGTGCGTCCTCACACAATGCCGCACGACAAGTGAGGACGCTTGCCCTGCAGGCCCTTGCCATCGGGCCGAAATCGCGGTAGTCTATACGGGTAGCGTTACAATCAGGAAACCGTTATGGTGGCGATGAAGGATATTCTGGCGGTAGTGGACCGTATCGCGGAGGCGTTCGATCCGGAGCGTGTCATACTTTTTGGATCGCATGCGCGGGGTACCGCTACGAGCGACTCGGACGTAGATCTGCTGGTCATCCTGCCCTTTGAGGGCAAGGCGTTCTGGAAATCACTGGAGATCACCAATCGGGTGAATCCGCCTTTCGCGATCGACCTGCTGGCGCGTCGTCCGGACGAGACCCAGCGCCGTTACGCCCAGGGCGATCCGCTGATCCGAGAAGCCCTCGACCAGGGACGGGTGCTGTATGAACGAAGTCGTGCGCGAGTGGAGGCGGGCGAGAACAACCCCCTGGTGGACCGGTCCGAAGTAATCGAGGCATTGGAGAGGGAGTCTTGAAGGTCCGATTCAAGAAGAGCTTTCTGAAGGACCTCGAAGCGCTGGACGACCCGGCGATCAAGAGGCGCGTTCGCCAAGCTATCGCACAGGCGGAAGAGGCGCCCACGCTCTTGCAGGTGGAGAATCTCAAGAAGCTCAAAGCGGGGCGCGAAGTACTATCGCATCCGGGTCGGGGACTATCGTCTGGGCCTCGTCTTTCATGAAAACGCGCTCATCTTCGTCCGGCGTCTGCACCGAAGAGACATTTATGGCTCATCGGGTTCTTGCGTACTTCGGTAGCTGCTGGGTTCTCCATCCCCAGACCCCTGAGATTTTCCGCTTTGCGCCATGAGCAACCTGAGCGCCGCAGCGGTCCAGCAGCATGGCGACGCCGCTAT
>CAZTGH010000214.1:0-8945 GCA_964612985.1 uncultured Pirellulales bacterium
CGACGACCCCTACGGACACGCCGGCCCGACCAAAATCCCCGCCGGACGCATCGAGCTGTCCCTCGGAACCGGCGCCGCCTTCCAGAGTGCCTCACTCGATCTGGCCCAGGCAGTCACGCTCGTCCGCTTCGCCGATGGCATCACCGCTGAGGTCTTCGTCCACGCCACCGAGCCATTCGGCATGATCCGCATCGCCGGCGCCGCCCCCGAAAAAGCTGCGCTGTTGCCCCCGCCGTTTTCAGGCGAAATAACCGAAGAAGCCGGCGCCAACAAGATCAGCGCCGGAGACCTGGCGACGCTCCGCTACCCCGCCCCGCAAATCCACGAAGGCGACGGTTGGACCGGATACGCCCAGCAGGGCTGGGGCGGATTTCGCTTCGCCGTCGTCCTCCGCCGGCAACAGACCGACGAAGGCTGGGTAGCCGCCTGGTCCGTCGCTACCTCGAACGAAACTTCCGACCCACTCCAGCACGCCCGCCGGATCTGCGACAAGGCAGCCAAAGCAGGCTATGCCCAAACCCTCGCCACGCACGCCGCCTGGTGGAAAGACTACTGGGACCACGCCTCCGTGAGCCTGCCCAACCCGATCCTCGAACGCCAGTGGTACCTGGAGACCTACAAATTCGGCGCCGCCGCCCGCGCCGACACACCCCCCATCACCCTCCAGGGCCCCTGGACCGCCGACAACCGCAAGATCCCGCCGTGGAAGGGAGACTATCACCACGACCTCAACACCCAACTCTCCTACTGGCCCGCCTACAGTGGCAACCGTCTCGACGGCGCCGAAGGCTTCGTCCGCTGGCTCTGGGACACCAAACCCACCGCCCGGGCTTGGACGAAGCGTTTCTTCGACCTGCCCGGCCTCAACGTCCCGATGACCGCCGACCTCAACCAGGAGCAGATCGGCGGCTGGCACCAGTACACCCACTCGGCCACCACCGCCGCCTGGCTCGCCCACCACTTCTACCTCCACTGGCGATACACCATGGATCGCGACTTCCTCCGCGACCGCGCCTACCCCTGGCTCCGCGATGTCTCGGTCTTCCTCGAAGCGGTCACGGAAAAGGGCCCCGATGGCAAGCGAACCCTGCCCCTGAGCTCGTCGCCCGAGATCAACGACAACCGCCTCGACGCCTGGTTCCCCACGATCACGAACTACGACCTGGCCCTGATCCGCTGGAACCTGGAAAAGACCGCTGAACTGGCCGACGAACTGGGGCATGCGTCGCAAGCAAAACGCTGGCGAAACCTTCTTACGCAGATGCCCGACCTCGCCCTCGACCCCAACACGTCTAAGCTGCTCGTCGCCCGGGACTACCCCCTGCCCGCTTCGCACCGCCACTTCTCGCACCTGATGGCCATCCATCCGCTCGGCCTGATCCGCTGGGAAAACGGCCCGCACGACCGTACCGTCATCGAAGCGTCGCTCGCTGAACTCGAAGAGAAGGGCTCCTCCTGGTGGACCGGATACAGCTTCAGTTGGCTGGCCAACCTGGCCGCCCGCGCCCGCGACGGCGCCAAGGCCGAACGCGCCCTGGAGATCTTCTCCACCGCCTTCTGCCTGCGCAACAGTTTCCACTGCAACGGAGACCAGACCGACCAGGGCCACTCCAACTTCCGTTACCGCCCCTTCACCCTCGAAGGCAACTTCGCCGCCGCCGCCGGCATCCAGGAAATGCTCCTGCAAAGCTACAGCGGAACGATCCGTATCTTCCCCGCCATCCCCGACGCATGGCGCGACGTCTCGTTCCGAAAGCTCCGCGCTGAAGGTGCCTTCATCGTCTCGGCCCAACGCAAAGACGGACGCATCACCTCCGTGGAAATCCACTCCGAAGCCGGCGGCGCCTGCCGACTGGAGAATCCCTTCGATGAGGCGACCTGGAGCGTGCAAGGGCTGGCAACTGCGAACATCCGTCGCGACAGCACCGATCTTGTCTTGGAACTGGCCCCCGGGCAGACGGTCAAGCTAACCCGGCGCACCGAATAAGTGGAGCATCACCAACGATCCACGAAAGGAACAGGCGAATGAGACATCCCTGGATTGACTTTCTTCTGCTGCTGCTCGTCGCCGCCACCTCCATGGCCGCTGACGTCTGGCAGCGCCAAGCCTCCGAGACGCTCACCGCCCTGGAAATGAACCATGGCGATACCCTCAAGTTCACCCTCCACAATGGCGAAATCCGCACGATGGTCCTGGAGGACACCTGCGCCGAGATCCTCGAAAAGAACGACGGGGGTATCGTCTATCGGTTTGACTGCCGGGTCCGGATCGATGGGCACCCACTGACATTGCGACGCTACGTTTGCACGCAAGAGAGCTTCTACGAACCCTGTGTCGTCAACGGCCTGCGTATCTGGCCCGACAGCATCCTGGCGATCTACGACCAGGTCCCCATGCGCTACCCGCGAGAGGGCAACCTGCGCTATCGACCCCGCAGGCACGCGCGGTTCGCGGTCCAGGACGCGGCGCTGCCGATCTGCCCACAACCCATGCAAAAGTGGTATCCCAACGAGACGGGCGTGATCGACGTGGGAGACTGCTACAATGGCGACGACTGCTGGATGGGCCCGTATCTGGGCGAGGCCTGCCATGGCGGTCTGGATATCAATCACGCGCCGGGCGAGTCGCTATGGGCGCCGATCGACTTCGACAACCAATGGAACTTCAACAGTCTCAAGGCAGGTCACAATAATAACCGCTGGCGCGGCATCCGCCGCTGGCCCAACGGCGACGCCTGGGCACTGCAGAGCCACCACCACATCCGCCTCACCGTCCCCGAGCACACCCCGCTCCAGGCCGGCACGCGCTATGCCGACGCCGCCGGCGTTCATGTCGGCAGTCACAATCACACCCACTTCGAATTCAAGGTCGTTCATCAGCCCGACGATTGGCCCATCGACTTCGATGATGGCACGGAACGACCAATGGAGGGTCAGCCCGAGGTCATCCATCTCGACCCGTGGATTCTCTTCTGGCAGATCTTCGAGACGGACCGAGCACGTCAAGGCCGACTCTCGGCAGCGATGAACCCGCTGGGCGCCGCACGCACCGGTCGGCCCGTGACCTTCGAGGCTGACAGCTCCGCGGGCGACCGGCGCTACCTCTGGACGTTCGGCGATGGCGGCGCCGCCCACGGACCGAAAGTGCAGCACACGTTCGCCCGACCTGGACTGTATGCCGTGACGCTGACGATCCACGACGGTGCCGCACTCGACCACGCGACGCAACGAATTACCGTCGATGGCGAGCCCGTCCCGACGCCCGCCCTGGCCCTGACCGCCCCGGATGAGCCCGCCTTCCGCACCAGAGCCCCCGAAGTGCTGGACGTATATGGCGAGTCGCCCCGCGTCATTGCCCACACGCTGGCGTTCACCGCCCGCCAAAGCCGCCCAGCGCCCGACGCGAAAACCGTGCAGATAACCAATCTCGGAGCCGGCGTGCTACCCCCGGCGAACGTTCGCATTCTCGATCCCGAAGCCTCCGCCTGGCTCGCCGTCGAAGTCCGTGAAACCGGCAACACGCAAACCCTCTCCGTGCAGCCAAACGCCCAAGATCTCGCACCCGGCCGCTACATCGCACACGTGGAGGTCAGCACCCCCGACGCCCTGAATTCACCGCAGCGATTCCGCGTCTCTCTAACGGTCCCGAGCGAACCACCCAAGGAGCTGGCCATCGTGGACGATCATGACGCAGGCTGCTATGCCACCCCCTACTTCTGGGTCGGTCACAGGTTCAGTCGCTGTTCACAACGCGGCTTCGATCGTTTCTACCTGACCAACGGAGGCCGCACCCACGACGGACAGTTCGTCCGTTTCACGCCCGACCTCGCCGCCGGGACCTACGAAGTCGCCTTCCGACCCGAAACCCCCTTCCGCGAGGACGCGGTCCTGGCCCTGCGGATTCACACCGCTTCAGGCGATCGAACCCTCACCGTCCGACCGGCTCAAAACCGCATCCTGGGGACCTTTCCATTCCACGAGGGAACCGACGGCTTCGTCGAAATTCGTGCTCAAGGCTCGACGGGACTGGTGATGGCCGACGCCATCGAGTTCAAACGAATCGGACCGTAAAAGAACCGAGCCCACCCGACCTGAGATTCGAAGGAAATTCGGCGGGACTTCGAATATGCTCTCCACACAACCTACCGGACGGTATGCCCCTCTCACGGTGCTCCGTCACCGTGAGAGGGCTGCCGTCTGGACGCATCTGCCTTCCAGCGTGTTGCTGCTCGGCGCCCTCCCTGGCATTGTCAACCAGCCGTCAATCACCTCGGCGACATCCGACACATACGATTGCCATCCGCAGACACACGAGCCCCCTCCCGCTCGGCGCGCCCGCCTCGTTTCGATCACCAGACGCAACACGACCGTCCACGCCTCCCGGCCGATTCTCCTGCGGCCCCCACCGCCTGGCCGCTACCCAATGTTGACCGGGCCCTTCTCATACCAGCGGTCTTCGCATTCCGGACCACCGCATTCATACCAGACGCACAGCGATCCTTCCTGCACCACGCGATCCACCTCGTGCAGCACGCGCCCGCATTTCGGGCACAGCGGCATACGGCGAGACACTGGGATCCGCAGTTCCACTGGTTCTAAGTATGTAGTGCTCATATCCTGCCCTTTTCCTGGGCAACCTTTCGTGATTGCCCGACCCGTATCATCCGCAGAGCATTTTACGCCCACGTCCGATAGAAACCCATCGGGAATTCCCCCAATCAGGCCTGAGCATTCCGCTCAGTCCGCCTGGGCCGCTCCTGAGAAGCCGGCAGGCACTATGGGCGGATCTGGATCGTGCCGGGACCGAGCACTTCGGCTTTTGTGGCGCCGGTGGTGAGATTCATCCGGATGCGGTCGACGGGCGCACCGTTGAAGAAACAGGGCTGGCGGCCGTCGCCGCCGACGGTGACCAGCGTCTGGGGATGGTCGTAGAAGAGCACGTCACCGTTAAAGCGGTTGACCGGGTCCTCGTAGGCGATGCCCTCCAGCGCAGTCAGCGAGAGCAACTCGGTTTGTTCGCCTTCGGTCTGCGTCAGGGCGATCTCGATGCGCCCCGCGTCCGCCTGCACGTGCCGCTTATCATAGCTGCCGTCGATCTGCGGAAAATAGTCCAGCAGGATCTGGTGATCGTCCGCGTCGGCGATGATCGTATTCGTCTCGGCCGAGTAGGTCAGCCAGTCGAACCCGGTCAGGAACGCAAAGCACGGCTGGCGCAGGCTGAACTCGTTCGGGTCGATCGGCGCCTGCGGCGCCTGGCCGTTGTGGAGCCGGATTTCCCCTGGACCGGTGACCGCAAACGTCTTCGCCTCGCCCTCGTAGTCCAACCGCGTCGAATGCAGCGCCACCCACCCGATCAGTTCGTTTTGCAGATACCGATAGGCGCGCACTGCGACCGGGCCACCGGAAGCCTCGAATCGCGCCAGGCCGATCGTCTTCTCCCCCGTCACGGCATTGGGCTCCTCCGTCAGCTCGACCGCCAGCATCGGCGCCGTCATCATGCAATCGTACGCCAGGTTCGGCTCGGTCTTGTGAAGGGTCACGATACAGTTGCCATCCAATTGAAGGCGCTTCGAAGCCGCGAAGAACCGAACCGAATCCTGCGCGCGGATCGTCACCGGCATCAGTTCGGCGCCGGGATCGCCGCCGGTCAGATCGTTCGGATCCAGCCCGAACGCAATCCTCACCGGACCGGTCAATGTCGTGTCCGTCGTCGAAACATCGAAGTCGACACGGTGGGCCACCAGCACCTGGCGGTTCGGGTCCGTCCCCGCACTTTCGCCCGGCTCATTCGCATCCCTCTGTGACGTCGCCGCCTCCAGACCCACCATGCTCAGATCCGGCGCCAGAGTCGGCGAACCCTTTGGTGCGATCGCCAGCCCCCCGTCGCAGGTCACCAGGATGTCGAAAAACGATTCGGGAATCGCATCGAGCGCCACCGAAGGCGACGGGCTCGTGTCCAGCGCCGTCGGCGCCGGATAGGGCACCTCATTCGGCTCGGTGACATCGGGCCCGGCCGCCGCAGTTGCCGCCCTCTCGGACGTCTCTCCCGCCTCATCCGACGCCGACTCGGACCAGAAGATATTGCCGATCGTCAGGCGATCCTTCGCCGTCACCTGCTGCTCGGGCGTCTCAATCACCACGTTGCGGTGGAAGACGCATTCATAATAGTCCGGAGTCACCGCCTTCCCGTCGGCAGTCGCCGTCGCCTCGACGCGTGCCACCGACACCTCCGGCGCATTGGCGTCGGACGTCTCCGCTATCGAGCCCTGCTCTCTCGCCTCCGCCAGCGATGCAAGCTGATCGCTGCGAAGCCGCAGACTCTCCAGGTCTTTGATGCGAAACAGCTCCAGCCGGCTGCGCGCCCCGTCGTACAGCAGGTCCATGCCGCGCCCGCTAAGCTGCGCGCTTCGCGAAACGAACCGGACCGTCCCGGCCGTCGTGAACATCGAGTTGTCGGAAATAAACGACAGGTCGTCCAGATACACATACAGCTCGAACGGATCGTTCGCATCCGTCGGAGAAAGGTGGATGACCACATTCCCGGAAAATCGCGCATCCCCCGGCGAGAACTGCCCGAACGCGGTATCCACCACCGTCTCCCCCCGGTCCGCCGTCACCCGGCAGTTGATCCCGCTCAGAAACAGGTCCATATACGGATGGGTGATCACCCACTGATCGCCTTCCGTGTGCAGCAGCTCTTCGAAGCCGATTTCCCGGTCTTTCCGCCCGGTCTCGTCCGTGTGGAACAGCCGCGTCTGTCGGATGCCCCCGATCCCAACGGCGCCGACCCGCCCCACGCTGCCGGGCCCCCCGGACGACTCGCCCTCGGGGACTGAATCCACCAGCTCGTCATGCACTTCCATCTCCATCATCGGAGCGCCGCCCATTTGCAGGTAGCCCAGGTACGCCAGAATCATGGCTCCCAGCACGACGCATCCGATGGCGATTTTCCGTAGATTCACGATCTGATCCAATCCACTCGCGCTATACCAGGTACCGTTCCATCAGGGCCTGCCACCGCCCCGAGTTCCGCAGGATGTACTCGATGGCTTCGCGCACCGCCCCCTGTCCGCCCGAGCGAGTCGTCACGTAATCGGCCTCCCGCTTGACATCCTCCACCGCATTGGCCGGAGCCAGCCCCAGCCCCGCAAACCGCAGCGGTGGCAGGTCCGGCAGATCGTCTCCCATGTACGCCATCTTCTCCGGCCTCAGGTGCAGCTCGTCCAGCAGCGTCTGCAACGCCGGAAGTTTGAAGTGACAGTTCTGAAGCACGTGAGGAATCTTCAACTGATCCGCTCGACGCTGCGTCGGCTCCGAATACCGTCCGCTCAGCAGCGCCGTCTTGCCGCCCGCCCGCTGCCACATCGTAATCCCGTGCCCGTCCAGCGTATGAAAGCACTTGCTCTCGCTGCCGTCGGCGTGCACGATCAACTGCCCGTCGGTCAACACACCGTCCACGTCGAGCACCAGCAGTTCGATGGCTTCAAGGTTCTGCTTGCGTTCCTGGCTCATCTTCGTGTCGCATCATCCCTTATGCGTCGCGCCCACACCGCCTGCCGGCCGCGATACGCCTCAGCGTTCTATCCGACGACCTTGATCGTCACGATATCCTGCACGTCGATCAAGCCGAGAGGCCGATCGTCGCCGTCCACCACAGGCAGCTCGTCGATACGATACTTGTGGAAGAGCGCGGTGGCCTCGGACGCCAGCGCGTCGGCGCGAATCCGCTTGCATCGGGCCGTCATCACCTCGCCGATGCGCCGCTCCAGCATGTCGGTCCCGTCCCGGGTCAGAAGACGACGCAGGTCCCCGTCGGTGACGATCCCCGCCAGACGCCCGTCGCCGTCGACCACCATCACCGCCCCGTGGCGCTTCACATCACGGGTCTTGGCCAGCATCGCCTCGACCGTATCGTCGACCTCCACGATCGGCAGCTTCTCCCCTGGCTGGAACATCATCGACTGCTCCACCGTCATCAACTGCCGACCCAGGGAGCCGCCCGGATGGAACCGCACATAATCGTCCACGCGGAAGTTCCGCGCCTTCATCACCGTAAACGCCAGCGCGTCGCCGATCGTCAGCATGCACGTCGTCGAAACGCTCGGAGCCACCCCCAGCGGGCAGGCCTCGTTGAGCTTGCCCAGACACAGCACCACGTCGCTGTATCGCCCCAGCGTGGAATCCCAGTCGCTGGTGATGGCGATCATGCGGATCTGAAGCTGCTTGACCAGGTTGATCAGCCGGATGATCTCGTCGGTTTCCCCCCCGTAACTGAGCACGAGCACGATATCGTTCTGCCGCAGCCGCCCCAGGTCCCCGTGCACCGCCTCCGCCGGATGCAGAAAGTGGCTCGGAGTCCCCGTCGAAGCCAGCGTCGCACTGATCTTGCGCCCGATGATCCCCGCCTTGCCGATCCCGCTGACGATACACGACCCGCTGCAATGGTAGACCATCTCCACCGCCCGCGCGAACGTCTCGTCCACGATCGGCGTCATCGCCGCAATCGCCTCGGCCTCCGCCCGGATCACCGTCCGGGCATAATCCAGATCGAATTCCACCCTACTCGAAACCTCGTCTGTCTTCATCGTTTGCCATATCACCGTTTGTAGTGGCGTCGTGAGACGCTGCCGTTTGTAGTGGCGTCGTGAGACGCTACGCTCATCGTAGGTATGCCCTTACGGGCACACTACAAGCCCCAGTCGCCCCTTATACGCCATCGCCCCCCCCCGGTCAAGACCCTTCCCCCCAACCACGCCGGCCGCCCAAAGCTGGCTCCAAACGAAGCCGAACGGCCCCGCATCTGGCCGGCAGCCTCAAACGCGCAGCGTTTGGGGATGGTTCGCCATCGGCAATCTGACATGCCCCACAGGCCACGGGTGCCGGGTGGCAGCGGCAAGCGCCAGCGTTCCGATGGCGGCCAGCACACCCCACCCCCTCTGCAGTGT
>CAZTGH010000215.1:0-4517 GCA_964612985.1 uncultured Pirellulales bacterium
AGAATACAGGCCTACGGTCCATTTTTGCAGAAGTCCACGCAGCCGTTATGTGCTCCTATGTCTTCGCCCGTGGGACCTGTGTTCTTAGAGCGGAACGAGGTGGAGTCGAAGGGTCCGGCGCCGGGGAGGTCAGCCCCCTGCCTTGTATTGCGCCCTTCGAACCGTTGACGGATTACTGCACGCCAAATACTGCCGCGAAGAGCAGGCAATAGCTTTTTCGATGCCGGATTTCCGTTCGACGTCGCTCAGGACAAGCTCTCCATTCCGCTTTGCTCCAGTCGGAATGACAATGCGCATGCGCCCGACACAAGTGCCACCGTATTCCGACCGCACCCGGGGGGTGGGGCAGGCACTTTGGCCATCGGCTGCCGTGACGTCTTGCGGCGGCGTATCGGTTTGTGTCGGTTTGCGACGGTAGGCGAGCAAACTCGAGGTTGAAGGAGGGCGGCTTTTCGCTTAGAAAGAGAACATTTCGGCGGTGTGGGACGTACCAACTGGGTTTTGTCTCACAGGCGAAGACCCGTTCTGCCGGGTGGGTGGTGGGGGCTTACCGATGATGTTTGCGAACAGGGGAAGGTCTTTATGGCGACAGATGTGAAGCAGATTGGCGAGATGGTGCAGGCCAGGAGCGAATTCGTGCGGACGCTGCTGGCCGAGATGGACAAGGTCATCGTGGGCCAGCGCTACATGCTCGAACGGATGCTGATCGGTCTGCTGGCCAACGGGCACATTCTGCTGGAGGGTGTCCCGGGGCTGGCCAAGACGCTGGCGGTCACCGTGCTGGCGAAGGCCATCGATGCGGATTTCCGGCGAATCCAGTTCACTCCCGACCTTTTGCCGGCCGATCTTATCGGAACCCAGATTTATCGCCAGTCCGACGGGCAGTTCTACACGCGCAAAGGTCCAATCTTCGCCAACATCATCCTGGCCGACGAGATCAACCGCGCCCCGGCCAAGGTCCAGAGCGCCCTGCTCGAATCGATGCAGGAGCGGCAGGTGTCGATCGGCGAAGAGACGTTTGCGTTGCCGACGCCGTTTCTGGTTCTGGCGACGCAGAACCCGATCGAGCAGGAGGGGACGTATCCTCTGCCCGAGGCCCAGTTGGACCGGTTCATGCTCAAACTCAAGATCGACTATCCGAAGAAGGACCAGGAGCGGCTGATCCTGGACCGCATGGCGGTGACCGAAAAGAGGCTGGATATTCATCCGGTCATCAAGCCGGCGGATATCGCGGAGGTGCGCTCGGTGATCGACGAGATTTATATCGACGACAAGGTCAAGGACTATATCGTCGATATCGTCTGCGCCACGCGCGACCCGCAGAAATACGGGCTCACGCTGGCCAATCTGATCAGCTACGGCGCGTCGCCCCGCGCGACGATCTATCTGGCCATCGCGGCCAAGGCCCACGCGTTTATCCAGCAGCGGGGTTACGTGACCCCGCAGGACGTCAAGAGCATCGGGCTCGACGTGCTGCGTCACCGGGTGATCGTCAGCTACGAGGCGGAGGCGGAGGACAAGACCAGCGAAGACGTCATCCGGACAATTTTCGACAACATCGAGGTCCCGTAACGCAGGGCGTCGGGGGCGAATGATGATTCGCCCTTACGAGGTGCGACGTACACGATCCCGGCCTATGATTCCAGAAGACCTGATCAAACGAATTCGGCAGATTCAGATTTACACCTCGCGGGCGGTGGACGCCAGCTTTGCGGGCCAGTACGAGAGCGTGTTCAAGGGTCGGGGCATGCAGTTCGACGAGGTCCGCGAGTACATGCCGGGCGACGAGATTCGCACGATCGACTGGAACGTGACCGCTCGGACGGGAAGACCCTTCATCAAGCGGTTCGTCGAAGAGCGCGAGATGACGGTGCTGTTCGCGGTGGACCTGAGCGCCTCGGGCGAGTTCGGGACGGTCAGCAAGCTCAAGAACGAATTGGCGGCCGAGTTCTGCGCGGTGCTGGCGTTCGCGGCGGCCAAGAACAACGACAAGGTGGGTCTGCTGATCTTCACCGATCGGATCGAGCTGTTCATCCCGCCCAAGAAGGGCAGCCGACACATCCTGCGACTGATTCGCGAACTGCTGAGCTTTACGATGCCGAAGCGCAAAACGAATATCCCGTTGGCGCTGGATTACATCGCGCGGGTGACGCGGAAGCGGGCGACGGTGTTTCTGGTGTCCGACTTCATCGAGACGGATTTCAAGAAGCCGCTGAGCCTGCTGAACAAGCGGCATGATGTGATTGCGGTGCCGGTGCGCGACCGTGTGGAAATCCAAATGCCTCCGCTGGGTCTGATCGAGGTCGAGGATGCCGAGACGGGGCAGGTCATGCTGGTCGATACGTCGAGCCAGCGTTTCCGTACGCAATATGGGGACCACAGCGCCAGGCGGTTCCACGAATTGAAGAACATGCTTCGGTCCGTCAACGTCGATCTGATTCCGATCACGACGGACAAGCCCTATATCAACGATTTGATTCAGTTCTTTCACATGCGGCATCGCCGGCGGTAGCGCCGAGGCGAATTCCGCTCGACGTGGGGACGTAGAGGACCATGGCAGAGAAACTCGATTTTTCGCTTCCCGAGAAGAAGGCGGTCGGTTCGGTCGGCGGCACGCTGACGGTGTTGCTGCTGCTGGCGGTGGCAGCGCTGGCGGCGGCGAATCTGGCGGTGACGGTCCGGGAACGGCGATCGCAAGTGAAGCCCGTGCAACCAGGGCTCTCGGGCGAACAGGTGAAAGAACTGGCGGCGCGTCTGGATCAGCGAGGCTTGCACTCGGAGGCGGCGGGACTCTGGTCGGATTATGCGGCTGCGACCGGTCTGACGGAAGCGGAGCGGGCCAAGGGGCTGTTCCACGCGGGGGTGTCGCTGGAGAAGGCGGGACAGTACGCCCAGGCGATCGAGCGGTACTATCGGAGCGAGGCGACGGCGCCGCTGAAGGAACTGAGTTCGCAGATCAATATGCACGTCAAGCAGTGCTTCGAATCGCTGGGCAACTTCGCGGCGCTGCGCTATGAACTGATGGACCGCACGAGCCTGGATCCGTCCGAGCAGGCGGGCGGCAAGGTGGTCGCGGAGATCGGACCCGAGAAGATCACCGAAGCGGACCTCGATGCGATCATCGAGCGCCAGATCGAGAATCAACTGGTGTCCGTCGAGGCGTTCCTGGGGCCCGAGCAGGTCAACGAGCAGAAGAAGCGGTTGCTGGAGCAATACCGTGGGCCCCAGGCCAGGCAGCAGTTTCTCCGTCAGTGGCTGGCCCAGGAGATTCTGTACCGTCAGGCGCTGGATGAGGGATTGGCCGACAAACCCGAGACGAAGCAGGTGCTGGCGGATGTGACGCGGGGGGTGTTGAGCCAGCAGTTGATGGATGAGAAGCTGGCCTCGAGGATCAACCTCACAGAGACCGACGTGCGGACGTACTACTCCGCCCATAAAGACCAGTACGTCGAACCGGCTCGGGCGAAGATCAGTCATATTCGCGTGGCCAACGAGGACCGGGCGGCGGAGGTGCTCCGACGCATCGGCGACGGGGAGGACTTTGCGGCGTTGGCGAAGGAGTTCTCGCAGGATGAGGCAACCAAAGCTGACGGGGGCGAGATAGCCGAAGAGATTCGCAAGGGCACATACGTAGCGGGTATCGGCGACGCCAACGAGATCAACGAGGCGATTTTTGCCGCCCAGGCGCCGACGGTTCTCGCGCAGGCGTTCCAGACGGAGTCGGGCTGGGAGATCATCCAGGTTCGCGAGAACTCGCCCGAGCGGCAGAAGAGCTTCGAAGAGGTGCAGCAGCAGGTGATGCAGGAACTGTTGCGGACGAAGCAGCAGGAAGTGCAGCAGGATTATATCGATGAGATGATGGACAAGTACGAAGTGATCGTGCACAGTTCGGTTCTGGCACCGACGCAGGATGCCGATTCGCAGGAGTCTTCGGCGCAGAAATGATGGCTGTTGGCAAGACAACCTGGATGGTGGTGCTGGTCGCAGCGGGCCTGTTGATGCTCGGGGCTGGATGCCAGCGCGATGCCGAGAGCGCCAAGGCGGAGACTGCGTTCGAAGTCGATAAGACTTATGAGCGCGGCCCGGTGACGGTCCACGTGCGTTTGGACAGGACGAAGATCAACATCGCCCAAACGGTGCTGCTGCAATTCGAAGCGACGGTGCGACCCGATTACGAGATCGAGATGCCCAAGGTCGACGAGGTGCTTCAGGACTTCGGACTGGTCCGCTGGGAAACGCCAGGCGAGCGGCTCGACGAGAACAACGACGTGGTGACGACCTACGAGTACCAGTTGGAGCCATTCCTTTCGGGCCGCTACGAAATCCCCGCGTTCACCTTCACATTCCACGACGTCAACGAACTGGAAACGAAGCACGAGCTGACCAGCGAGCCGATCCCGGTCGAGGTGGCCAGCCTGCTGGGTGAGGATCGCGAGGAACTCGTCATCGAAGATATCGAAGGCGTGGTGCCGATGCCGCGGAGGGCGACGGCCTGGTGGCTGTGGCTGCTGGTCGGC
>CAZTGH010000215.1:4617-8935 GCA_964612985.1 uncultured Pirellulales bacterium
TGGGCGCGATGGACCGCAAGGTGCTGAGCGAGTTCCTGGTACACTGCGATCTCGTCAAGTTCGCCCAGCACGATCCGACGCCCGAGCAGATCCAGCGAACGTTCGATCTGGTGAAGGATTTCATCGAGCGGACCCGGTCCGACGAGCGGAAGGTGGACGTGACGGACGAGATGCAGGCGACAGAGCCGACTGTGGCGGAGGTGGCGTAGATGCAGTGGTATACGCCCTGGGCCTTTCTGCTGTTTCTGGTGCTGCCCTTGCTGGGTTATCGGATGCTGCGCAAGAAATGGGGCGCGGCGGTGAAGTTCCCCAGTCTGATCGACATGCGGAACTGCCCGGTCTCCTGGCGGCTTCGCTTTCGTCCCGTGCTGGTCGCGGCGCGGCTGCTGTGCCTGGCGCTGCTGATTTTGGCGCTGGCCAGACCTCGCAAGGGGACAGTCCTGTCCGAGATCTCGACCGAGGGGGTGGCGATCGAAGCGGTGGTCGACCGCTCGGGCAGCATGGCGGCCGAGATGGATTACGATGGCGAGAAGCTCGACCGTCTCGAGGTGGTCAAGCGGGTGCTGGCCGATTTCGTCGAAGGCGACCGAAAGGACCTGGCGGGTCGGACGGGCGATCTGATCGGCCTGATCACGTTCGCGCGGTATGCCGATACGGTCTGTCCGCTGGTGCTCAGTCATAACATTCTGACGGAGTTTCTCAAGAAGACGGAGATTGTCAACATCCGCAGCGAGGACGGCACCGCGATCGGCGATGCGATTGCGCTGGCGGCGGCCCGGCTCAAGAAGGCGGAGGAGGAGATCGAGCGGCGCAACGCCCAGTTGGGCTTTGGCGAGGGGGAATCGCCCGAAGACGAACGGGGCGGATTTGAGATCAAGAGCAAAGCGATCATCCTGCTGACGGACGGACGGAACAACGTGGGCGACTACGACCCGCTGGAGGCGGCCGACCTGGCGGCTACATGGGGGATCAAAATTTACACGGTGGGCATCGGCTCGGCCCAGTCGTTTGCGACGGTCCAGACGATGCTGGGGACGTTCCGCATGCCGACGCAGGACGATCTGGACGAGGATTTGCTCCAGGCGATCGCGCAGAAGACGGGCGGGTTTTACAGTCGGGCCACGGATGCCCAGTCGCTGCGTGACATCGTCGAACGGATCGACGCACTGGAAGAGACCAAGGTCAAGTCCGTGCAGTACACGCAGTATGCCGAGCACTTCGGGTGGTGGACGCTTCCTGCCCTGATCCTGCTGGGGCTGGAGATGCTGGCGGGCTGCACGATTTTTCGGAAGATCCCATAGGTATTCCATGGGTAACGACGCAAGAGCACATGGCGAATGAGTGGCGTTCTGCAAAAATGGACATTCGGCCTGTATTCTTCAAGGAAATCGTTCTTGCGATTTCCTTGGAGAAGGGTGGAAGTCGCCTATAGACAGGTCTTGGGGTTTGAGAAGGAAGAGCCGGAAACGAGGCTCTTCCTTCCCAAAGCAGGCCTAATGTCCATTTTTGCAGAACTTTGGCAATGCTAGAGATGGCAAGTATGCATCTGGGGAATGACAGAGCGTTGTGGTTGTTGTTCGCGGTGCCGGTGGTGCTGGTGCCGGCGTACGCGTGGTGTTTCTGGCGCAAGGCCCAGGCGCTGAAGATGCTGGCGAGCCACGAGATGCTCGCGAAGATCAACAACACCGTCAGCCTGAAGAAGCAGGTATTCAAGGCGTCTCTTCTGGTGCTGGCGTTCGTGTTGATCGTGCTGGCATTGACGGAGCCCAAGTGGAACCCGCGGCCTCAGCAGATCCGGCGGCAGGGACGGGACGTGGCGATTTTGTTGGATACGAGCCGGTCGATGCTGGCCGAGGACATCAAGCCGAACCGGCTGGAGCGTTCCAAGATCGCCATTTCCGACCTGTTGGAAGTGCTCCGTGGCGATCGCGTGGCGATCGTGACGTTCGCGGGCAACGCGACGGTCAAGTGCCCGCTGACGCAGGATTATGCGTTCGTGCGGATGGCGCTGGCAGACATTTCGACCGAGAGCACCAGTCGGGGCGGGACCATGCTCGGCGACGCGATCCGCAAGGCGTCCGATGAGGTGTTCGATCGGCAGAGCCGTGAGTTCAAGGACATTATCCTGATCACGGATGGGGAGGACCACGACAGCTTTCCCGTCGAGGCGGCGCAGAAGGCGGCCGAGGACGGCATCCGCATCATCGCCATTGGTCTGGGCGACGACAACACGGGTTCGCGGATTCCGATTACCGGACCCGATGGGCAAACCACGTTTCTGAAGTACCAGGGCCAGGAGGTCTGGTCCAAGCTCGACAGCGACACGCTGCGCGAGGTGGCCTACGCGACGGAGGGGGGCAAGTACTTGTCGGTGGAGCCGGGGACGACGATGGACCTCGGGCAGATCTACGACAGCCTGATCGCTTCGGCGGCCAAGCGCGAGCTGGAGTCGATGACAATGATGAAATACGACGAGAAGTTCCAGATTTTCGTGGCGCTGGCCATCGGATTGTTGATTTGCGAGGCGTTGCTCAGTGAACGCAAGAAGACGACCCGTTCGTAGTGACGCCGTGAGGCGTTACGTTTTTCGAAGGGTATGCCCTTACGGGCACACTACAAACAGGACCATCCTGGCAGCGGTTCTGTTGCTGCTGGCGATGGGGACGGGGGCGCGGGCGGACTCTGCGCGGGATGCGGTGCGGCAGGGCAATCAGCGCTACGCCGACGGGCAGTATTCCGAAGCGATCAATAAGTACAACGAAGCGGAGGTGGAGCAGCCGGAGGCGGTGGTGCCCAAGTTCAACAAGGCCAACAGCTACTACCGTCTGGACGATTTGGGTGCGGCGATCGATCTCTACCAGGAGGTGGCTGCCCAGAGCAAGGATATGGCGCTGGTGGGCAAGGCGAAGTACAACCTGGGCAACTGCTTTTTCCAGCGCGGAGCCAAGCAGCGCGATTCGGACCCGCACAAGGCGCTGGAAGACATGAAGACGAGCATCGCCTACTGGCGGGAAGTGCTGGAACTCGATCCGGAGAACGCCAAGGCGGCCCGCAATATCGAGGTGGCCCGGCTGACGATCAAAGACATCCTCGACCAGATCAAGAAACAGCAGGAGCAGCAGCAGCAGCAACAACAACAGCAACAGCAACAGCAGGACCAGCAGAACCAGTCGGATCAGCAGAAACAGGACCAGCAGCAGCAAGGCCAGCAGCAGGAACAACCTTCGAGCTCGTCACAGGATCCGAACCAGCCTGAGGACCCGAACCAGGCACCGCAGGGACAAGAGCCCGAGCAGACGCAGGACCCGAATCAGGCGGAGTCGCAGCCTCAATCGGAACAGCCCCAGCAGGACCAGGGACAGGAGCAGCAACAAATCGAGCAGGAGGTGGTGCCCGACTCCACCGCCCAGGAAATCCTCGACAAGGAACAGCGACAGAAAGAGCAGCGACAGATTCTGCAAAGAACGCAGAGCCCGAAGGTCGAAAAGGATTGGTAGCATGAAGCATCTCGGCGCGACCATCTTGTTCGTGGCAACGCTCCTGCTGGCCGGCGGCACCGAGGCTGGGGCCCAGACGCGGGTCTATGCGAAGGTGGATTCCGACATGACGATCTATCCGGGCCAGCGGTTCACGTACTCGGTGGTGGTTGAAGGGGGCAAGCCGAGCCGGATCGACGTTTCGCCGATCGCCCAGTTCAATCCCCAGCGGGCCGGCAGCGGCAGCTCCATGCAGACCATCGGCGGCCGGACGACCATCAGCTACTCGGAGAATTACGTGATCGTGGCGGAGAAGCCCGGGACGATGGTCCTGCCGCCTGTGACGGTCGAGGTCGACGGCAAGACGTATAAGACCAACGCGGTCGAGGTGACAGTGGCGGCGCCGGGCACGACGGATCGCCTGGAGTTGGAGGTGACGGTTTCGGATACAAGGTGTTATGTCGGTCAGCCGATCGTCCTGGAGGTCCGCTGGATTGTCAAGGCCCAGGTCAAGGACGCCGCGTTCGAGGTGCCGGTCTTCAAGAGCGACGACTTTTACATCGAAGACCTGCCCGGCGCCTCCAGCGCCTACGCCCGGACGGAAACGAGTATTCATGGGGTGCCCGTCCAAGTGTACGAGAACCGGGAGACGATCAAAGGCATGGAAGCGGCGATCGTCTCGTTCGGCAAGGTCCTGCTCCCGAAGCGCGCGGGGCAGATCACGCTGGAGCCGGTGACGGTCTCGACGAGCATGGTGACCGGTCGGGTCCGAACGGGAGAGTTTCTCAATCCGGTCCGCGTGAACTACGAGCGCTTCAGTGTGGCGTCGGACCCGATCGCGT
>CAZTGH010000216.1:0-3567 GCA_964612985.1 uncultured Pirellulales bacterium
TCCGACTGGAGCGAAGCGCAATGGAGAGCTTGTCCTGAGCGAAGTCGAACGGAAATCTGGCGTTGAATGGGCTATGGTCCGCGTTTCGCAGGGGTATTCCGGGACACGATAATTCCTCACCGTATCGAAGGGGCCGGCCGTACACGGGAGACGGACTTCTTCCCGGCCAGATCCCTCGACTCCGCGCTGCTCCGCTCCCAAGAACACAGGTCCCACGGGCGAAGACGCAGGAGCCCATAACGGCTGCGTGGACTTCTGCAAAAATGGACAGTAGGCCTGTATTCTTCAAGGAAATCGGTTTCACAATTTCCTTGGAGAATGTCGAAAGCCGGCTGTGATTACGTCTTGGGGTTCGAGAAGGAAGAGCCCAAAACGAGGCTCTTCCTTCCCAAAGCAGGCCTACGGTCCATTTTTGCAGAAGTCCGGCGAGGATGCGGACGACGGTTCTTGAGCGCTGGGCGGGATGCGGTCGAGATGACAAAAGGAGGGCAGGGCAGGCGCTCGGGTGGTATTCAGGAGGCGTGGCGCGAATCCCCCACTGCACGCCGGGCGCAGCCTTGGCCCGACGGCCCGTTCAGGAACCCGAAATTGTATTGCAAAAGGCCCCGGCAGCGGTATACTGGCCCCAAATTCATGGTGCCAGCCAAATCCCCGTCAGGGGACTTTTTGTAGGGACCTTCCGGGAAATCTTCGCCGGTTTCCAGAAAGGACGCATTCATGGCCGAAAAAGACGCCGATGTGCAGAAGATAAAAGAGCTGATCAAGATAATGAAAGAGAACGATCTTGTGAAGATCGATATCCAGCACGGCGACGATCGCATCTCGCTGAGGCGGGCCGAACCGCCGCACCCGGCGGCGATGACCGGTCCGATCCTCACATCGCTGCCCGGCGCCGTCGGTGTCCCGGGCGAGGTGACCGCCACGGTCCCGACCCGCGACGATCTGCTCGAAATCAAGTCGCCCATCGTGGGCACTTTCTACGAAGCCCCCAGCCCGGATTCCGACGCGTACGTCGAGATCGGCGCGCATGTGGATTCGCAATCGGTGGTCTGCATCATCGAAGCGATGAAGGTGATGAACGAAATCAAGGCCGAAGTCAGCGGCACCATCGTCGAGAGACGGGTCGCCAACGGACAGGCCGTCGAGTATGGACAGGTCCTTTTCAAGGTCAATCCGGAATAATACCACGACCCGCCGTCCGCCGGTTTCTGCACGAGTTGACGGATGTTGCCGTTCAGGAGAAGAGTGCCGCCAATGCTATCACGAATTCTCATCGCCAACCGAGGCGAGATCGCGCTTCGCGTCATCCGCGCGTGCCACGAGATGGGCATCGAGACCGTGGCCGTCTACTCGGAGGCCGATCGCAGCGCCCCCTACGTCGGGCTCGCCAGCGAAGCGGTCTGCATTGGCCCGCCCGACTGCAATCAGAGCTATCTGAACATCCCGCGCATCATCAGCGCCGCCGAGATCACCAACGTCGACGCCATTCATCCGGGCTACGGGTTCCTGGCCGAGAACATCAACTTCGCCGAGATCTGCAGCGACTGCGGCATCACCTTCATCGGCCCGCCCGTCGAGGCGATGCGGCAACTGGGCGACAAGGTTGAAGCCCGCAAGCTCGCCCGCAAGGCCAAGGTTCCCGTCGTCCCCGGTTCCGAAGGCATCATCGAAGACGAGAAGGACGCGCTTCGGCTGGCCAGCGAGATCGGCTACCCCATCATCATCAAGGCGGTCGCCGGCGGCGGCGGTCGCGGGATGCGCGTCGTCCACAACGACATCAGCCTCCATGCCGCGCTGGCGTCGGCCCGGTCCGAAGCGGAGGTGGCCTTCGGCGAGAGCAGCGTTTACATGGAGAAGTTTATCGTCGAGCCGCGACACGTCGAGGTTCAGGTCATGGCCGACCAGGAAGGCAACGCCGTTCACTTCTTCGAACGGGACTGCTCCATCCAGCGGCGCCACCAGAAGATGATCGAGGAATCGCCCTGCCAGGCGCTCGAGGAAAAGGATCGCGAGCGACTGGCGGAGGCCGCGATTCGTCTGATCAAGCAGGCGAACTACGTGAACGCCGCCACGGTGGAGTTCCTCTTGGACAAGGACGGGAACTTCTACTTCATCGAGGTCAACACGCGCATCCAGGTCGAACACCCGGTCACCGAGATGGTCACCGGCCAGGATCTGATCAAGTGGCAGCTCCGCATCGCCGGCGGCGAACCGATCAACCTGCGCCAGAAGGACATCAAGCACCAGGGCGTCGCCATCGAGTGCCGGATCAACGCCGAAGACCCCGACAACAACTTCACCCCGAACCCCGGAACGATCACTCGCTACATCGCTCCCGGCGGTCTGGGCGTCCGGATCGACACGCACGTTCACCAAGGCTGGACGATCACCCCGAACTACGATTCGCTCATCGCCAAGATCATTGTCCACCAGCCGACCCGGGCCGAAGCGATCGCGACGATGCGCCGGGCTTTGCAGGAGTTCGTGATCGAGCCGGTCAAGACGACGATTCCCGCGTGCCTGGAGATCCTCTCGCACAATCTGTTCGTCAAGGGCAAGGTCGATACCGGGTTCGTCGAGCGCAGTCTCTGATCGCAACCGAGCGCCCCGCCCGACGCAGCGTTAGCGTTCGGCCGCCACCAGGTCTTCGTAGGTTTCCCGCCGGCGCACAACACGGTAGCGGTCGCCGCCGACCAGCACTTCGGCCGCCCGACACCGCGCGTTGTAGTTGCTGCTCATGGTAAAGCCATACGCCCCGGCGCTGAAGACGGCGACCAGGTCGCCCCGCTCCAGGTGGGGCATGGGCCGATCTTTGGCCAGAAAATCGGCACCTTCGCAGATCGGCCCGACGATGTCCACCACCTCGCTGCCTTCGATATGCAGCTCTTTGCTCCGGACCGCCGGCTCGAGACGCGGTTCCACCCGCGCCGGCCAGATGAAATGAAACGCGTCATACAGGGACGGACGGAGCAGGTCGTTCATCGCCGCATCGACGATGACGAATCGCTTGCTGCCGCTCTGCTTGGTGTAGAGCACGCGCGTCAGCAGGATTCCCGCGTTGGCGCAGATGCTCTTTCCCGGCTCCAGAATGAGTTTGAGGTCCCTCCCCTGCAGCAACGGTACGATCCCGGCGGCGTATTCTTCGGCCGATGGGACGGTATCCGTCTCGTAGTCGGCGCCGTAACCGCCGCCCAGGTCCAGCGCCTCGATCCGGTACCCCTTTTCGCGGAGGCGGTCGACCAGCACGAGCATCTTCTGCAGCGCTTCGACGTAGGGATCGATGGTCTTGCCACCGGTTCCCAAGTGCAAGTGCAAGGCGCACAGATCCACCGAAGGATTGTCCGCATGGGCATCGAAGACGGCCACCGCCCGTTCGATGTCGACTCCGAACTTGGTTTCCTTCTTGCCGGTGGTCAGGAAGGCGTGGGTTTTGTATTCGACGTCGGGATTGACGCGCAAGGCAGCCTTCGGTTTGGCGCGGCCCGCCTCGACGTGCGATTGCGCCAGGCGGATCAGGTTCGCCAGCTCCTCTTCGGACTCGATGTTGAAATATCCGATGCCTGCCTC
>CAZTGH010000216.1:3577-8860 GCA_964612985.1 uncultured Pirellulales bacterium
TCGCCGATCTCGCGGTCGGTTTTGCCCACTCCGGCGTACACCACCTTGCTCAGATCCGCTCCCGCCTGGAGCACGCGATACAGCTCGCCGCCGCTGACGATGTCGAACCCGCTGCCCTCGGCCGCCATCAGCTTCAGAATGCTCAGGTTGCCGCACGCCTTGACGGAAAAACAGACGGTGGTATCCAGCGATGCGTATGCCTGGTGGACCTTGCGTAGATGGTCCTGCAACGTGGCTTGGCTATAGATATAGGTCGGTGTGCCCACTTCGGAGGCGATGCGCTCGACATCCACCTGCTCGGCCTGCAATCGGCCCCCTTGATAGTTGAAAAAGTCCATGGACGGGATTTCTCCTTATCTCGTGTTGCCATCGTGCCGCGCGGCGCACCACCGGCCGCGCCGCTCCGACAGTATAGGAGAAACCGCCCGAATTGCAAGGAACCGCACTTGCCAACCGAAATCGCCACCCCCAAAGCTTGGTTTCACTGCGTCTTGCGGCTGCCACACGGATACCGGGATGTCCTCACACCCCTCCGTGAGGCATTTCGAACGCCTCCCTTGGCAGCCCCGGTGAACGCTGACCTTTCTGCAAAAGAACGGAAGACTCCCCTGCTGCCAGGAGAGTCTTCCATTTTCCAGAAGCCTGCTGTCTTCCCAAGTGAATCTTGCTGGTCATCTCCCTTTCAGGTGCCGCCCGAATCCCGCGACGGGAGCCGCCGGTCAGACGAGCAAGCAGGCCCCAGGCCAAGTGCCGGTCTCATTTTTTCTTCTTGGCCACTTTCTTCTTGGTCGTTTTCTTCTTGGCGGCCGGCCTCTTCGCCGCTTTCTTCTTCGTCGCCTTCTTCGTTGTCTTCTTGGCGGCTTTCTTCTTGGCGACTTTCTTCTTTGCAGCTTTCTTCTTGGCCATTCCTGTTCTCCTTCAAGCTGACCACTACGTAATGCTTTGTGTACTTACTTTACTCGATAACGCGAAAATGATACGTTCACTTCATGCGGACGATCATTACCGAAAGTGATAATACCATCCATTATGGTGTGTATCGTCCATTTATTCCGAAAACCTTCATAAAAATTTTCGCATGGGACATTCCGCGGCGCGCCTCCCGCAAGCCAAACGTCTCGCACTAGCGTTCTCCCCCTGTCGCGCGAGACCTGCGCACGATGTCACGGTGTGCCGCTCGCTCTTCGATGTTTCCGCGCAGGCAAACGCTTGGATTCATGCATGAATGCGAGAGCGCCCGCCGTTTTGAAAGACGTCACGCGCGCGACACAGCAGGCGCATCTCGAGCATATGCCGTACAAAGAAGCGGCTTGACTTGCACACCACGATCGAGTTTGCTACGTGCATTGGACCGTAAGATTTTCTTCCCGGCATTTGGTCGAACCGACAGAAAAATCACACAAGTTGATTGTTAATTGTTCATGACCCGACGCAACATCGCATTGTTTGGTGGCACGTTCGATCCGATTCATCTCGGTCATACGCGCGTGGCCGAAGCGGCGGCGCAACAGATCGAAGCGGAACGCGTGGTCTTTATTCCCGCCAAGTGTTCGCCGTTGAAAGGTTTTCTTCCCAACGCCACGGATGAAGATCGATTGCGCATGATCGAGTTGGCCATTCGCGATAACGCTCGCTTCTGCGTCAGTGACTGCGAGCTGCGTCGGCCGGCGCCGAGCTATACGCTCGACACCGTCAAGTACTTTCAGCAGGAGTACGGCGCCGACACCTCTCTCTACTGGTTGCTCGGCGCCGACAGCGTAAACGATCTGCTGCTATGGCATCGCATCGAGGAGTTGATCGACGCATGTCATCTGGCGGTGATGGTTCGAGGGGGGTACCAAAAGCCTTCGTTCGACCGACATCTCGAAGCGCTGGGACCCGAACGGGTGGAGAAACTTCGGGGGGACGTGATCGAGACGCCTGCGATTGAAATCAGCAGCACGGAAGTACGAACGCGCTTGGCCGACGGACAGGATGTGAGCGATCTGCTCGACCCGAAGGTGGAGCAGTACATTCGCCAACGCGGCCTCTATCGGCGCGACTGATTCACCTGGCTCAGCAGCCAGTCGTACCAATCCTGCATGCCCTCTCCGGTCCGCGCCGAGACGGGAAAGATCTCGATCTGCTTGTTGAGCCGTCGCGCGTCGGCGTTGACTTTGTCGAGATCGAACTCCACCAGAGAGCCCTGGAGCAGGTCGATCTTGTTGATCAGCAACGCCTTCGACTTGGCGAAGATGCCCGGGTATTTCACGGGTTTGTCGTCGCCTTCCGCCACGGAAAGCACGACAATCTTCCCAGTTTCACCCAATTCGAACGCCGAGGGACACACCAGATTGCCGACATTCTCAATCACCACCGCATCGAGATCGTTGAGTGGCAGCTTGCCGAGCGCTTCATACACCTGTCGGGCGGAGAGATGACAGGCGCCTTCGGTGTTCACCTGGATCGCGGGCGCCTGCGTCGCGCGGATGCGCTCGGCGTCGAGATCGGTCTGAATATCCCCTTCGATCACGCCGATGCGGACCTTCTCTTTCAGGTCGCTGACGGTACGCACGAGGATCGTGGTCTTGCCCGAGCCCGGCGAGGAAATCATGTTCAGACACAACTGCTTGCGCTGCGCCAGCAGTTCGATGTTCTTCATCGCGAACTGTTCGTTGGCGTTGAGGATGCGCTTGCGGACGTTGACCTTCTCCATGACTTACTCCTTCTCGAACTCGATCTCATCCAACACCAGAGGGGCGTCGGGAAGCAATGCAAAATCATCGCGGCCGCAGTGCGGACATCGCGGCGCGGTCAGCTCTACGAAAAACGCTCGATCGCACGCCCGACATCGGGCCTGCATCGGCTTGTGTTCGATCTCCAAGGTCATCCCTTCGCACGCCGTGCCCTGACTGATCGCTTCGAACGCAAAGCGAAGCACCTCATCGTTGACCGCGTTCAACTGACCGCAGCTCATCTTCGCGCGCGTCGGTCGGCCGTCCTGTTTTTCCGCCTCCTGAAGGATGGCGTCAATCAATCCCTGCGCAACGGCGGTCTCGTGCATCAGCAGATCCTTGGCAATTCGCGCCCATAAGGCATCTGCACGATCCGCGTGCCGCCGATTCGCGTGCGCAGTTCCACCAGCGGCACACCCTGCGACGCGACCACCTCGCCGATGATCGCCGCATCGCGACCCAATGCGTGCTCCCGGCACAAACGCAGACACGCATCCGCCGCGTCGGGCGAGACCACCGCGACGAACTTGCCTTCGTTGGCAATGTTGAGCACGTCGAACCCGAGCATGTCGGCCGCCGCCTGAACCGAAGGCTTGATCGGAAGGTCCGCATCGCGAATCTCGATGCTGACGCCGGCGCCCTCGACCATCTCATTGAGCACCGCCGCCAATCCCCCCCGCGTCGCGTCCCGCATGAACTTCACGCCGCCGTTCTCATACAGGCGGCACGTCAAATCCGCCAGCGCCGCGCAGTCACTTTGCAGTTGCGACTCGAAACGAATGCCTTCTCGTTGCGAGATGATCGTCATGCCGTGATCGCCGATCGTCCCATTGATCAGGATCCGATCGCCAACTGCAATCCGATCCATTCCGGGATTGGCGCCGGGCAATCGAATGCCGATGCCGGCGGTATTGATGAAAATTCCGTCGGCCGAACCACGCTCCACCGTCTTGGTGTCGCCGGTGACGATCGAAACGTGGCTCTGCCTGGCGGTTTCGCCGATGCTGTCAAGAATCCTGCCGAGCAGCTCGAACTCGAACCCCTCCTCGATGATCAGCGACAGCGTCAACGCCAACGGTCTCGCCCCCGCCACCGCCAGGTCGTTGACCGTGCCGCACACCGCCAGCTTGCCGATGTCGCCTCCGTGGAAGAACAAGGGCTTGACCACGTAGCTGTCGGTCGTCAGGCATATGGACGTCGAATCCAGTTCCAGATGCGCCGAATCCCCCAGTTCCGAGAGCGCCTCGTTCTGGAGTTTCGGTAGAATGCGTTCGCGGATGAGTTGATTGGTCAGTTGTCCCCCGCCGCCGTGGGCCAGCAGGACTCTCTGCGGTTCACTTGGTGCCATTGCCTGCCCTAACCTCTTCGGCCATACTTATACCACGCGGCGCACGTGCCTTCGGAACTGACCATGCACGGACCCACCGGTGTCTGCGGCGTACAGCGCACACCGAACAGCGCGCACTCGGGAGGCTCGATCAGCCCGCACAGCACTTCGCCGCACCGGCAGCCGCCCAGCTCTGCGGTGGGTTCTTCGCTCACGCCGAACCGATCGAATGCATCGAAGCGCCTATATTTCTCTTTCAGCGACTGCGTGCTCTTGTCTATTTTCCCGAGGCCCCGCCAATATCCGTCGGCCGCATCGAAACACTCTGCGATGATCTGCTGCGCAGCGATGTTGCCCTGCTCGGTGACCACCGCGTTATAGACCGACTTGAGTTCGGGCTTGCCTTTCGCCAACTGCCGGCAGATCTCCGCCAGCCCTTCGAGAACTTGCAGCGGTTCGAAACCTGCCACGACGCAGGGTCGCCCGAAGTCGCGAACGATCTCGGCAAACGCGCCCGATCCGATGATCACGCTGACGTGTCCCGGACAAAGGAACGCGTCGATGCGATCGTTCATCCCGCCGAGCAAGGCGCGCATCGCGGGAAGGATGAGCTTGTGACCGCTGAGAATGCAGAAGTTGTCGATCCCGTCGGCCGCCGCTTCCTTGACCGCCACCGCCGAAGCGGGCGTGGTCGTCTCGAACCCGACCGCGATGAAAACCACCGTCTTGTCCGGATTCTCGCGAGCCAGTTGCAGTGCGTCTTCGCTGCTCAGCACCACCCGCACATCCGCGTTGGAGGCGCGCGTCTCCAGCGAGCCCGCCTGCCCCGGCACGCGAATCATGTCGCCGTACGTGGCGATGATGCAGTCGTCGCGCTTCGTCAGTTCCAGCACCGCGTCGATATACCCCTGATCCGTCACGCAGACCGGGCACCCGGGCCCCGAAAGGAGCTTGAGCCCCTCGGGCAGAACCGAGCGAATCCCGCTGCGGAAGATCGAAACCGTATGCGTCCCGCAGACTTCCATCACGGTGATCGGCCGGCCCAGCGAGTCGCACGCCTGTTCGATCTGATGTTGCGCTTTGGCGATTCTGTCCAGCATGGCGCTCTACCCCGAAATCCGGTTCTGGGTCTTCTCGAAGTTCTCAATCTCTGCGAAAAGCTCCCACGTCTTCTTCGCCTCTTCCTCATCGACCTGCGCGATGGCGAACCCCGCGTGCACCAGCACGACGTCGCCCAGCTTC